>JAPOJR010000054.1 GCA_029978325.1 Alphaproteobacteria bacterium | reverse complement strand
CTCTCCCATGGATGTCGGCTATTTCATGATCTTCAGCAATTACGGCTGGGACGGCCAGCCGGATGGCGTGACCTGGAAGGAAGAGCTGAAGCTCTGCGATATCGCGGCGGACCTCGGCTTCGACTGTCTCTGGTCGGCGGAGCATCATTTTGCCGACTACTCGTTCGTGCCGGACAATCTCCAGCTCATGACCCACCTGGCGGCCAAGTATCCGCACATCGACGTAGGCACCGCCGCCGTCATCCTGCCCTGGCACGACCCGCTGCGCGTCGCCGAGCAGGTGGTGATGCTCGACCTCCTCAGCGAGGGCCGGCTGCGCTTTGGCGTCGGCCGCGGCCTGGCCCGGCGGGAGTTTGAGGCCTTCCGCCTCTCCATGGACGAATCCCGCCAGCGCTTCGACGAGGCGTCGGCGATGATCTTGCAAGCGCTGGAGACCGGCTTTATCGAGGGCGATGGCCCGATGTACAAGCAGCCGCGCACCGAAATCCGCCCGCGCCCGCAGCACTCGATGAAGGGCCGGCTCTACTCGGTCGCGACCAGCGAGGAGTCGGTGGACTCGGTGGCGAAGCTCGGCGGCGTGCGCATGGTCATGTTCGCCGACCGCCCGTGGGAGTTGCGCGCGCCGGTGATCGACCTCGGCCGCGAACTGCACATGAAATACCACGGCGTTGCGGCGCCGCCGCCGATGCTGACCGACTTCGCCGTCTGCGCCGAGACGAACGAGAAGGCGGAGGACATGGCCCGCCGCTATCAGGGTAAGTTCACCGAGAGCAACTTCTACCACTACGAATTCCTGGGCCAGCACTTCGCCAACGTGAAGGGCTATGACGGCTACCAGCAAAAGGCGGAGTTCGCCCGCAAGGCCGGCGGCGACCTGAAACCCGCGGTCGAGAACTTCATGAAGGCGGCCAGTTGGGGCACGCCCGACCGCATCCTGGGCGAGCTGGAAAAGCGGCGGAAAGTGGTCGGCGACTTCGAACTGAACGTCTCCTTCCGCTTCGGCGGCATCCCCTATGACGAGGCGGAAGCCAGCCTGAAACTGTTCGCCAAGGAAGTGCTGCCGGTGCTCCACACCTGGAAGATTGAGGACGCCCTGGCAGCGGCGGAATAGGCCGCCCGCCTACACCCGTTTGCCGTCGCGCAACAGCACCCGCCGCTCGCCGAAATCGCCGACGGGCACGTAATGGCTGACGAGGCCCGGTCCCGCGACCGGGTCCTCCAGCCAGAGGTGCAGGCCATAGCCCGGCGGCTCCTGCGTCAGCGCCAGAGTGTTTTCGGCGCTGAAGCCGGCCTCGAACTGGTAGCAGGTTGCCGGCGCGACCCAAACCGGCCGGCCACCGAAAACGCCCAGCATCGGCCGGTGCGAGTGGCCGCACAGCACCCGCTGCACTTGCGCATGGCGGCCCAGGATCGCCGCGAACTCCGCCCCGCCCTGGTCGAGCCCGACCTTGGTCGAACCGGTCAGGCCGGTGGCAAAGGGCGGGTGATGGCAGGCGACGATGGTCGGGCGCATCGGCTGCGCCGCCAACTGGCTCTCCAGCCATGCCAGCCGCTCGGCGCACAGCGTGCCCCAGGGTTGGCCCGGCACGACGGTATCCAGGCAGACCAGACGGACCGGGAAATCCTCCACCGTGTAGTGCAGGAACGGGCCGTCCTTCGGCAGCCAGGGCTGGTCGGCAAAGGCTTCGGCAAACCCTTCGCGGCTGTCGTGGTTGCCGGGGATGGCGTAGAGCGGCGCTTTTAACCCGGCCAGGATTTCCCGCGCTGGCGGATATTGTGCGGCCTCGCCGTGGTGGACGATGTCACCCGTATGCAGCACCGCGTCCGGCTGCGGATCGCAGGCATTCAGCGCCGCCACCACGCGGCGGAGCGAGGCGGCGGCATCGAACGTGCCGTAGGTAAGAACGCCCGGCGCCTCGATATGGCTGTCGCTGATGTGCGCTAGGATCATGGCCAACTCCCAAAATTTGACCTAAGTAAAGCCGATATTCGCGACAAGCCTATGACAACCAGAAGGCCTTGACCATGTATCTTCCCGCCCAATTCCGCGAGGACGACCCGGCAGCGCTGCACGCCGAAATGCGCCGTATCGGGGCCGCGACGCTGGTCAGCCAGGGCCCGGGCGGCCTGATCGCCAGCCATGTGCCGCTGGAAGTGGTCTCCGAGCCCGGCCCTTGGGGCCTGGTGCGCTGTCATCTGGCGCGCGCGAACCCGCATGCGGCAGTGCTGGCGGCCGGCGGCGAGGTGTTGCTGACCTTTCAGGGGCCGCAGGGCTATATCTCGCCCTCGCTTTATGCCACCAAGCCCAGCAGCGGCGGCAAGGTAGTGCCAACCTGGAACTATGTGGCGATCCATGCCTATGGACAGGCCACGACTTTTGAGGGGCCGGAGGCGCTGCGCCCGCATCTGGCGGCGCTGACCGACGGACACGAGGCCGGTCGGGCGGAACCCTGGGCCCTCACCGATGCGCCGGACGACTATATCGCCATGATGTGCAAAGCCATCATCGGCTTCGAAATCCGCCTCAGCCGGATCGAGGGCAAGTGGAAAATGAGCCAGAATCGCCCGCCTGTCGACCGGGCTAGCGTCATCTCCGGGCTGCGCGCCGAGGGCAGGGCCGAACTGGCCGACACGGTGTCGGCGCGGACCTCAGGTCTCGCCGAATAGAAAGCTTAACAGCACAAAGCGGGTACCGCGCGTCACCGGCATGACTTGGTGCAGGATACTGGAGGAAAACACCAGCGCCTCACCTGTGCGGGGGGTGTATTCGGCGCCGGAGAACTCCGGAAACACCAGGCCGCCGCCATCGTGCGCCTCGGCATTCAGCGCGACCGAGCAGGCAAAGCGCCGGTGCGCCACCTGCTTTTCCGTATTGTCTCGGTGGCCGTGGGCCGCGCCGACAATGCCGGGGGCGCTATCCAGCGCCTGATAGCGGCCAATACGAAAGCGCTCGTGCCGGGTCAATTGGTAATGGAATGCCTGCCGCACCACGGGCGCCACGCGCGAGAACAGCCGGTCAGCGATCAGCTTGGTGGTCTCCGCCTTGATCACCCAATGGTCGACCCGGTCATTGCGGCCATAATCGGGAATGCGCATCTTATAGTCGGTGGTTCGGCCCTGGGCGCCGTGTCCCGGTTCGACATAGTCGTGGCCCTCCAGCGCAAAAATCGTCATCAGGCGCTGACAGTCTTCCGCGGAAAACACGTCGGGCACGAACAACACGGGGGCAGTACCGCCGCTGACGATGCGATGTTGCCGCTCTGGCGCCAGTGTCTCGACATAGGCGCAGGCGACATCGCCATGGTCTTCGGTTTCGCCGGCAAGCACCGCCATCACGTGGCAATTCGGGCGCAACAGCAGACTGACAATCGCCGGGCCCTGGCTCTGGGTCGCGGGCGGGGCCAGTCGCTTGAACACCGCGTTAGCCGGGTCGCACAGCACTGGAAACGGCAAACTCCGGGCTGCAACCCAGACTTTGGCCTGCGGTGGCGTCAGCGGCACAATGACGAACACCCGCACGTCCAGCCCCGCCAGGCGATCGGCCCACGCCGCCAGATCGGACAGCGCCGCCTGCGTCGCCGGCGCATTGGCATCCGGCAGCAAAACCAGCAGGCGTGGCCGTCCGGCCAGGGCATCGCTGTCCAGGTTGATGAGCGTACCGTTGATATCCGGGCCGACAAACGACGGAAGTACATCGCCCGCGGCGATACCAGAGACTGAATCGGGCCGTGTCATCTTGGTGCCTAACGTGGGGTGGTGTTTGAACGCCAAACATGGTTATGGTCCATGCGCGTGCGGCGGTCCAGGGTGCCGGCGAACCGTCGTAAGCGGTGCGGAGGTGCAGCGATGAGTATCTGGGGAAAAATCTTAGGAGGCGCGGCTGGGTTGGCGGTCGGCGGACCGCTGGGCGCATTGGTCGGCGCCGTCGCCGGCCATTTCGCCGTGGATCAAAAAAGCGATGGCGAGCGGCCAACGGCCCGGCCGGATGCCGACGTTACGCGCCAGATCGGCTTTACCATTGGCGTCATCGCTCTTGGCGCAAAAATGGCGAAAGCCGATGGCGTCGTCACCCCGGACGAGATCGCCGCATTCCGCCGCGTCTTTCGCACCGCCCCAGACGAGGAACAGAACGTCGCCCGCCTGTTCAACCAGGCCAAGCGCGATGTGGCGGGCTTCGAATCGTATGCCCAGCAATTGGCCAGGCTGCTGCGCGACAGTCCCTTGGTATTGGAACAGGTGCTGGACTGCCTGTTCGTCATCGCCACCGCCGATGGCAAGGTAACCGCAGATGAAATGACATTTCTGCGCCGGGTCGCGGAAATATTCGGCATCACGACAGGCGATTTCGCCCGGATCCGCGAAACCCATTTGGGCCTGGACCAAAGCGATCCCTACACAATCTTGGGCGTAAAGCATGACTCGCCGTTGGAGGACATCCGCGCCCGCCATCGCCAATTGGTCCGCGAAAATCATCCAGACTTGCTGATGGCGCAGGGCCTGCCGCAGGAAGCGATCGCCGTCGCCACCGAAAAACTGGCGCGGATCAACGCCGCCTGGGACCAAATCCGCAAGCTGCGGGGCATCTAATCAGCCCCGCAGCCGCGCCAAAGCCCATCAAGCCGCCGCAGCCGCCTTGATCAGGTCCGCACCTCGCTCCGCCACCATGATGGTCGGCGCATTGGTGTTACCGCTCGGCACTGTCGGCATAATCGAGGCATCGACGACCCGCAGCCCTTGGATGCCGTGCACCCGCAATTGGTCGTCCACCACGGCCATGCGGTCGTGGTCCGGCCCCATCTTGCAGGTGCCGACGACGTGGTAGGTGGTCTGCGCATTGGAGCGCGCAAAATCCAGCCATTCATCATAGGTGGTGCAGTTGGGGCCCGGCGCGACCTCGAACTTGCGGTAGGGGTCCATGACCGGATTTTCAATGATGCGGCGCGCCGTCATCAGACCGGCCACGGTGCAATCCTGATCGACTTTTTCGGTCAGGAAGTTCGGCCGGATCGCCGGCGCCTCGCCGACACGCGCGGATTTCAGGTGGATGGAGCCGCGGCTTTCCGGGCGGCATTGCCCGATGACCGTGGTCATGCCCGGCTCGGTCTCCAACTCGCGCGTCGCCGCCGTGCCATAGGAGGCCGGCGCGAAGTGGAATTGCATATCCGGCTCTTCCACATGCTCGTTCGTCTTGATGAAGCCATAGGCGACGCCCGCCGTCAGGGTCAGGATGCCCCGCTTGGTGGTGTAGTATTTCAGCACCTCTTTAACGAGGCTGAGCCCGCGGCTTTGCTCGTTCAGGGTAATGGGCTTGGTTACACGCCAGCGCATGCGCGGGGCGCAGTGATCGCCGTAATTCTCGCCAACGCCCAACAGCTCGTGCTTGACCTCAATGCCCAGGGGTTTCAGCACATCGGAACGGCCTATGCCGGAATGCTCCAGAATCCCCGGCGAAGAGACTGCACCGGCGCACACAATGACTTCGCGCCCGGCATTGGCGACGGTCTTCTTGCCGTGCACCGAATATTCGACGCCGACGCACTTCTTGCCGTCCAGCAACACCCGCTCGGTCATGGCGTTAGTGACGATATGCAGGTTCTTGCGCGCCCGGGCAGGGTCGAGGAAGGCGCGAGCCAAGCTGTGGCGCTTGCCGTCCTTCTGGGTCACCTGGTAGTAGCCGAAGCCCTGCTGGTCGCCGTTGTTATAGTCGTTGTTGATCGGAAACCCTTCGGCTTTCGCGGCCTGAATCCAGGCGTCGCAAATCGGGTGGTGTTCGCGCATATGCGCAACGTTCAACGGACCGCCTTTGCCGCGGGTTTCGTCGCCGTCGCCCTCAAAATGTTCGGACTTTTTGAAATACGGCAGCACGCTCTCATAGGACCAGCCGCGGTTGCCCAACTGGCTCCACGAGTTGTAGTCCAGCGGATTGCCGCGCACATAGAGCATACCGTTGATCGACGACGACCCGCCCAATGTCTTGCCGCGCGGAATCGGGATCTTGCGGTTGTGCATGCCCGGATCGGGCTCGGTCTCGAAATTCCAGTTATAGGTCGGGCTGTTCAGCAGCTTCGAAAAACCGGCCGGAATGTCGATCCACATCGACTTGTCTTCGGGACCGGCCTCCAATAACAGCACGGTCTTGGTTGCGTCTTCGCTCAACCGCGCCGCCATAACACAGCCGGCAGAGCCGGCGCCGACAACGATGTAATCGTAAGAGGACATGCCTTCCTCGTTTCTATCTGCAAGCGGGTGTCCCTTGGGGGACGTGCGCCGCAGTGTAGGCAAGGCAAAGGGGTGACGCTAGGGGGTGCGGTAGTCGTCCGCCAGGAACCGGCGAACATGTCCCATAAAGACGGTCAATTGGTCGTGATGCACCCAATGGCTGGCGCGCGGCACCCGGACGATTTCCGCGGTAGTGAAGTTTTTCGCCCGGCCATCCTTCACAGGATCGCTGGCCCAGCTGTCTTCGCCATAGACCAGCATGGTCGGGCAGGTGATGCGCTGCCATAGTTCGGCGTTCTGTTCCGGGCTCATGCCGAAGGGACGGTCGGCGTGAACATAGTTGTCGAATTTCCAGCTATAGGTGCCATCCTCGTTCTGGTTCACGCCATGTTCGGTCAGGTGTCGGGCGTGCTCGGCCGACAGGTGCTTGTTGGCCTCGTGCATCCGCTGGAAGGCCTCGTCCAGGCTCGCATAGCGGCGCGGGCTGCGGCCGGCGATGCCCCGTAATTCCGTTATCCATTTCTGCATGCGCTCATGCGGCGGCGTCGCCGCCTGCTCGGCATTGCGCTTCGGCGACATGCCGAGCCCCTCAATCGCCAGGATTTTCTTCACATTCTCAGGATAGATGCCGGTGTAGGCCAGGCTGATCTGGCCACCCAACGAATGGCTGAGAATGGTCACCGGGGCCAGGTTGAGTTGGTGGATCAACTGGGCGATATCGTAAATATAGTCCTGGATGCGATAGACCGAGCCGCGCAACCATTCGCTGTCGCCGTGGCCGCGCAGGTCCGGCGCGATGATATGATAGTCGTGGCGCAATTCCTGCGCGACCCAGTCCCAGTTCCGGCAATGGTCCCGCCCGCCGTGCACCATCAGCAGCGGCGGCGCGCCGCGATTGCCCCAGTCGACATAATGCAGGCGCAGGCGTTGCGAGAAATAGACATGGCTGGTGGGGCCGTGGATATCGGCGACGGTCATGGTCTCTGGTCCTTGAGCGAGATCATGGGAATATTGCAGCGCAGCATAGCGCCGTTTCAATCGGCGAGGAAGTCCGCAACCGTCTGAAAAAGCGCCTGCGGCTGCTCGGCATGCACCCAATGGCCGGCGTTGGCGATGGTGGCGTATCGGGCGTTGGGAAACAGTCGGGCAATGGCCGGTTTATGGCTTGGCTGGATATAGGGTGAGTTCCCGCCGGCGATGAACAGGATCGGGTCCGCGTTCTGATAGCCGAACAGATGATCCGGCCAATCCAGGATATCGATCAGCCGGTCGTACAGTTCCTGTAGGTTCGGCTTCCAATGCAGCCCCTTCCCGGCTTCTGCCGCCAGATTCAACAACAAGAACGCCCGTTCAGCGTCGTTTGGAATTGCATCCGCCAACAGGCGGTCGGCCTGCCCCCGCCGGGTAATAGACTCCAGGTCCAATGCCAGCATTGCTTCCAGATAGCCGTAGAAGGGCGAATCCTCATGCCGTATCGGCGAGATATCGACGACAACGGCCTTTTCGATCAGGTCCGGATATTTGAGCGCCACCACCATCGTCACTTTGCCACCCATGGAATGACCAACGATCCGCACCGGCGGTCCGACCGCTTCCGCCAACGCCGCGATGTCCGCCGCCATGTCTTCATACGTCATCCCCGACGCCCAAGGCGAACGGCCATGGTTGCGCAGGTCGACGCTCAAGGTGCGATAGTGCTGGCCGAACAGCTTGGCCTGGCTGGCCCAGTTTCGCGCCTGTCCCAAAAGGCCGTGCAGGATCAGCAGCGGCGGGCCACTGCCAACCTCGTCATAGGCAAGCGCGACGGCTTGGCCGGTTGGTTGTGTCATCGGATTTGCCTCGCGGGTCCGGTCTATGGTTTCGGGCTGGCGATAGGGATCACATCTTCCAAATTGCTGCGAACATGGCTGGCGAAACCGGCGCCAGCCTCCGCATACATGTTGAAGGCGACGTCGACCCCAGCTTCTTGCAGGACCGCCACCTCGTCCGGAAATCGAGCGATAGCGGCAACCTTGCCTTCGTAATTGCTGGCGCGCAGCAGTTCGTAGGCGTGAATATTGCTGTCATGCGCCGGCATGGCCAACAAAATCAATTCAATCCGCCCCCGTTCCAATCGGTGCCAGAATGCGGGGTCAGTGACATCCGCCTGAATTACCCGGTGGCCCAATTCCCGGGCTGCCGTCACCTTGGCGGCATCGACTTCGACACCTATGACAACATCGCCACAGTGCGCAACCAGGTCGGCATAAGCGCCGGTGCCGACACGCCCCATCCCCAATACAGCGATCCGCGCATCGGTCAACAGGATGGGCTGTTCCTCGGAATGCCGCCGGCGGCGCTCAAACCTGGTCAGCCATCGGTGCTTGTGCGGGTTCAGCGCGTGCGCCGCATTCTGGAATGGCGCGACCAAAATAAAGCTGCCGGCGACGGCGACCGCGACAACGCCGGGCCAGTGCGGCGCTAGCCACCCTGCCTGGGCCGCCACCGCACACACAATCAGGCCGAACTCGCTATAGCTGCCCAGCGCCAGCGCCGCCAAGACCGAAGAGCGGGCACGGAACCGCAACTGTGCGAAGGCCAGGAAGAACAAAACGATCTTGACGGACACGCACGCAACCAAAAACCATGCGACGGCCAAATGCTCCCAGGTCGGTAGCCCGGACAAGCCGATCTGCAAAAAAAAGCCGACCAATAGCAGGTCTTTGAGCGGAAACAGCGAATGCGCCAATTCCCTGGTGCGAGGGTGTCCAGCCAGGACCGCGCCCAGCACCAAAGCACCCAGATCCGGCTTCAAACCAGCGACGCCGAAACCGCCAGCCCCCAGCCCCAAGGCGACGAACAACCCGAACAAAATGACCAGTTCGCCATGCCCGGCGCGAGCCAATACGGCCAGCAGCGGCACGCGCAACAGGATTACGCCAACAAGGGCCACCGCCCAGACCTCCGGCAGCTTGCCGCTGGCAAATGTCAGGAAAATCACCGCGAAAAGATCTTGCAGAACCAGGATGCCGATCGCAGCCCGCCCATGCATCGCGCTGCGTTCGCCGCGGTCGTCCAAATTCTTGACCGCAAACACCGTGGACGAAAACGACAGCGCGAATCCCAGCGCCAATGCACCTTCCCAGGTCAGCCCAGCCAGCGCGCCCAATCCTGCTGCACCGGCGGCGATCGCCGCCCCGGCGAAAAGACCGGTCGACAAAGCTGCATGTCCGCTTGCCGTCGCCCATATCTCGAATTTCAACAAACGCCGCAGATCGAGTTCCAGGCCGATCAAGAACAGCAGCAGCGTCACACCCAGATCGGCCACGGCATTGAGCGCGGCGCCGCCCTGTATGCCGCAGGCATGTGCAACGAACCCAGCAACCAGGAATCCTACCAGCGGCGGCTGGCCGACTTGCCGCGCCGCAAAGCCAAGCAAAAACGCAATGCCGATGAGAATAGGGTCCATGAAACATCCAAACCACAGCGATTTCGGTAATTTACCCTGATCGCTCAGCTATGCCCAATATCTCCGTGGTCGCGGGCCGCAGCAATAGCCGATGGCAGGGCGTCCAGCAGATCGTCGGCGATCAGACCTTCCCCTACGATCTCGGCAGCCGCGCCATGCAGCCATGCGCCGGCGCAGGCAGCCTCAAAGGGCGCCAAACCCTGAGCCAGCAGGCCGCCGATCATCCCGGCCAGCACATCGCCGCTGCCTGCGGTAGCAAGCCACGGCGGCGCATTCGCATTTATTGCAGCGCGCCCATCCGGTGCCGCAACAACCGTATCCGCCCCCTTTAACAGCACGACCGCCCCGGATTTCGCCGCGGCGTGACGGGCGCGGCTGAGCTTGTCGTCCGCAATCTCCGGAAACAGCCGCCCGAATTCGCCCTCATGCGGCGTCAATACAACCGGCGATGCCGGTAGGGCGTCCAGCAGTCGCGCAGGCTCGCCAGCAAACGCCGTGAGCGCGTCGGCGTCAAGCACCAACGCTTTGCCCGTGGCCAAAGCCGCCAACACCCGGCGGCGGGTCCGGCCGTCCGCGCCGGCCCCAGGGCCGACGATCAAGGATGAGACGCGCGATTCCGCAGCGAGCCGGACAAAACTGGGAAGGTCAGCACTGGGCCGCACAATGACGGCGGCGGGCATCGCCGCCACCTCCGCTATTCGCGCCGGCGCGACGGCGACACTGACCAGGCCGGCCCCAGCCCGCAAGGCGGCATGGGCGGCCAGCCGCGCTGCGCCCGGCATGATGCCTGTCGCAATAAGGCAATGGCCACGACGGTACTTGTGGTCGTCCGCTCCACGCGACGGGAGAGGCCAGCCGGACGGTGTGTTTCGCCGGGTCAAGGGCTGAATGCGGTCGAGAACGCCGGGAACGATGCCGATATCGGCGCAAAGCGTCTCGCCGCAAAGGCCGCGTCCGGGATAGAGCAAATGCCCCGGCTTCAGACGGAAAAACGTAACCGTCAACGTTGCCCTGGCCGCATAGCCAAGAACTGCGCCAGTGTCGCCGTGGACGCCACTGGGCGTATCCACCGCCACGACAGGACAGGCAATCGCGCGCAGTGTCTCTGCTGCCGCTCCGGTCAGCGGACGGGCCAGCCCGGCGCCAAACAGCGCATCGACCACTAATCCCGCACCGGCAAGGCATTGCGGAGATACAGGCTCGACGGGTCCAGACCATAAAGCGGCATGATGCGCCGCATCGCCTTTGAGCGCCGCGCGGGAGCCAAGCAACGCAACCCGCACCGGCCAACCGCGTTCCGCCAGCAAGCGGGCGACGACGAATCCATCGCCGCCATTGTTGCCTGGTCCGCACAGCACGCTCACCGGGCATGCCCGCCAGCGCAGGCAAATGGCATCGGCAACGGCGCGGCCCGCCGTTTCCATCAATTCCGGCCCTGGGATGCCGCCGGCAATCGTCAGCCGGTCGGCCTCGCTCATGTCGGCGACAGTGAGCAGTTCCTCAGTGATAGCCCTTCACCCTTTCCTTGCCGACGGACTTGACCCACGGCACAGGCCGGTTCGGGTCATGCAGATTGCCGCCGGCAATGCGCGCTTCAATTTCCTTCAACGCCATCGCCGTGATAGGGCGGATTTTCAGTTCGTAGGCATCGGCGAATGTGAACCACTTCAGCTTCAGCAATTCGCCGTCGCCCTGGTCGTCGCGATCCATGTCGCCTTGGACGTGTTCGGCGTCGATCACAAAGAAACGGGCGTTAAAGCGGCGGGGACGGCCAGGCGGCGTCACGGCGCGATAGATGAACGACAAATTCTCAAGGCACGGCGCATTGCCAGTGGCAAAAAAATCTTCCCAACCCTTTGGCGCTCGCTGCTGCACCGGGTGCGGCTTGCCGATAATCAGACCCGCCTCCTCAAAGGTCTCGCGCACAGCCGCCATCGCCAGTGCGCGGGCGCGGCGCTCAGTACAGGCCTGGGTGAGGCGCTCCAGAACATCTGCGCGCAGGTCCGTCGCCGGTTTGACGTATCCATCGGCGCGGTCTACCCGCCCACCGGGAAACACATAGTGGTGCGGAAAAAACACATGCCCCGAGGACCTTTCCCCCATCAATACTTTCGGCTCGCCCCGGTGTTGGCGGACGATGATCATCGTGGCGGCATCGCGGATTGCGGGCGCTTTCGCCGGTGCGGCGGCGGCTTCAGACATATTCGGAATGTTCCCTGCTTACTCGGTTTTGCAGCATCTTGCCGTCAACGTCGTTCGGGGTCGACCGCCAAAATGCAGCTTTTTTGCCGAAGGGTAAGGAAGGGTGGGAAATCAACGCTATGGATGGTGGGGTGCCCTACCGGATTCGAACCGGCGACCTCCTGGACCACAACCAGGCGCTCTAACCGGCTGAGCTAAGGGCACCATCCTTGCGGAAGACGCGCTGAATACGTCAACCACGGCGGCAGGTCAAGTATCAGATCGCATCGCAGCGCCACTTGCCGTCGATGCCGCAACCGATGACGTACTTCCCGCCATTTTTCATTGTCTGCGCCAGAACGGAACCCCATGTTCCGCCACAACAAAGTACACAGGCATGGGCTTAGAGGCGGGAAAAAGCATGAGAAAGACAACTGCGGCGGTTTCCGCCGCCTTCAACGACTTCCTGAAACTGGAAGCCGCCGGCGGCATTATGTTGGTGCTGGCGACAATTGTGGCCATGGGCATGGCGAACAGCCCGTTGTCGTCGCTTTATCAAGGCTTTCTCGATCTGCCGGTGGTATTGCAGTTCGGCGAACTGAAACTAGCCAAGCCACTGTTACTATGGATTAATGACGGCCTGATGGCAGTATTTTTCTTCCTGGTTGGGCTGGAGATCAAACGAGAGTTTCGCGCCGGCGAACTGTCGAGCCTGGCCCAGGTCTCACTGCCGGGGATTGCCGCTGTCGGCGGCATGGCCGTGCCAGCACTGGTCTATGCCGCCCTCAACTTCAGCGAGCCGCAAAACCTGAACGGGTGGGCGATTCCCGCCGCCACGGACATTGCCTTCGCCCTGGCGGTGCTGTCGCTCCTGGGCAAGTGGGCGCCGCCCTCTCTGAAAATACTGCTCCTGGCCATCGCCATTTTCGACGATCTGGGCGCAATCCTGATCATTGCGTTTTTCTATACCAGCGAGTTGTCGCATGTGATGCTGCTGGCAGCGATCATACCCATCGCCGGCCTGGTGTTGCTGAACCTATTCCGGGTCACCAAGGTCGCGCCCTACGTGCTATTGGGCATTGTGCTGTGGGTGCTGGTGCTGAAGTCGGGCGTGCACGCGACCCTGGCTGGCGTCGTCACCGCCTTCGCAATTCCGCTGCTGCCGTATAAAGGCGGCGACCACACCCTGCTAGAGGACCTGGAACACGGCCTGCACAACTGGGTGGCGTTCGCTATTCTGCCGCTGTTTGCATTCGCAAATGCGGGCGTTTCGTTCCAAGGCATGACGCTGGAGAGCGTGTTCGAGCCGGTGACGCTGGGCATTGCGCTTGGCCTGTTCCTGGGCAAGCAGATCGGCGTCTTCGGCCTACTGTACCTTACCATCCGCTTTGGTCTGGCGCCAATGCCGGCCAGGGCGAACTGGGTACAGCTCTATGGCGTCGCGGCGCTGGCAGGCATCGGCTTTACTATGAGCCTGTTCATCGGCGGATTGGCGTTCGAGCACGCATCCTTTGAAGCGCCGATCCGTTTGGGCGTGCTGGTAGGATCGATCGCCAGCGCAGTCGTCGGGTTCGCCATCATCCGCATGGCCGGTGGCGGCCAGGACGAGGGTCGAGAGGCCACGTCCCAACCGCATTTAGGCTAGCCGTTCAGACCCGCCTCCCGCCGCAGCTTAAAGATCGGGTCATTCTGATCGCGGCGCTGGTGCGCCCAGTCAGCGCCCAACGCTGGCACGTCGCCGATGGCGAGGCGCGTAGTTTCGAACACGCAAATCCGGTGGGCGATCAGCCAGGGACCGCCGCGCCGCTCAACCCGGTCGACATAGCGGCCGTAGTGCGAGAGTTGCACTGTCTGGTCCTCGGCGCCGGGCACGCGATAGCCCCTCGCGCCCTCGGCGGTTAGGGTATGCGCCGTCATGAAGTAGGTTTCGGCGATGGCCACATCGTGCGCGGAGTCGGGCTGACCGGCACAGAACTCAACCAGACACTGGCCCAGAAAGTGCATGCCTTGCGGCAGGATGCCGTTGCGCTCCTTGGCGAACCGAATGAAGCCATCGACCCCGCCCTTGTAGTCGCCGTGATCGTCGAAGGCGTCCGGGTGATAGACCCTACGCACGCCCTCCCAGTCCGCCCGGTCGACAGCGCGGGCATAGACGGCCATCAGGTCCTGGATTTCCGCCCGGTCGAGCAGGCGTTGCAAGGTGTCGTTCATTGGCATTCCTCGGCTGCTGTTGTCTGTTAGCGTTGGGGCCGTTCCAGCTTCCCTCTTCGCCATCGGAAACACAAGCGGATGGCTGTAGCGATTGCCGCGGCGTGCGGGTACACTCCGCAACGATAATTCTTACCTTGAGGAGCCGACCGATGGCCAAGTTCGAAAACTATTGCGCGCCGAGCGTGTTTAACCCGCCCACCTATGCCCAGGCGGTGAAGATCACCGGCGGATCAACCATGCTCGTTCTGTCCGGCCAGGTGGACTACGACGCCAATGGCGGCGTCGCCAACCCCGGCGATATGAAGGCGCAGGCGCTGGCCTGCTTCCGGCACGTCAAGGCACAGATCGAGGCCGGCGGCGGCACGGTCAAGGATATCGCCCGCCTCAACGTCTACGTCACCGACATGAGCAAGGTTGCCGACTATCGCGCCGCCCGCGCCGAGGTGTTCGGCGATGTCAAGCTTGCCAGCACGCTGGTCGGCGTCACCGCGCTCGCCCAACCCGGCTTCGTTATCGAGGTCGAAGCTATCGCTATCCTCTAACCCGCATTGTTACGCCAAAGCAGGAAACGCCTGACTATGACCAACAAATACAAGATCGCCGTTCTTCCTGGCGACGGCATCGGCAAGGAAGTGGTGCCGGAAGGCATCCGCGTGCTGGACGCCGTCGGCTCGCGCTTTGGCCTGGAATACGAATTTACCCAGTTCGACTGGTCCTGCGAGGACTACGCCAAGACCGGGCGGTTGATGCCGAAGAACGGCATCGACCTGTTGCGGCCGCACGACGCCATCTTCCTTGGCGCCGTCGGCTGGCCCAGCGTGCCGGATCACATCTCGCTCTGGGGGATGCTGATCCCGATCCGGCGCGAGTTCGACCAGTATGCCAATGTCCGCCCCATCCGCCTGCTCGACGGCATTACCTCGCCGCTCCGCGACCGTGGGCCGGAGGACATCGACTTTTATGTCGTGCGCGAAAACGTCGAAGGCGAGTATTCGGAAATCGGCGGCAGGCTCTATGGCGGCACCGAGCACGAGATGGTAAGCCAGCAGACCACCTTCACCCGCCGCGGCGTCGACCGCATCCTGAAATATGCGTTCGAGCTCGCCATGACGCGCAAGCGCAAGAAAGTGACATCGGCCACCAAATCGAACGGCATCATCCACACCATGCCGTATTGGGACGAGCGCTTCGCGCTGATGAAGCAGAGCTATCCAGAGGGGACGACCGACCAATACCATATCGATATCCTGACCGCGCACTTCGTCCAACATCCGGATTGGTTCGATGTGGTGGTGGGCTCGAACCTGTTCGGCGACATTCTTTCCGACCTTGGGCCGGCGGTGGCAGGCTCGATCGGCATCGCGCCATCGTCGAACATTAACCCGGAAGGCATCTATCCCTCGATGTTTGAGCCGGTGCACGGGTCTGCGCCGGACATCGCCGGCAAGGGCATCGCCAACCCCATCGGCCAGATCTGGTCGGGCGCCATGATGCTGGGCCATCTGGGCCACCACGACGCCGCCAAGGCCATAGAGCGCGCCATAGAAACCGTTCTGACCGGCGGCGGGCCCAAGACTCGCGACATGGGCGGCAACGGCTCGACCGAGGAAATCGGCAAAGCAATCGCCGAGGCCGTCAAGACCGCCTGACACACAGAAAGGCTTCGCAATAATGCCCCGGACACCAACCCCCGACCAAATCCCCGTCATCGACATCTCCCCGCTCGCCGATGGCAGCAGTGCCGGTCGGGCGCTGGTGGCCGGGCAATTGCGCGATACCTTTACCCGCATCGGCTTTCTCATCATCACCGGCCATAGCGTGCCGCAGCCGCTGATAGACCGCACCTTCGCCGAGGCCCGGCGTTTTCACGCGCAGCCGATGGCGGATAAGCAAAAGGTGCTGATGAATGCGCACAACAACGGCTATATGGCCTCTGGGCGCTATAACGTGCGAACCTCCCGCGTTAGCGAGGCGGCGGCGAAGCCAGACCTGAACGAGGCGTTTTTCATCAAGCGTGAACGGTCGGCGGATGATCCGCTGGTACAGGCCGGCCGCCGCTTCGCCGGCCCGAACGAGTGGCCGGCAAACCTGCCGGGCTTTCGCGAAACTCTGTTGGAATATACCGACGCCGTTGATGCCATGGCGCGAAGCATGCTGCCGGCGCTGGCGGAGTCGCTGGACCTTCAGCCAGACTATTTCGATCGGGCATTCGCCGAAAGCCAGTTCTCCTTCCGCCTCTCGCACTATCACCAGGTGAGCGAACGGGAGGCTGGGCAGTATGGCATTGCCCCTCACACCGATGCCAATTTCATGACCTTCCTCGCCCAGTCCGGCGTCGCCGGCCTACAAGCGCGCGTTGGCGATGACGAATGGCTGGACGTGCCCTACGTGCCGGGCTCGTTCGTCGTAAATTCCGGCGATATGCTGCACCGCTGGACCAATGGTCATTACCGGTCGACGCCGCACCGGGCGCTGCCGCCCATCGGCCAGGACCGGTACGCCATTCCTTATTTCCTGGGGCCGCACATGGATACTGTGATCGAATGCCTGCCCACCTGCCAAGGGCCGGGCGACCCGCCCAAATACGAGCCGATGACCTACAGCGATTATCTGCTCTGGTGGTATGACGCCAACTACAACGCCAAGGATCAGGCGGACCTGGCGGCTGAGTAGTACTCGGGCCCGGTTCCACCACGCGCAAGATTCGGGTGGCTGATGTGGAAAGAGGGCGGCAGGCTAACGCATCGTGAGCCTTGTTCGCCGGGAAATTAGTTCATGTCGCCCTCGCAGATCGGTCTTGCCGCGCTATTGGCCTTCGCGGTGTTTCAGGGCGTTCGCGACGCGCTCTTCGGCAACGTGTTTCAGTCGGTCAGTTTTCTGTTTGTCGCAGTCGTGGCGTTCAGCGCTTCGACCGCCGTGTTTCTGGCTTATGCATGTTGGCGCACTCCGGATGATTTCCGGCTGCTGCGAGGCCGCTTGCGCACGGTCTGGTTGGTAAACGTTATGACGGCTGCGGCATGGCTGGGTTTTCTATATTCGCTTCGCCATCTGGAGCCGGCGGTGGTAGCAACGGTGTATAATGGGGCCGGGCCTCTGACGGTATTGGCGATGGGGACGGGGGTTTATGCGCAGACCCGAAGGCCCTCTGGAGAGACGGCCGCGTATGTAGGGCTAGCCGCGGCGCTGGTCGGCTTGGCCGTGATTGTACTGGCAGGCCAATCCGGGCTTTCGTCCGGCTCCGCCATAGTGCAGGCAAGCGCTATCGCAGGCGCGGGCCTGGGCGGCGTCGCCATCACCGTGAGCTATCTCTATACCCGTCGGCTGAATGATGCCGGCGTCAGTACAGAGGCCGGGCTTGGGGTCAGTTTCTTCCTCACCCTGGTCGTTGCCGGCGGGCTGGAGCTAGCCATCGGCACCCCGGAGATGCGCCCGGCGGCAGGGGAGATGGCCTGGCTAACCGCCGTTGCGTTCCTGTTGATCGTGCTGCCGGCGATGCTGGTGCGTATCGGCGTCAAACGCAGCTCTCCGCTGGCAGCCAACGCGTTTCGCACTTTGGGCCCGGTATGTGTCTTCGCCGTCCAACAGTTCGATAGGCGCTTGGTGTTTTCTGGATGGACGCTTGCATGTATTATCGCTTTTTGCGTCTGCTCCATCGCGGCCAGCATCATGCGGTTCTGGAGTGAGCGACGCGCCGGCTAACCCGAGGATCGGAAGAATGGCCTCCCCAACCGTTGGCGTCGCTGCGCATTATTTCGACGACCTGACCGTCGGCGAGCAGTTTAAATCCCCCGGCTTCACCTTTACCGAAGCCGCGATCATCGACTTTGCCTGGCAGTTCGATCCGCAGCCGTTCCATACCGATGTCGACTATGCCCGCGAGCATTCGATCTATGGCGGGCTGATCGCCAGCGGCTATCACACGCTTAGCGTCTGCTTCCGTCTGGTCCATTCCACCGGCCTGTTCGCCGGGACCAACATTACCGGCCGCAAGCTGGACGGCGTGCGGTTCCTCAAACCGGTCTATGCCGGCGACACGCTGCGCGTAGTGGTCACAGTGCGGTCACTCACGCCGTCATCACGGCCCGACCGTGGGTATGTCGGCCTCACTTGGGACGTACGCAACCAGACGGACGCGTGCGTGCTAACTGCCGAGCCGGAACACGTTGTGATGCGCCGGCCGGCCTGACCGGTCAGGCGCCCAGGATCCGGCGCAGCAATTCGATATCCTCCTGCATGCCGCGGTCCGAAGCCTGCAATTCATCGACCTTTTTCACCGCGTGCATCACCGTGGTATGGTCGCGGCCGCCAAACTTGCGACCGATCTCCGGCAAAGAGCGGGATGTCAATTGCTTGGCCAGATACATCGCCACCTGGCGGGGACGGGCGACCGCTCTGGCGCGCCGCGGCGACGACATGTCGGCCAGACGGATGTTGTAGTGCTCTGCAACCCGGCGCTGAATATCGTCGATGGTGACCCGGCGGTCGTTTGCCCGCAACACGTCCCGCAGCAATTCCTGCGTCGCCTCGATCGTCAGTTCGCGGCCAACCAATTCGGAATGGGCGACGAGGCGGTTCAGCGCGCCTTCCAGCTCGCGCACGCTCGACGAAATCCGATGGGCGATAAACTCCATCACCGGCTTCGGCAAATCCAAATTCAACAGGTCGGCTTTGGCTTCCAGAATGGAAAGCCGCAGTTCGTAATCTGTGGGATGCAGGTCCGCCACCAAGCCCCAGCCGAGTCGCGACCGTAGCCGTTCTTCCAGCCCCTCAAGGTCGGATGGCGACTTGTCGGCACTGATCACGACCTGGCGTCCCTGATCGACCAATGCGTTGAATGTGTGAAAAAATTCCTCTTGGGTCGACTCTCGGCCGCAGATGAACTGCACGTCGTCAACCATCAACACGTCAACCGACCGGAACTGCTCCTTAAACGCAACGGTATCGCGGAACCGCACGGCGCGAATGAATTGGTACATGAAGGTTTCCGCCGAGATGTACAGAACCCGGCGTTGTGGCGCCCGCTGCCGAATATGCCAGGCAATGGCATGCATCAGGTGCGTTTTGCCCATCCCAACCGGCCCGTAAAGAAACAGCGGGTTGAACGCGACTTCGGTTGCATCCGCCACACGGCGGCATGCTGCGTGCGCAAACTGGTTCGGTTTCCCCACGACGAAGTTGTCGAATATCAGCCTTTGGTCCAGCGAGGCCCCCAGGCTGGTGATCCATTCATCCTTGGGCGCGGAGGTGTCCAGACCATCGGGCCTGTCATCGGATGGAACAGGCTCGACCAAAGCGTTTGCGTCCGCGGCGTCACTGCCGATATCGCAGTCAGGCTCCACCGGAGCAACCGGCTTCGGACGCGCCTCGACGCCTGAACTCACGATCGTATGCACGCAGTCGACACCTTCCGCAGCCCATAGAGCCCGTAACCTGTCGCCATAAAGCGCATTCACCCGGTCACGCATAAAGCGCGTTGGTACGCCGATAGTGACCGAGTCGTTATCCATGTCGCACAGCATCATCGGCTTCAGCCAACTGCGGAAAACGCCACCGCCTAATTCCGCCAACAATTTCCCGCGAATGCGTTGCCACTGTGCGGTCCGCACATCGTAAACATCTGGAGGAG
>JAPOJR010000053.1 GCA_029978325.1 Alphaproteobacteria bacterium | reverse complement strand
GCTTTTCCAGGTCGAACATCACCACCCGCTGGGTCGTGTCGAAGGCGATCACGCCGTCCGCCCGGTACAACTGGTGATGAAACAGCATGGATTTGCTGCCGATCTCCAGAATGGCGGAGCGCATGATCACGGGCTCGGCGACCAGGATCTCTGCCTTGAAGTCGCTTTCGTTGCGGACCACGACCATGGCGAGGCGCCGGCCGCGGCGAATATCGTCCGGCGTGAGGCCGATCTCATTCTGCAGGATCACGCCGACATCGGCACAAATGCCATAGTAACGGGCGACGTTCATGTGGCCCAGGTGATCGCAATCCGCCTGGTTCACGACCCCGCGGTAGGTTTCGAGATAGGGCATTTAGGTTTCCATCATCGCTTCTGCTTTGGCCCGCACTTCGGGCGGTATCTCCGCCGCCCGGCGGTTGACTAGGTCGAACAGCACGGCTCTGAACCGGGAATCGAAGGCAATCACGCCATCCGCCCGCACCAGTTGATGGCGCAGCAGCATAGACTTACCGCCAACCTCCAGTACCGCCGTCTTCATGACCACGGCCTCACCCACCTGCACTTCCGCTTTAAAATCACCTTCCATCCGGACGACGGCAAAGGAAATCCGCCGCCCATTGCGCACATCGTCCGGCGTCACCCCCCACATGGTCTGCAGCGCGATGACGGCGTCGCCACAGAGCCCGACATAGCGGGCGGCATTCATATGGCCCAGATGATCGCAGTCGGCCTGCGTGATCACCCCGCGGTAGGTTTCGACGAAAGACATCCGGGTTCCTGTCAGGGTTAACGGTGCTGATCCACCAGGATCGGGGTGCCGTCCGGATCGTGCACGACAAAGCTGGCCGGCCCCGTCCCGGCCTCGTCGGCTTCCTGGGCGAAGACGACACCGGCGGCCTTTAGGGTTTTCTGCAACTCGCGCACGTCGGCGAAGGGATTGACCTCCGCCGCATTCTGATCCCAGCCGGGGTTGAAGGTCAGCATGTTGCGCTCGAACATCCCTTCGAACAGGCCAATAATGTGGTCTCCGTTCTTCAGGATGACCCAGTTCGGCGAGTGCTCCTCCATGAGAGGGAGGAAGCCCAGCTTCTCATAAAACGCCTTGGAGGCTTGCAGGTCTTTAACCGCCAGACTGATCGAAAACGCACCGAGTTGCATGGCCCCGCCCCTACATCGTCGCGCCGATCTGCCAGGGAATGAACTCGGCATCGCCAAAGCCCTGGGCCTCGCTCTTGGTTTTGGCGCCGGAGGCCACCTGCATCCAATAGGCAAAGATTTCCTCGCCCACCTCCTGCACGGTTTTCTCACCGTCGGCGATGGTGCCGCAGTTGATGTCCATGTCCTCCTCGATGTGCTTGTACATCGTGGTGTTGGTTGCGAGCTTCATCGACGGCACCGGCTTGTAGCCGAACACCGAGCCGCGGCCCGTCGTGAACGTCACCAGGTTCGCGCCGCTGGCCACCTGGCCGGTGATCGAGGCGGGGTCGTAGCCGGGCGAGTCCATGAACACGAAGCCGGGAGCGGTCGCCGGCTCGCCGTACTTGTAAACGCCGGTCAGGTTGGTCGTGCCGCCCTTGGCCGCCGCACCCAAAGACTTCTCCAGGATAGTGGTCAGGCCGCCTGCCTTGTTGCCGGGCGAGGGGTTGTTGTTCATCTCGCCGCCATTGCGCTCGCAATAATCCTCCCACCAGCGGATGCGCTCGATCAGCTTGTTCGCGACCTCCTCGGAGACCGCGCGGCGGGTCAGCAGGTGCTCCGCGCCATAGATCTCCGGCGTCTCCGCCAGGATGCCCTGGCCGCCATGGCGCACGAGGATATCGGTCGCCGCCCCCAGGGCCGGGTTCGCGGTGATGCCGCTATAGCCATCGGAGCCGCCGCACTGCAGCGCGACGCTCAGATGGGAGGCGTCCACGGTCTCGCGCGTTGCTTGGTTCACGCTGGGCGCCATGTCCTCCAGCATCGCCTTGCCCCACTCCACCGTCTTGCGGGTGCCGCCGGCGTTCTGGATGTTCATGGTCTGGAAGTGCGGGCCGCGCTCGATGCCATAGGCCTCCAGCAGGAAGTCGATCTGGTTCACCTCGCAGCCGAGGCCGACCATCAGCACGCCGCCAAAGTTCGGATGCCGCGCATGGCCCCAGAGCACGCGCTGCAGGTTGTCATAGCCTTCGCCAGCGCCGGCCATGCCGCAGCCGGTTGAGTGGGTCAGCGCCACCACGCCGTCGATATTGGGATAGCGCTCCCGGAATTCCGGCGTCTGCACCGACTGGGCGATGAAGCGGGCGGCGCTGGCTGAGCAGTTCACGCTGGTCAGAATTCCCAGGTAGTTGCGCGTGCCGACCCGGCCATTGGCGCGCTTGAAGCCCTGGAAGGTCGCCCGCTCGTGCGCCGCCAGAAAGTTGACCTCCCGCGCGTCCTCGCCGATGGCGTAGTCGCGGTCGAAGTCGGCCATGGCGCAGTTGTCGACATGGACATGGTCGCCCGGTTGGATCGCCTGCGAGGCAAAGCCGATGATCTGGTTGTATTTGCGCACCGGCTCGCCCTCGGCGATGGCCTTGGTCGCGATCTTATGGCCGGCCGGGACGGCGGCAGTGGTTTTCACCTTCTCCACCGGCGTGCCGGGCAGGATGTCGGTCCGGGCGACCACGACATTGTCGGCATCGTTCAGGCGGAGGTAGATCGGCGGGGTGGCGGTCATAAGTGCATCTCCCGGGAGGCCAGGTGTCTGGCGGCAGAAATTGAATTCAGGCCGATCCTAGCACCGCCGCAGCGCCATGAACATTCCGGAACGCGGGCTTGCCAGAATGTTGCATTGCAAAAATCGGCCTCGGGCTTAGGTTCCCGGGAACTTGCCCGCGGCCCCGGCTGCGGGCGATCCATTTCGCCTTTGCATTCATAGCGCTTCGTGGATGTAGCCCGACACGGCCTGGCAACCAGCCCCCGGCCTCTCCCCTTGCCTAGTCCACTGGAGCAGTTGCGTGAACTCCGACATTTTTTACGGCCTCCGCAAGGAATGGCTGGGGAATATTCGTGGCGATGTTCTCTCCGGCCTTGTGGTGGCGCTGGCGTTGATTCCGGAGGCCATTGCCTTTTCCATCATCGCCGGCGTCGATCCGAAGATCGGGCTCTACGCCTCGTTCTCCATCGCCGTCATCACCGCAATCGTCGGCGGCAGGCCCGGCATGATCTCCGCCGCCACCGCCGCGACAGCGGTCTTGATGGTGACGCTGGTGCGGGACTATGGCCTGCAATACCTGCTGGCCGCGACCGTGCTGGCCGGGCTGTTGCAGATCGTGGCGGGCGCGCTGAAGCTTGGCAATGTCATGCGATTTGTCTCGAAATCGGTGATGACCGGGTTCGTCAATGCGCTGGCCATCCTGATTTTCATGGCGCAATTGCCAGAGCTGATCGGCGTGCCCTGGCTGACCTATGTGATGGTGGCCGCCGGCCTGGGCATCATCTACCTGTTTCCCTACGTGACCAAAGCCATACCCTCGCCGCTGATCTGCATCCTGGTGCTGACGGCGGTGGCGCTGAGCCTGGGGCTGGAAATCCGCACCGTTGGCGACATGGGCGAGTTGCCATCAACGCTGCCGGTCTTCCTGCTGCCGGATATTCCGCTGACGCTGGAGACCTTGTGGATCATCCTGCCCTATTCGGTGGCAGTCGCCGCGGTCGGCCTGTTGGAGTCGTTGATGACGGCTTCGATAGTCGATGACCTGACCGACACACCCAGCAACAAAAACCGCGAGTGTATCGGCCAGGGCATTGCGAACACCGCCACCGGCTTTATCGGCGGCATGGCCGGCTGTGCGATGATCGGGCAGTCGATGATCAACGTGAAGTCCGGCGGCCGCGGCCGGCTGTCGACCTTCTGCGCCGGCATCTTTCTGTTGTTCCTGATCGTCGTCACGGGTGAGTGGGTCAAGTCCATCCCCATGGCGGCATTAGTGGCGATCATGATCATGGTCTCCATCGGCACCTTTAGCTGGTCGTCGATCAAAGCGCTGCGCACCCACCCGCGCAGTTCCAGCATGGTCATGGTTGCGACCGTGATCGGCGTGATCGCCACGCACAATCTGGCCATCGGCGTGTTGATCGGCGTGCTGCTGTCCGGCCTGTTCTTCGCCTGGAAGATCGCCCAGATCTTCCGCGTGACCTCGACACTGTCCGAGGATGGCAAGGCCCGGCGCTATCTGGTCGAAGGCCAGTTGTTCTTTGCCTCGGTCGAGCAATTCAACCAGGCGTTCGACTTCCGCGAGGCGCTGGAATCCGTGACTATCGACGTCAGCCGCGCCCACATCTGGGATATCTCCAGTGTTGCCGCGCTCGACATGGTCGTGCTGAAATTCCGGCGCGAGGGGGCCGATGTGGAGATCGTCGGCCTGAACCGCGCCAGCGAGACCATCGTCGATAAGCTGGGCGTGCACGACCAGCCGGGCGCACTCGAGCGGCTGATGGGCCATTAAGGAACACGCAGATGACCAACCTGACAGCCCTGATTGACGGCTCCGTCTACTCCGCCAGCGTCTGCGATCACGCGGCCTGGGCGGCGCAACGTCTGGGCGCCACTGTCCGGCTGGTGCATGTCATTGGCCGGCGCGAGACGTCCAGCGAACCGGCTAATCTCAGCGGCAGTATCGGCCTCGGCGCGCGCACTGCGTTGCTGGAGGAGTTGGCTGACCTGGACGCCCAGCGCGCCAAACTCTCACAACGCCGTGGCCGCCTGATCCTGGAGGATGCGCGCGAGCGCCTGGTGCAGGCCGGTATTGCCGACGCCGCTATGGCCCTGCGCAACGGCGATGTGATCGAGGCGGTGCAGGATACCGAGGCCGATTCCGACCTGATCGTCGTCGGCAAACGCGGTGAGGCTGCGGACTTTGCCAAGCTGCATCTGGGTTCGAACCTGGAGCGTGTCGTGCGCTCCAGCCATCGCCCGGTGCTGGTCGCCGCCCGCGCTTTCAAACCGATCCGGCGTTTCCTGATAGCCTTTGACGGCGGCACCAGCGCGATGAAGGCGGTGGATCATGTTGCCCGCAGCCTGCTGTTCGCCGGGCTCGAATGCCACCTGCTGACCGCCGGAGCCGATACGCCGGAGGCGAGGAAACGCCTGGATGACGCGGCGATCTTATTGCGGGCTGCCGGCTATACGGTGCAGACCGATATCGAGCCGGGCGCAGCAGATGCGGCCATCGCCAAACGGGTCGAGGCTGACGATATCGATTTGCTGGTGATGGGTGCCTATGGCCACTCCCGCATTCGCAGCCTGATCATCGGCTCCACAACAACCGAGATGATCCGGTCCTGCCTGATCCCGGTCATGCTGTTCCGCTAGCACGACGCCTCAATCGCCCCTGAGGGCCTTCAGTTCTGTCAGCAGCCGCTTGCGCTCGTCGAACTCGGCAGTGGCATCGCGCATGATCGCCAGCATGCCCTCCAGGCCCGGGCCATCCGCCGCCGGCAGGTCACGCAACAGGATTTCGCCCAGATTGTCCGTTTGCATGGTCGATCCTTTCGGCCCGGTGTCCCACCCCTGCGTCTCTGGCGCGAACATAACATAGCCATTCGCGCCAAGGCCCGGTTCATTGGCATAACAGGTGGGAGAGGCAAATTTCCGGTCGTCTTGGCTCATCGAAGCGATCCACGATGAAGGCGGCACATGCGCAATATTTGGGCATCTGTCTGCAAAACGCGAGGACTTTGTCGTTGCCCGTCCTTTGAAAACCCGTGGCCCCGACGCACGCTTGGCTCTAGCATTACGGCCAACCAACCCAAACTGGAGGAACCGCCCCCATGACCGACTACACCCTCGTTACCGGTGCCGCCCGCAATATCGGCCGCGCCATCGCCACCCGCCTGAAGGCCGATGGCCAGAATATCCTGATGCTGGACGTGATGGACCCGGAAGACCCGAGCCTCGGCGAATTCCGCAAGACCGACCTCTCCAACTCTACCGACACGGCGCAGGCGATGGCCTGGGCGATGGGCGACGGCAAGCGGATCACCCGCGTCGTCAATTGCGCGGGCATCGTCGCGACCGGCAAGGTGGAGGACGTGTCGATGGAAGATTTTGAGCGCGTCATGGCTGTCAACGTGCGCTCCTATATCGAGGTGATGAAAGCGCTGGTGCCGGCGATGAAACAGCAGGGCTTCGGCCGCGTCGTCAACATCGCGAGCCGCGCGGCGCTCGGCTATACCAACCTCACGGTCTATTCCGCCAGCAAGGCCGCCGTCGTCGGCCTGACCCGCACCTGGGCCAGTGAACTGGCCCCGCACGGCATCACCGTCAACGCCATCGGCCCCGGCCCAATCGCGACCGACATGCTGAAAGCCGCGCACAGTGCCGAGACCTATGCCAGTTACGAGGCCAAAGTGCCGGTGGGCCGTTTCGGCCAGCCGGAAGACATCGCCAACGGCGTCAGCTTCTTCCTGGACGAGCGCTCCAGTTTCGTCACCGGCCAGGTGCTGTTCATCTGTGGCGGCCTGACCGTCGGTGGCGCTGGCGTCGTCTGAGCCGGGCATCGTGACAGCAGACCCGCGCATCGCGCCGGCAGTGGAGGCGGTGGCGGAGCAGGGCTTCGCCATCGTCCCCGACGCCATCCCCCTGTCCCTCTGCCGCGACCTGATCGCCGCGCTGGAACGGGTCGAGCGCGAGCACGCCCACGGCTTTGGCCAGACCACGTTCGAGGGCACGCGCACCGTCCGCATCTACAACCTGCTGCGCTACGGCGCGCCGTTTACGGACGTGCCGGTGGCGGAGCCGGTGTTCTCGATTGCGGAGCAGGTGCTGGGCGAGGATCTGCTGCTCTCGTCCCTCTCCGCCATCACCCTCGCGCCAGGGCAGGAGGCGCAGGCGCTGCATTCGGATTCGCAGCTCATCAGCCTGCGCCGCCCGCACCCTTGCCTGATGCTGAACGCCTTCTGGGCTCTGACCGACTTTACCGAGGCGAACGGCGCCACCCGGATCGTCCCCGGCAGCCACAAGAACCCGAAACCGCCGAAATACGGCGAGACCTACGAAACCATCCCGGCAGAAGCCCCCGCCGGCAGCATCATCCTGTTCGACAGCCAGCCCTGGCATGGCGGCGGCGAAAACCGCACGGAGCAGCGGCGCTGGGCCATCTCCAACTACTATTGCGCCGGCTGGGTGCGCCAACAGGAAAACCCGTTCCTCAGCCTATCGGCGGAGACGGTGCGGGGCTTCTCACCGGCATTGCAGGACCTGTGCGGCTACAAGCTCTACCGCGGCCTCTACGGCCATGTGGAGGGCCAGGACCCTCGGGCCGTGCTCACCGGAGAGCCTGGCCGGCCGAATGTGTGGCAGCAGGCGGATTCCTCCGCCTGAATGCACAGGTCCGATGTTAGCCGGAAGGATTGATCGCCGGCGCGCATCGGCCTAAACGAATGACATGTCAGAAACCAAACCTGCCAGCCCCGGACGCTTTGCCTGGCTCCGACCATCGCCGTACGTGATATTGCCGCTGGCGATAGCCGCGCTCGGCCTGTTGGCGGCACCGCTCTACGGCAATGTGATGGCCGGTGTGTTGTGGATGGGTCAGGCCGTGCGGGCCCTATGTGGTTTTTAGGTTCGAACCCCACCCGAAGCCAGGGTGGGCGATTGGAGAAGCGCGGGAGATGTTGACCACCAATGGCAGGCCAGTCGTTCTGGTCGTAGCCGCCGCCGCGATCATCGCCATGCTGTCGATGGGCCTGCGGGCAGCGATCCCGCTCTACCAGGTGCCGATGCTGACCGAGGTCGGCTGGGGCCGGACAGAGTTCGCGCTGGCTCTGGCGTTGCAGCAGCTGCTGTGGGGTGCATTCTCACCGGTGTTCGGCGGCATTGCTGACAAGGTCGGCCCCGGCCGCGTGCTGGCCTTTGGCGGCTTGCTCTATTCTGCTGGACTGGCGCTGATGGCGTTCAGCACCGACCCGACAACCTTCACCATCACCGCCGGCCTGATGGTCGGCACGGCCCAGGCGGCGGCGGGCATGGGCATTGCCATCGGCGCGGTCGGGCGCATGGTGCCGGAGGAACGGCGGTCCTGGGCCTTTGGCATTGTCACCATGGGCTCCTCCGCGGGCATGCTGGTGATCCTGCCGGTCGGACAAGTGTTCCTCGACGCCTTCGGCTGGTCGATGGGCTTTGTCGCCATGGGGTGTCTGGCGCTGGTGATGGTGCCACTGGCCTTTCCGCTGAGCGGCAAGCCAGCCGGCCCGACCGTCGGCGCGGTCGCCAACCTGACGATTGGCCAGGCATTGCGGGAGGCATTTCGGCACCGCTCCTATTTACTGCTGGTGCTGGGGTTCTTTGTCTGCGGCTTCCACGTCTCGTTCATCGGCACCCACCTGCCGGCCTATATCAGCGATCTGGGCCTGCCGCCGGCAACCGGCGCGGCGGCGCTGATGACCATCGGCGTGGTCAACGTGATCAGCGCCTACACGGCCGGCGTTCTGGGTGGGCGTTTCAGCAAAACCAAGATGCTGTCGCTGATGTATCTGAGCCGGGCGATCTTCATCACCGGCATGATGCTGGCCCCGAAAACCGAATTGACCATCTATGTGTTTGCGTTCGGATTGGGCCTGTTCTGGCTTTCCACCGTGCCGCTGACCAGTGGATTGGTGGCGGTGATGTTCGGTACGCAATACATGACCATGCTGTTCGGCTTTGTCTTCTTCAGCCACCAGATCGGCTCGTTTCTGGGCGTTTACCTGGGCGGGTTGCTGTTCGACCAGACCGGGTCCTATAACGTGGTTTGGTGGATGGGGGTGGGCCTTGGCCTGTTCGCGGCATTGGTGCATTTGCCGATCAGCGAGAAACCCGTAGAACGCAGCGCCCTAACCACTTAACCTCAATGCCAGACAGGCGCCTGACACGTCGGAGACCATCGCAATGAAGAGCCTTAACGGATGGCCGGTCCTGGTCGTTGTCGCCGCCGCGGCACTGGCCGTGCTGCTGGCCAACGGCATTCGCGTGTCGATCCCGCTCTATCAGGTACCCATGCTGGCCGATGTCGGCTGGGGCCGGACAGAGTTCGGGCTGGCCATCGCCGTGCAGGCGCTGATGGTCGGGCTCTGCGCGCCGATCTTCGGTGGATTTGCCGATAAATTCGGGTCGGCCCGGGTCATCGTCGTCGGTGCGCTGATGTATGCGGGTGGGCTGGCGTTGATGGCGGTCAGCACCGACCCGCTCAGCTTTACCCTGACCGGCGGTGTACTGGTTGGCATGGCGCAGGCTGGTTGCGGACAGAGCATCGCCATGGGCGCGGTTGCCAAGCTGGTGCCGGAGGAACGGCGCAGCTGGGCTTTGGGCATTGCCGTCATGGGCGGTTCGGCCGGCATGCTGGTGATCCTGCCCATCGCCCAGTTGTTTCTGGAGGTGTATGGCTGGTCGTTGGGCTTCATGGCGCTGGGCGTGATGAGCCTCGTCATTCTGGTCACGGCGGTCTTCATGCGTGGCCAGCCTGCGGGTGGCCCGACCACCGCCGCCGTTGCCAACCTCACCATCGGCGAGGCGCTCCGGCAGGCCTTCAAGCACCGGTCCTATGTGCTGCTGATGATCGGCTTCTTCGTCTGCGGCTTTCACGTCTCGTTCATCGGCACGCACCTGCCGGCCTATGTCAGCGACCTGGGCCTGCCGGAGGGCACCGGCGCATTCGCGCTGATGCTGGTCGGCGTCGTCAATATGCTGGGTGCCTATCTGGCCGGCGTGCTGGGCGGGCGCATTTACCGGCCGAAGCTGCTGGCGTTCATCTATATCGGCCGCTTCCTGGCGATCTCCGGCCTGATGCTGGCGCCGCCCGGAGAGATCACGATCTATGTGTTCTGCGCCGCCATGGGCCTGTTCTGGCTGTCCACCGTGCCGATTACCGGCTCACTGGTCGCCAGCATGTTCGGCACGCAGTACATGAGCATGCTGTTCGGCTTCGTCTTCCTGGGCCACCAGCTGGGCTCGTTCGCCGGCGTCTATCTGGGCGGGCTGCTGTTCGACATGACGGGGTCTTACGACATCGTCTGGTGGATGGGCGCGGGCCTCGGCCTGTTTGCCGCCGCCGTGCACTGGCCGATCAGCGACGCCAAGGCGCCCGCGTTAGTGCCGGCGGCCTAGCACCAGCAGAGGCAATGGCGGGCTAAACGCCCGCCATCCTAACCGTTAGCCCATTTGATAGCCGGGTGTGGATTTCGACAGCGCGATTTCTTCCGCCGTCATCTCCGGCTCAATCGATTCGAACAAGGGTGTCGAGAGATAGCGCTCGCCCGTATCCGGCAGCATGGCCAAAATCACCGAGCCTGCCGGCGCGGTCTCCGCCACCTTCATCGCTACTGCCAAGGACGAGCCGCCGGAAATGCCGGTGAGGATGCCTTCCTTGCGGGCCAGTTCCTGGGCCCACTTGATGCCATCCGCGCCGGCAATCGGGATCAGGTCGTCGTAGTATTTGTTGTCGATCGCTTCCTGCAGCACGTACGGGATGAAATCCGGTGTCCACCCCTGAATCGGATGCGGCTCGAAGTTCGGGTGGCTGACCGCCGGCGCGTTGTCACCCGTACGCTCCTGCGCGTGGCCGCTGGATACGATGGCTGCGTTTGCCGGCTCGGTCAGGATGATCTTGGTCTCTGGTCGTTCTTTCCGCAAGACCCGCGCGACCCCAGTCACGGTGCCGCCCGTACCATAGCCTGTAACGAAATAGTCGAGGCGGCCGCCGGCAAAATCCGCCATGATTTCGCGGGCGGTGGTCGCCTCATGGATATCGGCGTTGGCGCTGGTTTCGAACTGGTGCGCCAGGAACCAGCCGTTCTTCTCGGCCAGCTCGACCGCCTTGTTATACATGCCAAAGCCCTTTTGCGCCCGGGGCGTCAGCACAACCTTGGCGCCAAGCATGCGCATCAGTCGCCGCCGCTCGACCGAGAAACTATCCGCCATGGTAATCACCAGGGGATAGCCCTTCTGCGCACAGACCATGGCCAATCCGATGCCGGTATTGCCGCTGGTCGCCTCGACCACGGTTTGGCCGGGCTTGAGGGCGCCGCTGCGCTCCGCCGCCTCGATGATGTTGACAGCCAACCGGTCCTTGACGGAGGCTGCCGGATTGAAGAACTCAGCCTTGACGTACATTTTAACATGCGCGGGCGCGATGTTTTTCACCTGTATGCAGGGCGTATTGCCCATGGTCTCAATCACGCCGTCGTACAGCCGGCCACGGCCATCGGTCGTGCGAATCCCTTTGTCAGCTCTCATTGGGCATCCCCTAGTTGATCGATACGGACGGCCCCATCCGGAGCCGCGCTGCATTATGCCGGATTGGCGCGCCGACACCAAGGGCGGGCTGAACCGTCAGTCGATCAACTTCGCGATAAAGTTGGGCAAAGCAAACGCCGCCACATGCACCGCAGGATTATAGTACTGCGTCTCGATCCCCAACGCATCGAACCGCGCCTGGATCGTCGCCACACTTTGCTGGCGCAGGCCAGCGTCATCGCTGGCCCAGCCCAAGGTCATGAAGCCCAGCGCATATGTTGGGCATGAGAGGACATAGGCGGAGCCATCGGCGAACAGCGACCGGAAATGCGCAACGGAGCTTTCCAACTCATCGCCCTGGACGAATGGCACGCCGTTCTGCGTGACGAGAATCCCGCCGGGATTCAAGCAGCGCTTGCAATGGGCGTAGAACTGTCTCGTAAACAGCACTGCGCCTGGACCAATAGGATCGGTGGAATCCACCAACACCACGTCAAATTTCTGATCCGTCTCCGCCACGAATTTCGCGCCGTCGCCGATCACCAGGTTGACCCGTGGATCTTCGTATGCCTGCCCGCAAATGCTGGAAAGGTACCGCTTCGAGACTTCGACTACGCCGCCGTCCAACTCGACCTCGGTCACATGCGCGACGTCGTGCTTCAAGACTTCTTCCAGCAAGCCGCCGTCACCGCCGCCGATGATCAGCACGCGTCTGGCCCCGCCGTGGGCCAGCAGCGGTACATGGGCGAACATCTCGTGATAGACGAATTCGTCGCCTTCCGTCGTCTGCACGACGCCATCAAGGGTCATGATCCTGCCGAACTTTTTGTTCCGCAGGATCTTGATATCCTGGAATTCAGTTTGGCCCTCGTAGAGAACCTCCTCGACTTCCAACCGTTGACCGACGCCGTCGTGCAGGACTTCGTCGAACCAGACGCTCAATGGTTCGGGCCGTGCAACTGCAGGCCGCGGCGATGTTCGGTGAGTTGGATCGCCGACGGAGCGAACGCCTTTTTCAGCACCGGAATCGCCTTGTACGGATTGCAATCGCCGCACATGAAAATGTCCAGCGCCGCAAAGCTCCGCTCTGGCCAGGTGTGAATGGAGATATGGCTCTCCGACAACACCACCACGCCGGAAATACCGCCGTTCGGCTCGAAATGGTGCAGATCGACATTCAGGATGGTTGCGCCGGATACGATCGCCGATTCGCGCAGAGCAGCCTCAACCGTCTCCAGGTCATCCAGCCGGGTTGCACCCGACAGGTCGATCAGCAGGTGAATGCCGGCAAACTCCAGGCCATCCTTCTTGACGAAGAAGTCCAGACGCTCATCATCCTGGGGCGCAACATGTAATGCAGCAGCCTGCTTAGGAAGCGTCTGGTTATCCAAACAGTGCGGGTCGACGACCCGGACGGCTTCGTGCTCTTCAGGCTGTACAGCGGACGAGACATCATCAGACGCCTCGTACCCCGCGACAACAGCCAGCTCTGCGAAAGTGCGACTGCCTTCCATCGCAAATCCTCCGTAAAACCGGTATTGGGGGGTGACAGGAAAGGCGCGCCTTATGACTGAAACATTACGGGGGCGCAAGTGAAACTTTCAACTATCGTCATTAATCTCGCAGCCGGTCGCCGCCGCGGGCGACGACCTCCGCATGTCAAACCGGATTCGAGCGTAATATGGGACGCGGGCCGATGATTGCCACAGCGCTTCATCCTGGCGCGGCCGCATCGGTCAACGGCTAGAACGCATCGACGCTCATCCCGGCGACCAAAGCACCGCCGGTGGTGATCGGGCGCTCCATCGCCACGCCTTCCGGAATCAGCTGTTCAGCGAAAAATCGTGCGATCTGGCGCTTCTGTACCGAAAACGCGTCACCGCTCCCGACCGTCGCCAGCGCAGAGCGCGCCATGTACCAGCCACCCACCACATAGCCGGCCAGCTTCATATAGCTGGTCGCCCCAGCCAAGGCCTCGCCCGGATTCTGACCAATATGCCCGACCATCCAGCGCGTCGTTCGCTCCAGGCTGGCCAGCCCTTCGGACAAGGGTGCGACAATAGCTGACAGGTCGGCATCGTCCTGCGCCCGCAAGGTCTCGACCGTTGCGGCGATCTCCGCCGCCAGCAGCCCCATCGCCTCGCCACCGTCGCGGCCCAGCTTGCGCCCGACCAGGTCGATGGACTGTATTCCGTTCGTGCCCTCATAAATGGCCGCGATGCGCACGTCGCGATAGTGCTGCGCCGCTCCGGTCTCCTCGATAAAGCCCATGCCGCCATGCACCTGGACATTGGTGGAAGCAACCTCCTGGCCGACATCGGTGCTCCAGGCCTTGACGATCGGAATCAGCAGGTCCACCCGTCGCTGCGCCAATTTCCGGGCATCGGGGTCGGCCAGGCGCTTCGCAAGGTCGAGGCCCGCCGCCGCCTCATAGGCCAGGCAGCGCATCGCCTCCACTTGCGCGCGCATCCGCATCAGCATGCGGCGAACATCGGGGTGATGAATGATCGTCACGCCTTCCTTGCCGCCGTTGACGGCGTCGCGCATCTGCACTCGTTCTTTGGCAAAGGCCACCGCCTGCTGGTAAGCGCGTTCTGCGACCGAGAGGCCCTGGAGACCAACGCCGAGGCGGGCGTTGTTCATCATGGTGAACATGTACTCGATACCGCGGCATTCCTCGCCGATCAGATAGCCGACCGCACCCTCGTTCTCACCGTAGAGCATGACGGCGGTCGGCGAAGCGTGAATGCCCATCTTATGTTCCAGCGAGCCGGGACGCAGGTCGTTGCGCTGGCCGAGGCTGCCGTCGGCATTCACCAGGTATTTGGGAACGATGAACAGGCTGATGCCCTTGATCCCCTCCGGCGCGCCCTCTGTGCGGGCCAGCACGAGATGGACAATGTTCTCCACCATCTCGTGGTCGCCATAGGAGATGAAAATCTTCTGACCGCTGATACGGTAGTGGTCGCCTTCTTTGACGGCCTTGGTGCGCAGCGCACCGACGTCAGAGCCCGCCTGCGGCTCTGTCAGGTTCATCGTGCCGGTCCAGCGGCCGGTGATCATGTTTTCCAGGTAGGTGTCTTTCTGCTCTGCCGAGGCGTGCGCCTCCAGTAGTTCCACCGCCCCCTGGGTCAGGAGCGGCCCGAGCGAAAAGCCCAGGTTGGCCGAGCCCCAAATCTCGTTCAGCGCCGTGCCGACCAGCCAGGGCAGGCCCTGGCCGCCGCGCTCCGGGTCGAACACCGGCCCGTTCCAACCGCCATCAACATAAGCCTTGTAGGCCTCCGGAAAGCCATCCGGCATGCGCACGACGCCGTTTTCAAGGCGCGCGCCCTGGGTGTCGCCGACGCGGGAGAGCGGCGCGAGCACGCCGCTGGCGAACTTGCCGGCCTCGTCCAATACGGCGTCGATCAGGTCTGGCGTTAGGTCTTCGAAGCCTTGCAGCGACAACACATTGTCCAGGCCCGCGATCTGGCTGAGCGCAAAGCGGATATCGGCGAGAGGGGCAGCGTAGTCGGACATGGAAAAGACCCTGTTGCTGAAATTTTGAAATCTTGGCTTCAGGGATTTAAGCAAGCCGCGGCAAGCTGCCAAGGCTGCTTTTGATTGACCCGGGCGATTCCGCGTCTATCCTGATCCGATAACGCCATCGACCTCTGCGGGAGAGACCGCTGACGGGCCAATTGTCTGGCGGCGCCGAAGGAGCAACCGACCCCGGAAACTCTCAGGTACCGAGGACCGCAGAGCGAGGCACCTCTGGAAAGTGGGCTGGCTTCCAATCGGAGCCAACTCCGCCGACGAAGTAAGCGCAGGTAGGCCGTTTCGGAACCGCCGCAGCGTGAATCTTTCAGGCGCCCGGGACAGAGCGGGGTGGGTTCGGACTGTTCGGTCCGGACGCCACACACGTGAGTCCGGAGTATGCCCCTTGTCAGATCCAATTCCCGCAGGCTCCCTTGCCGAAACGCCGCTGGCCGCTTTGCACGCAAGTCTCGGTGCGAAAATGGTGCCGTTCGCCGGCTATTCCATGCCCGTGCAATACCCGCTGGGCGTGTTGAAAGAGCACCAGCACACCCGCGCCGCCGCCGGGCTGTTCGACGTCTCCCACATGGGCCAGGCGAGCCTCAGCGGCCCCGGCGCGCCGGAGTTTCTGGAAACGCTCTGCCCCGGCGACATTGCCGGCCTCGAAATCGGGCGCATGCGCTACACCGTCCTGATGAACGGGGAAGGCGGAATTCGGGATGACCTGATGGTGCTGCGCATGGCCGACAACGCCTTCCATCTGGTGGTGAATGCCGCCTGCAAGGCCGAGGATTTCGCCCATATCGCAGCGCACCTGCCGGCCGGCCTCAATTTCACGCCGCGACCGGAACTGGCGTTGGTGGCGCTGCAAGGACCCAAGGCTGCCGAGACCCTGGCGTCGCTTGCCCCGGGCGTCGACCGGATTGCCTTCATGCAGAGCGCCCATGCTTCCATCGATGGCATCGACACGCTCATCACCCGCTCCGGCTATACCGGTGAGGACGGCTATGAGCTGTCCTGCGCCAACAGCGATATCGAAAAACTGACCGAGCGCCTGCTGGCGTTCGACGCGGTCGAGCCTATCGGCCTCGGCGCGCGCGATTCGCTGCGGCTGGAGGCAGGGCTTTGCCTCTATGGCCACGATATCGACACCACCACCTCCCCCATCGAGGCCGGGCTGATCTGGATCATTCCAAAGAGCCGCCGCACTGCGAACGCCGGCTATCCGGGCTCGGCCCGCATCGCGCGCGAAATCGCCGAAGGCCCGGCCCGCCGCCGCGTCGGCATCCAGCCGGAGGGCCGGGCGATTGCGCGGGAGGGTGCGGCGATCCTCTCATCCGAAGGCGAACGCATCGGCACCGTAACGTCCGGCGGCTTCGGCCCCAGTGTCGAAGGGCCCGTCGCCATGGGCTATGTCGCAACCGCCCACGCCAAGGCCGGCTCGCCCGTGCTGCTGGAGGTGCGCGGCAAGCATCACCCGGCGGAAATCGTCAGAATGCCCTTCCATCCTCACAGCTACTACCGCGGCCAATAGGCCATAAGCCCCAGATACTAGGAGACTTTTACCATGGCCAACGAACGCTACACCGAGGATCACGAATGGGTCCGTATTAGCGGCGATATCGCCACCTGCGGCATCTCTGACTACGCGCAGGAGCAATTGGGCGACGTCGTCTACGTCGAACTGCCGGAAATCGGCCGCATCGTTTCCGCCAAGGACGAGATTGCAGTCGTCGAATCCGTGAAAGCGGCAAGTGATATCTACGCCCCGGTTTCGGGTGAAGTCGTCGCCATCAACGACGCGGTCGAGGAAGATCCGGAGACCGTCAACCGTGACGCTCTAGGCAAAGGCTGGTTGTTCAAGATCAAGCTGACCGATGCAGGCGAAGCCGACGAGTTGATGGATGAGGCCTCCTACGAGGATTTCGTCCAAGGTTTGGACGAGTAGAACATGCGCTATCTCCCCCTGACTCCCGAAAACCGCGCTGACATGCTGGCGACGATTGGTGTCGCCGGCATCGACGACCTGTTCTGCGACGTGCCTGAGGCGGCCCGGTTGGCTGGCCCTGTCGACCTGCCGAAACATGCGGGCGAAATGGCCGTCGAGCGGCATATGAGCCGACTGGCCCTGCAAAACCATGCCGCCGGCGAGGGGCCGTGCTTCCTCGGCGCCGGCGCCTATCGCCACCACGTACCGGCCAGCGTTGACTACCTGATCCAGCGTGGCGAGTTCCTGACCGCCTACACGCCCTATCAGCCGGAAATTGCCCAGGGCACCTTGCAGGTGCTGTTCGAATTCCAGACCCAGGTCGCGCTGCTGACCGGAATGGAAGTCGCCAACGCCTCCATGTACGACGGCGCCACCAGTTGCGCGGAGGCGGTGATGATGGCGGCGCGGGTGACCCGCCGTGAAAAAGCCCTGCTATCCGGCAACCTACACCCGCACTATGCCGAAACAACGGCGACTCTCTGCCGGATGACCGATCACCCCCTGGCAATCACGGCACCCCGGCCAGTTGGCGCGGACATCGAGGCTCTCGCCGCAGCGGTCGATGACACGGTCGGCTGCGTCGTCGTGCAGTATCCGGACGTCTTCGGTCACATTGCTGACCTCTCGCCGCTGGCCGAGGCGTGCCACGCCGCGGGCGCGCTAATGGTGGTGGTCTGCACCGAAATGGTATCGCTCGGAGCATTGAAGCCGCCGGGTGCAATGGGTGCGGACATCGTCGTCGGCGAGGGCCAGAGCATCGGCAACGCCCTGAACTTCGGCGGCCCCTATCTCGGACTGTTCGCCACCCGTCAAAAACTGGTGCGTCAGATGCCGGGCCGGGTCTGCGGCGAGACCGTCGATGCCGATGGCCGGCGCGGCTATGTGCTGACGCTTTCGACCCGAGAGCAGCACATCCGGCGCGAGAAGGCGACCAGCAATATCTGCACCAACTCCGGCCTCTGCGCGTTGGCGTTTTCGATCCACATGTCGTTACTGGGCGAAGCCGGGCTGCAACGGCTCGCTGCCTGGAACCATGCGACGGCGGTGCAGACCGCCGAGCGGCTGGCGAATGTGTCGGGCGTAGAGGTGTTGAACCCGGCGTTTTTCAACGAATTCGCCGTGCGCCTCGCCAAGCCGGCGGCGGACGTTGTCGATGCGCTCGCCGAACAGGGCATCCTCGCCGGCGTGCCGGCGTCCCGCCTGTATCCGGGCGAACCGGACCTGGCGAATGTCCTGCTGGTGGCGGCGACCGAGACCGTCGAACCCACGGACATCGATGCTTTGGCGCACGCACTAACCAAGGAATTGGCAGCATGAGCGCCATGAACACTCAAGGCCGGCCGACCAGACCGGACGCTGTTGTTAGCGCGGATAGCGCGCCTGCCACGTTCAGCGGCAACCGCGCCCTGCACCTGGAAGAAAAGCTGATCTTTGAAAAGGATTCAGCCGGCCGTTCCGGCGTCGATCTGCCGGAGCCTCCCCCCGTCGCCAACCGCCTGGGCGGCCTAGCCCGCGGCGAGGCAGTGGGCCTGCCGGGATTGAGCGAGCCGCAGGTGGTGCGCCACTACACGCGCCTTTCCCAGAAGAACTACGCCATCGACGCCGGCCTGTTCCCGCTCGGCTCCTGCACCATGAAACACAACCCGCGCCTGAACGAGCGCATGGCGCGCCTGCCGGGTTTTGCCGACCTGCACCCGATGCAGCCGGAAAGCACGATCCAGGGCGCGTTGCAGGTGATGCAGCAGCTATCGCATTGGATCATGACCCTGACCGGCATGCCGGCAGTGGCGCTCTCTCCCGGCGCCGGCGCCCATGGCGAGCTGACCGGCATGGCGGCGATCCGCGCCGCACTGGAAGCCAGAGGCGAAGCCGGCAAGCGGCGCAAGGTGCTGGTGCCGGACTCGGCCCACGGCACCAATCCCGCCACGGCGGCGGCTTTGGGTTTTCAGGTCTCCGGCATCGCCGAAGATGACACCGGCCGCGTCGATCTGAAGGCGTTTGAGGCGAGCCTCGGCGACGACGTGGCGGCGATCATGCTGACCAACCCCAACACCTGCGGCGTGTTCGAGTACGACATCCGCCGCATCGCCGATGCCCTGCACGAGGCGGGCGGCTATTTCTACTGCGATGGCGCCAACTTCAACGCCATCGTCGGGCGTGTCAGGCCGGGCGACCTCGGCATCGACGCCATGCACCTGAACCTGCACAAGACCTTCTCCACCCCACATGGCGGCGGCGGGCCGGGCAGCGGGCCGGTGGTGTATTCGGAGGCGCTGGCCCCGTTTGCGCCGGTGCCGCGCATTCAAAAGAACGCCGACGGCTCCCTCTCACTGGTGGAGCAGGCCGCGGGCGACGCGGCCCAGGCTTTCGGCCGGGTCAAGGGCTTCCACGGCCAGATGGGCATGTTCGTGCGTGCGCTCACCTACATGCTCAGCCACGGCTCGGACGGCCTGCGTCAGGTCGCCGAGGACGCGGTGCTGAACGCCAACTACCTGAAAGCGCGGCTGAAGGGCGAGTTCTCTCTGCCCTACGGCGACACCGGCCCCTGTATGCACGAGGTGCTGTTCGACGACACTTTCCTAAAGGGCACCGGCGTCTCGACCCTCGACTTCGCCAAGGCGATGATCGACGAGGGCTTCCACCCGATGACCATGTATTTCCCCCTGGTCGTCCACGGCGCCATGCTGATCGAGCCGACCGAGACCGAAACCAAGGCAGCGCTGGACGAGTTCGCGGATTCGCTGCTGGGCTTGGCCAAGGCCGCCAAGTCAGGCGACACCGACCGCTTCACCCAGGCCCCGCGCTTCTCTCCACGGCGGCGCCTCGACGAAACCCAGGCGGCGCGCAAGCCGGTGTTGCGCTGGCAGGCGGGGTAGCCCCACCCACCGTCATTGCGAGCCAAAGGCGAAGCAACCCAGGGGTTTCAAAGCTCCGTAACATCTGGGTTGCTTCGTTGCCCTGCGGGCGCCTTGCAATGACGAAGGATTGTGCGACACGCTAAGCCAGCCGGAACCCGGCATACCCCTCCGCCGCGACCTGCTCACATTTCTGGCAGTACTGCGGGAATCCGCCAAGGTAGGGCAT
>JAPOJR010000052.1 GCA_029978325.1 Alphaproteobacteria bacterium | reverse complement strand
TGGAGTAGCGAGATGGTCGTTCGGCAATGGCGTTTTGCTTGGGCCGTGTCGGCGTTGTTCTCCGCCATCATCCTCGCGGGTTGTGCCGGTCGCGATGACTATGGTTCGGGCGTCTCCCGGCCGGCTGCGGTAGAGAGGCTGACGTTCCGGTTGGGCGCTATCGAAATCGTTGACCGTACCCGTCCCGCCGCTACGGGGCCTGATGCGGTGACCGAATTTGCCGTGCCGCTGCGCGAAGCCATGCTGGAGTGGGCTAATGGCCGGCTGGCCGCCACCAGTGGATTGCCCGGCAGGATCCGGTTTACAGCGACCGAGGCAAAGGCTATCCGCGAGCCCTTGGAAGGCACGCCGGGCGTTCGTGGCTGGTTCACCCGTGATCAGGCCGAACGTGTGACGGTCACGGTCAGCGGTCAAATCGAGGCGGTGCAGAACGATGGGCGATTGATCGCATCGGCGACCGCCAGGTCGGAAGGCTTTCGGACATTTGTGGAAAAGATTAAACCGGAAGAACGACGCAATGGTCTGAATGCACTGCAAAAAGAGGTGTTAAAGGCTTTCGGCTCAGAACTGGAGCGGCAAGTGCGAGCTGAGATGCCGAGCCTGTTGCAGTGACCTGTGGTCACTCAGCCCCTTTCGTTTGTCGCGGCGCCTGCTATATTGGTTGGTGACTGGCAGTGGGCAGGCCCCTCGCCAATCCGGTCAGGTCCGGAAGGAAGCAGCCGCAACGAGCTCCGGTCTGGGTCGTTGCCAGTCACCTCTTTTCCCAGCCATGGTTAACAACGCTGGATGTCAGCTCCCGCCTACCGCGTCCTCGCTCGCAAATATCGACCGGTCGATTTTGACGGGCTTATCGGACAGGAGGTGCTGGTTCGCACCCTCTCCAATGCCATTGCGGCTGGACGTCTGGCGCAGGCTTATGTGCTGACAGGGGTGCGCGGGGTCGGCAAGACCACGACGGCACGAATTCTCGCCCGCGCCTTCAATTGTATCGGACCCGACGGCAATGGTGGGCCAACCGTCAAGCCGTGCGGCGTATGCGAGCACTGCCGGGCGATCGCGGAAGACCGGCATGTCGATGTTGTCGAGATGGATGCAGCATCGAATAACAGTGTCGATAATATCCGCGAGATCGTTGACTCGTCGCGCTATCGCCCCGCGTCGGCACGCTACAAGATCTATATCCTGGACGAGGTGCACATGCTCTCCAATGCAGCGTTCAATGCGCTGTTGAAAACGTTGGAGGAGCCACCACCGCACTTGAAGTTCATTTTCGCGACAACCGAAATTCGCAAGGTGCCGGTGACCGTGCTGTCACGGTGCCAGCGCTTCGACCTGCGGCGGGTGGAGGCGGTAGAACTGGCGGCCCACTTTGCCCAAATCGCTGCGCAGGAGGCGGTGGAAATCGCGCCGGCGGCGCTTGAACTGGTGGCGCGCGCCGCAGACGGCTCGGTTCGGGATGGGCTTTCCATATTGGATCAAGCGATTGCATTGGCGGATGGCCGGGTTGAAGAGACCCAAGTTCGGGACATGCTGGGCCTTGCCGACCGTGGCGTGGTGTTCGACCTGGCGGAAACACTGATTGCCGGCGACGCAGCGGGAGCCATCGCTGTGGCGGAGCGCATGCATGCGGTCGGCGCTGACCCCTCAGTGGTGTTGGGCGATTTGTTGGAGTTGGTGCACTGGCTAACGCGGCTCAAGATCGACCCGGCTGCCGGTGGCGACGCACTGATGCCGGAGGCTGAACGGGTTCGGGGCGAGGCGATGGCGTCGCCGCTGTCTCTACCGGTGTTGGCGCGGCTCTGGCAGGCGTTGCTGAAGGGCAATGGTGAATTGGGGCAGGCGCCTTCGCCGCAACTGGCGTTGGAGATGGTGCTGATCCGCACGGCCTACATGGCGAACCTGCCGAGTCCGGCCGATCTGGTGCGCCAGGTTCAGGATGGGGCGAGCGGAAGCGTGGATGCGGCGCCGGTGCGGACCGGCGCGAATCCTGCCGCCAGTCCGCGACCGCCGCAGGCTGTCGGCGCGATGCCGGTGGCCGAGATCGCGATGCGGGGCGCGCCATCTGCCTTGCCGCCGTCTGTCATGGCACGGCCCGCGGTGCCGCCGTCCACCGTACCGCCAGCGCCCGTCATGGCTTCCCGAATGGAAACTGAGGCTTCGGCGGATGTCGATGAGGAAGCGCTGCCGGACTTCATCACCGATGCTCCACCGCTTGAAGAGGCCGTCCGTCTTGACGCCGGACCGCAGCTTGGCGACGAACGCCATCCGGTGCCAGCAAGTTTTGCCGAATTTGTCCGCTATCTCGATGCCCGCAAGATTGAGCCGCTGCTGACGGCGAAGCTGCGCAGCCAGGTCCGGCCGGTCGCGTTCGAGACAGGGGAAGTGACCGTGGCGTTGGTGCAAGGCGCCGACAGAGAGCTGGCCGGCGGCCTGCGGGTGTTATTGGAACGCCTCTATGGCGGCCAGTGGCGGGTGACATTGGCGCCGTCCTCCGACTCGCCGACCGTGGCCGAGCAGGCCGAAGCGCGCAAGCAGGCGGACCGGGCGGCGGCGCTGGAGCATCCCCTGGTGCAGGCGGCGCTGGAGGCATTTCCCGGATCGACGGTGCGCGACGTGCGGACCAAAGACATTGTGATAGAGGCGGATGACTCGTTCATTCCGTCATTAGATGAGGACTGTTGAATGAAAAACCTGGGCAATATGCTGAAACAGGCCCAATCCATGCAAACCCGCATGGCGGAAATTCAGGAAGAACTGCAATCGGTCGAGGTCTCGGGACAGTCGGGGGCTGGCCTCGTGCAGGCAACCGTGAGCGGTAAAGGCGAGTTGCGATCGCTGAAACTGGACCCCGCGGTCGTCGACAAGGACGACATCGGCGTGCTGGAAGACCTGATTGTCGCAGCCGTCAACGATGCGCGCGCCAAGGCGGAAGATGTCAGCCGCGAGAAAATGGCGGCCTTGACCGCAGGGCTGCCGCTGCCGCCCGGTTTTAAACTGCCGTTTTAACGGCTTCGTGCGATGGCGGAGACGGCCATTGATCACCTGATCCGCCAACTGGCGCGATTGCCCGGTCTGGGCCCGCGGTCTGCGCGGCGGCTGACCTTGCACCTGTTGCAGCGGCGTGACACGGTCCTGCATCCGTTGCTGGCGTCATTGACGGCGGTGGCGCAGTCGGTACGGCAATGCGGTGTCTGCCGGAACCTCGATTTGCACGATCCTTGCAGTATTTGTGCTGATCCCAGGCGCGAGACCGGCAGTCTGTGCGTGGTCGAAACCCTGGCGGACCTTTGGGCGCTGGAGCGAAGCGGATCATTTCGCGGGCGTTATCATGTGTTGGGTGGCCTGTTGTCGGCATTGGACAACATCCGGCCCGAGGATTTGGGCATTGCTGCGCTTTTGGAACGCGCAGCCGACCCAGGCGTAGAAGAGATTGTTTTGGCGCTGGGCGCGACTGTCGATGGCCAGACGACCGCGCATTACCTGTCAGACGCGCTCGCCCACACCGAAGTGCGGATCACACGCCTGGCGCATGGAGTGCCGGTAGGGGGCGCGTTGGAATATCTGGACGACGGTACGCTGTCTGCAGCTATGCGCTCGCGGCGGCCGTTATAGCCCGCCTGTCCGCTATTGGCTGGCCCATAGGATGCGGGCCAACCATTCGACATCGGATGTCTGCAGTACAGGATCGGGATGCTCAGGATTGACGCTGCGCAGTTCGATCCATTGCGCCGTCCGCCGCACCAGTTCTTTGGCCATGACTTCACCCTCGCGGGTTTTGATGACCACGCGGTCGCCGCGGCGGATATTGGCGGCCGGCGAAACGATGATGCGGTCGCCGTCGCGGTAGAGCGGCTCCATCGAGTCGCCACTGACGACCAGCGCATAGGCATTCGGGTCGGTCACGTCGGGAAACACCACTTCATCCCAGCCGGCGCCGGTTGGATAGCCTGCGTCATCGAAATACCCGGCTGAGCCGGCCTGCGCGCATCCGATCACAGGAATGCGTTGACGGGCTGTGTTCGCGCTGTTCGGCAGTTCGGCCAGAAACTCGCCAATGGTTGCGCCTGTCGCCTCCAGCACCTTGGCGACGCTTTCGGTGCTGGGCCAGCGTAGCTTGCCGTCCCGGGTGGATCGCTTGCTTTTATTGAAGGTGGTCGCATCGAGGCCGGCCCGCTTCGCAAGGCCAGAAGGCGACAGGCTATGCCGTGCCGCCAATCCATCAATCGCCGCCCATATTTCTGCGTGTCGTAGCATGGGAACACTATCTCATGATTCTGCTTGACATTCAGTAAGAATATAATCATAGTACAAGTTAAGATTGCAACACTTAGGAGTTGAACGATGGAGCAGCAGAGCAATGTGCCGGGACAGTTGATAGCGCCTGATTGCGTGGCGTTCCCGTCCGCTGAAGAGGCTTGGATTTGGGCTGTAAAGGGGATGAGTTTCCGTTTGGAGGGCGGGCATATGCTGGCAGGAATGGGGGAGGTTGAGCGGCCATGTGAGGCATCGGATGTGATCAATTGCGCCGCCAGGTTGCGGCGGTCAGGGCGGCTGACTCATTCAGAAATTTCGGTTTTGTTCCTGTATGGACTACATAATGTTCCGCCGAGGGCCCTGGGCAGGCGGCATGCCAAGGCGGCGGAAATCTGGGATAAAGCGCTAACATCCTTGGCCAATGTTCTGGAACAAAAAGGGATCATACAGCCGCGCCGGGAGCGGGAGGTTTCGCATGGGTAAAGCTGTTGTGGTGTTTAGCGGTCGGGTCGATAAGGCCTGGCAGCGCTTGTTGAAGCCCGGGTTCAAGCATTGCAGCCTGATTGTCGAGGATGGGCCAAGCTGGTTGCTGGTCGAGCCATTGGCGAGCTGCTTGCAGGTGCGCACGATCGGGAGCATTCGGATCGACGTGGCAGCCCGGTTGCGCAACGCCGGATTTATCGTTGTGGAAACCGTGGTTGAGCCTTTCACGGCCGGCATGGCGCCTCTGGGATTCTGGACTTGCGTGGAAACCGTGAAGCGGGGGCTGGGGTTGCGGGCTGCAGACATCGTGACGCCCTGGCAGCTGTTTTGTTTTTTAGAACAAAATAAGAAAATTAAACTTGACAGCACGGTAAATTAGGAATATAAACCAATCAAGTCACCCGAATTGCGCCTTTCGCCAAGTGACCTGGCGTCGCGCAGAAAGGAAATCACATGGCTGCCATCCTCAGTCCCTTGTTAACCGAAACGGCTTTGGCCGAACGTCCGGCTATAACGCCGATGTTGCGGACAGCCGAGCCAGCCGTTGGGATCGAAACGGCCACTGTTCCGGACCGGGCCGATGGAGCCGCAGTTGGGGAGGCTGCGGCGCGGCGTGCCGCCTTGGCGCGGTTGCGACGGGGACGGGCCGGCACGATTGCGACCAGCGCCCGAGGGATTTTGAGCCCCGGGCAAACGGCAGTGGCGCGCCGCTCGTTGTTGGGAGGTTGAGGCATGGAACAACCGTCGAAACTGCGCGCCGATTTCCGCCGGGCATTCCAATCGCGCCAGCAGTGGGAAGGCCATTGGCGAGAGTGTTACCGCTATGCCTTGCCGCAACGAGAGTCGCCGGCCGACGCCGGCGGGGGCGGGGCCAGCCGGGTCGACCGGCTGTTCGATGCGACCGCTGCGGATGCGGTCGACCAACTGGCCGCCAGTCTGTTATCGGAACTGACGCCGCCATGGGCGCGGTGGATCGAGCTTTGTCCGGGGTCGGACGTCGAAGCGGCGGAGAGGGCCGAAATTGCGCCTGCGCTGGATCGCGCCAGCGCCGTGCTGCAATCGCACTTTGACCGCTCGAACTTTGCGGTGGAATTGCACCAGTGTTTCCTGGACCTGGTGACAGCGGGCACTGCCTGCCTCTTGTTCGAAGAAGCGCCCTTGGGTGAGGCCAGCGCCTTTCGCTTCTCCGCCGTGCCGATCCATGACGTCGTGCTGGCCGAGGGGCCGACCGGCCGGCTGGATCGCACCTGGCGGCGGCTGCGGCTGACGCCGGAGCAATTTTCCCGGCGCTATGGCGTCGATCCGCCGGATGCGGGCGGCAGCGGCGACCCGCCGCCGGTGGGTGTGCTGGAATCGGTGCAACCCGGCGCGAACGGCTATCGCTATGTCGCGTTGCGCGAACAGCCCGACGGCGACGACGCATTGTTGGCCGAAGGCGAATTCGCCTCCAGCCCCTTCATCAGCTTCCGCTGGGTCAAGGCGCCGGGCGAAGGTTATGGCCGCTCGCCAGTCATGAAAGCGCTGCCTGACATCAAAACCGCTAACAAAGTGGTGGAATTGGTACTGAAGAACGCTTCGATCGCCGTCACCGGCATCTGGCAGGCGGACGATGACGGCGTCTTGAACCCCGCGGCAGTGAAGCTGGTGCCGGGCGCGATTATCCCGAAGGCGGTGGGATCGGCCGGGTTAGCGCCGCTGGATGCGCCTGGGCGGTTTGATGTCTCGGAATTGGTGTTGAGCGACCTGCGGGCCCGCATCCGGCACGCGCTGCTGGTGGATCGGCTGGGCCTGGTGCAGGGCCCCCGCATGACCGCGACCGAGGTTCTGGAGCGCGCGGCCGAGATGGCCCGCATTCTGGGCGCCACTTACGGACGGTTGCAGGCTGAGTTACTGGGGCCGCTGGTGGCGCGGGCGCTGTCGATCTTGCGGCGGCGCGGCGAGATTGGCGATCTGACGGTCGATGGCCGGTTGATCGACCTGCGCTATCGCTCGCCACTGGCCGAAGCGCAGCGGCGGGCAGATGCGCAGTCGGCCCTGCAATGGGTGCAGACGGTTGCGGCGCTGGGGCCGGAAGCCATGGCGGCCGTTGATCTGCCGGCCTTCGCCCGCTGGTTCGGCCAGCAAATGGCGGTGCCGGGCGAACTGCTGAAGCCTACGGCCGGCGCAGCCAGCGGCGATGCCGCGGCGGTAGCGCAGGTTGCGGCTCTGCTGGGGCCGGTATTGCAGGAGGGGCAGGGCAATGCCGGCTGACCAACCCGACGGCTGGGCCTGGTTCGATGCAGAGCTCGACGCCGGCGCTCCGGACCAGAGCCGCGATGCTTTCGTGCGGACATTTGCCGGCGATGCCGGGCGTCAGGTGCTGTCTGCCTTGCGCCGCGCCACGATCGAGCGCCGGTTGCCGCCGGATGCGCCGGAGCCTTTGCTGCGGTTCGTCGAGGGGCAACGGGCGCTGGTTGCCCAAATCGAACGGCTTGCCGTTCCTGACCTATCTTGAGGGAGATTATTATGGAACAAAACATGAATATCGAGATAGAGCCGACCGCCGCAGCAGATCGGCCGGAGGTTGTGCCCGAGAAATTCTGGGATGCGGACACGGGCAGCGTGCGCGTCGATGCCCTGGCCAAGTCCTATTGCGAACTGGAAAAGCACATGAGCGGCATGGTGCGGCTGCCGGGGGAGGAGTCCGGTCCGGAGGAACGCGAGCGCTTTCTACGCGCCCTAGGCGTGCCGGAGACGCCGGATGGCTATGAATTCGGAGAGGCAATGGGCGCAGAGGGCCTATCGCCCGATCCGGACGTCAATCGGCGCCTGCATGAGGCCGGGTTCTCCAACGATCAGGCCAAGCTGGTCTACAGCCTGGCGCAGGAATACGTCGCGCCGCTGGTGCAGCAGGCCGCCGTCGAGTTTGAGGCCGAGCGTCAGACCGAACGTCTGGCCAAGCATTTCGGCGGGGCTGACAAGTGGGAGACGGTCAGCCGGCAAATGCTGGAATGGGGCAGGGCCAACCTGCCGAAGCCGGCCTTGCAGGCGCTTTCCACCACCTATGAAGGCTGCCTGGCGCTGCATGGCATGATGCAGAACGGCGAGCCGGCCTTGGCCCGCGGCGACGGCGGCGGCGACGACGCCTCGTTGGATCAGCTGAAATCGATGATGCGGGACCCGCGCTATTGGCGCGACCGCGATCCGTCGATCATCCGACAAGTGACCGAAGGGTTCGAACGGGCGTACCAGCGCGACGCCTGACCCGCACGGTCCATGAGATCGCGCCCTTCGCTTTGGCCTGTTCCGGCGAGCGGAGCGCGGCGCGGTGGTCGGTCCGCCGGTGAACTGGCGAGGCGACGCGCGGACTGTCCCTGTCTGCGCCGGCGCCCCAGCCCGGCGGGCCGATGCTTTGCTGCGGCCGCTGTTGCGCAAGCGACCGGCGATAACCGCACCGCAAGGCCTATCCCTAAACCCGTACATCTGAATTGAGGATGAACAGCCTATGTCTGTCACCATTGACCAATCCTTTATCCGTCAGTTCGAGGCGGAGGTGCACGAAGCCTATCAGCGGATGGGCTCGAAACTGCGCCAGACCGTGCGCTCGAAAGGCGAAGTGAAAGGCTCTTCCACCACGTTCCAGAAGGTCGGCCAGGGTGCCGCGTCGACCAAGTCGCGCCATGGCCTGGTGCCGGTGATGTCGATCGACCATACCGCGGTCGAGTGCGTCCTGACCGACTACTATGCCGGCGACTGGATCGACAAGCTGGACGAAATGAAGATCAACATCGACGAACGCCAGGTGATCGCCAATGCCGGCGCCTACGCCCTGGGGCGCAAGACCGACGAGCTGATCATCACGGCGCTGGATACATCCGCCAATTTTGCCGGCACCAACACCGACGGCCTGACCAAAGCCAAGGTGTTGACTGCCTTTGAGATGATGGGCGCGGCCGATGTGCCGGACGATGGCCAGCGGTTTGCCGTCGTCGGCTGGAAGCAATGGGCCGAGCTGCTGGATATTCCGGAGTTCGCCAACGCCGAATACGTCGGACCGGATGCGCTGCCGTGGCGCGATACCCAGGCCAAGCGCTGGCTCGGGACCACCTGGATTCCGCATTCCGGTTTGTCGCTCTCCGGTTCGGCTCGGCTCTGCCATTGGTACCATCGCACCGCGGTCGGCCACGGCTCCGGCGCTGACGTGCAGACCGACATTACCTGGCATGGCGATCATGCTGCCTGGTTTGTCGCCAATATGATGAGCCAGGGCGCGGTGATGGTCGAGCCGGCCGGCGTCGTCACCATGCAGTGCCTGGAAGCCTAAAAGGACAGCGAACCAAGAGGGAGGATTGAAATGGCTTTCGATCCAGAGGGCTTGGGTGTGCTGGCCTACTGCAACGGCTTCACTTTCTGGCACTACCGCACCAGCGAAGACGGCGTCGCGACAATCAAAAGCAGTGGGTATTTCAATCCCGCCGCCGATGTCCTGCGCCTTGGCGACTTCATCGTGTTTCAATCGAACGGCGATACCAGCGGCATCCGCCGCGTGTCGTCGATCGACAATGACCAGGTCGCCACCGCGCCGATGGGTTAGCGCCTGCCCGAGCCAACCGGTCTGAGGCCGGCAATGGGCTCTTCGTCAATGCCAAACCCGCCGGATTGCCCCGCCATCTTGAGCGATGGCGGGGCTTTTTCATGCCAAATTCAAGGAGATTGTCTATGGCCGTTAGCGCTATCGCGTTGTGCTCGCGCGTGTTGCTGAAATTGGGCGCCCGCCCGATTGCCAGCTTTGACGAGGGCACGGCGGAAGCCGAAGTCGCGGCGAACCTGTACCCGTCGGTGCGCGATGCGCTGTTGTCCGCGCACGCCTGGTCGTTTGCGACGGCGCAACTGCGTCTGCCGCGCCTGGAAGCGCCGCCGGTCGCCGATTTCAGCGAAGCTTTTCAACTGCCGGCGGATTTCCTGCGCGCCATATCGGCGGGTACGGCGGCGCGGGGGCGGGGGCTGCGCTATCGCGTCATCGACCAGCGCCTGCACACCTCCAGCAACGAGGTGTTCCTCACCTATGTGTTCCGTCCGTACGAAACAGATTTCCCGCCATTTTTCGACCAGTTGCTGATCGCCCGGCTGGCGGCGGAATTCTGCATCCCGATCACGGAAAGCACGTCGCGGGCTGAGATGCTCTATCGCGTGGCTGAGGCGGAATTCCGCCGCGCCCGCCTGATCGACGCCCAACAGGATACGCCGGCGGCACTGGAGGATTTCCCGCTGGTCGAGGTGCGTGGACAATGACCCGCGTCAACCTGCTGAAGACCAATTTCACCGCGGGGGAAATCTCGCCGCTGTTGTTTGGCCGGGGTGATCTGCGCGCCTACGACAATGGGGCCGCGCAGTTGCGCAACGTCTTTATCCATCCGACCGGCGGCGTCTATCGCCGCCCCGGCCTGCGCTATGTCGCGACGGCGCGGGGCGCGGGGCGGCTGGTCAGTTTCGAGTTCAACACCGAGCAGACCTACCTGCTGGCGTTCAGCCACCTGATGCTGGACATCTATCGGGATGGGGCGCTGATCGCTTCGGTGGCGACGCCCTGGACCGAGGCGCAGCTGGCGCAAATCGCCTGGACGCAAAGCGCCGACACGTTGCTGGTGACTCACCCGGACGTCCAGCCGCGGCGCATCACCCGCATTGGGCCGACAACCTGGACTGTCGACAGTTGGCCGCTGGCGGCCAGTGGACCGTTGCGGTTCCACCCGTACTACAAATTCGCTCATCCGGACGTGACCGTTACGCCGAGCGCGGCCAGCGGCGCGATAACGCTGACGGCTTCGGCCGACTTGTTCGATGCGGGCCATGCAGGGCAAAACTGGCGGGTTGCCGGCAAGCAGGTGCGGATCGACTCCGTGACGTCTGCTGTGCTGGCGAATGCCACGGTCCTGCAGGACCTGCCGGGCACGGACGCTACGCCGGACTTTGAGGAGCCAGCATTCTCGACCCAGCGCGGCTGGCCGGTGACGGTCGCTTTTCACCAGGACCGTCTGGTGATCGGCGGCAGCCGCGCCCTGCCGAACCGGTTGTGGCTCTCGAAAGCCGGGGATCTGTTCAACTTTGACCTGGGCGAGGGGTTGGACGACGAGAGCATCGAGTTCCCGATCCTGTCCGACCAGGTCAACGCTATCCGCGGCGTTTTCAGCGGGCGGCATCTGCAGGTTTTCACCTCCGGCGCGGAGTGGATGGTTACCGGCGATCCGCTGACGCCGGCAACCGTGCAGGTGCGGCGGCAGACGCGCATCGGCTCTGCCGTGAACCGGTATGTGCCGCCGAAGAATGTGGATGGCGCAACATTGTTCGTCGGCCGCACCGGGCGAGAGCTGCGCGAGTTCCTGTTTGCCGACATCGAGCAGGCCTACCAGGCGGCCGACCTGGCGTTGCTGGCCCGGCACTTTTTCGTTGAGCCGGTGGCGCAGGACTATGACCCGGAGCGTCGCTTGCTGCATGTGGTGCTGGCCGGCGGCGATCTCGCCACCCTCACGGCGTTCCGCAGCGAGCAGGTCACTGCCTGGAGCCTGCAACAGACCGAGGGCGCGTTCCGCGACGTCGCTGTCGTTGGCGCCGAGACCTATGTCGCCATTCAGCGCGAGCATGGGCTGTTTATCGAGGCGTTCGACGAGGCGTTGGGGGTGGACAGCGGCCAGACCCAGGTTCTTTCGACGCCGGCCGCCAGCATCGCCGGCCTCGACCGGCTGGAAGGACAGACGGTGACCATTGTGGCCGACGGCACGGTCCGCACCGATGCGGTGGTCGAGAGCGGCATCGCGCCGATCGGCGCCGAGTCCTCGACGGTGACCGCTGGTTTGCCGTTCGAGCATGTGATCGAAGCGCTGCCCATTGCCGCCAATCTGCCGCGTGGCCCGGCGCAGGGAGCCTCATACCGGCTGGTGGAGGTGACGTTCCGTCTGCACGAGACCGGCGCGTTGGTGGTCGATCTTGGCGACGGGGCGAAGCCAACGCCGTTCCGCCAGGTCGGCGGCAACATGACATTCGGCGCGCCGACGCCGAACTTCAGCGGCGACAAGCGCCTGCGCGCGCTCGGCTGGCGGCGGGCCGGCATCGACCGGCCCTGGCGCATTGCCCAGGCCGCCCCGGTGCCCTGCACCGTTCTTTCCGTAACCACAGAGATCAAGGTGACTGACTGATGGCAGCCCTGACCCCCACCATCGTGCCGGCCCTGCTGACCGGCGCATCGGTCGGCCTCAACTTGCTGCAACGCTCGCAAGAGCTGAGTGCGGCTGAAGCCGCCGCGAAGCAAAACGCCAAGGCGAACCAGGCCGAGGCCAATCTGCGCCTGGAGGATCTCCGCACGCAGCAGGCCGAGGAAGCGGTTAAGCGCCGCGATGCGTTGCGTCGGGCCCAGGCGCGGGCGCGTGCCGTCCTGGCGAGCCGGGGCGTCGGCGGCGCATCGGGTTCCGGCGCGGCCTTGCTGCAAGGCCTGGCGGCGGAGACCGCCCGTGACGCTGCCTTCGCCGCGCAGGAATTCGGCGTAAAGGCGGAATCGATTCAACTGGGCCTCGACGCATCGCGGCAGAGCGATCTGCTGCGCCTGTCTGAACAGCGCCGGCGCGCCCAGCTCGACACCTTGCGGCAAGGGCTGAGCCTGCCCAACCGCTTTGACCTGATTTGACTGTAGGAGCAAGCCAATGGCTGAAACCGGGCATATCCAAATCGCGACCACCCCGCCGCGGGTGCAATATCTGGCGGACGGCGTGCAAAAGCTGTTCGTCTTTCCATTTCCGGTTTTTAATCACGACAATCTGCAGGTGTTCGTCGATGGCCTGTTGCAAACGGGCACGTACACTGCCAGCGGTGCTGGCGCGAGCCATGGGGGAACTATCGCTTTCCTGGCGCCGCCGCCGGCCGGTGCGCGGGTGACGATCCGGCGGCTGTTGCCGTTGCAGCGGACCACCGATTTTCAGGAAGGCGGCGATTTCCGCGCCAAGACCCTGAACGATGAACTCGATTACCAAACTGCCGCGCTGCAACAGGTCGGCGCCGATATGGAGCGCGGCCTGCGCCTGCCGCCGGCCGATCCTGACGTCAGCACGACGTTGCCGGACCAGCAGACCCGTGCCGGCAAGCTGTTGGCGTTCGATGGACAGGGCGCTCCAGTCGTGCTGTCGCCGACCGCCAACCTGCCAGACGACGCGGGCGACCGCTATGTCACCGGCGCCGGTCAGGTGACGCCGCGCACGTTGTCGGACCGGTTTGCATCGCTGCCGACTGTTCTGGACCAAGGCGCAGTGGGCGACGGCGCGACCGATGACGGGCCGGTGCTGGCCGCGCTCGACCGTCCGCACGCGCTGCCCAAGCAGGATTTTGCCGTGACGCCGGACGATTTGCCGGGGGTACGGCCTTACAACGTGGAGGGCGCCGGGGCGCTGCTGGATCCCGCTCAGCCGGAAACGCTGTTGCAGACCCGACACGACCTATTCAGTCAACGGGGCACGGGCCGTTCCATCGCCATGTTGGCGGGCTTGCTGCCGGACCTGCTGGGGCCGACGCCGGATGTTGCGCAGATTGCTGGTGCAATCGCGGCAGGAGCGGCGAAGGTGGTGTTCGTCGGCGACAGCATCTGCGAAGGCGCCTACGACGTCGAGCCGGAAAATGGCTGGGCCGCCCTGTTCCAACAATCGCTGGTCCGGGCGTTTCCGCACGTGGCATGGTCGTTCGAGAACCTGTCGCTGGGCAGCCGCGATGCGGAGCATTTGGCGGACCCGGGGTATCTGGCCTTGGCGTCGGAGCCGGGCGATCCGGACGACGGATTTTACCGCGCCCAGCCGATGGGGTTTCCTTCGGTCGCCTGGCCGGAGGGCTCGCAATTGGGCGTATCGTGGCGGCAGCACGTCGCGGACGCCGCCCCTGACCTGGTGGTCTGGGCGCATGGGATGAACAATTTCACCATGACGGACCAGGCTTATGCCGATGCGGTGCAGAGCTTCTACGACTACACCCGCACTTGGGCCACGCCACCAACCTTAGCGGTTGCAACCACTTTCCTGCCGACGCGCCTGAATCCGACCTTCAACGTGCAGCAAAGCGCGCTGGACAGCCATTACCGGGTCCTGCGCGGCGTTGCGGCGGCGAACCGCCTGCCGTTGCTGGACGCGAACCGGGTCTACCATTACTTGCGGGATGGCTGCGACGAGGGCCGCCGGCTGTGGTTCCGGGAGGCGGCCTTCCGCGGCTTCGGCACCAACTGGTGGGACAGCATCGAGGGCACGGCAGGCGGCGTGAACCTGACCAGCAGCCGGCTGGTGTTCACCGGCGTCGCCCGGCCGCGGCGGAAAGTCGTTGCGGCTGACTTTCAGGCTGACCTGACCTTTCGCCCGGCGCAAAGCGGCGATGTGCTGGCCTTCAACTACCGCGTCGATCCCAATACGCCGAGCGAGCGCTATGAACTGCAATGGTCCGGCGCGAACGTCCGGATTTATTGGAAGACCACCTCGAAGGCGCACATCGTCGATACCGCGCCGACGGTCGGAGCTGACAATTTCATCCGCATCCGGTGTGATGGTGTGCGCCACCGGGTCTGGGTCAACGGCACGCTGAAGATCGACCTGATCGACTACTCCCGGCTGGCGGACGGCGGCTGCGCCTATCGGGTCTATCTGGGCGGCGTCGGCGCGGCGCAGGTGGGCTGCACGCTGAAAGTCGGCTATCCGGCGCGCTATGCCCGGCCTTTGCTGCACGAGGACGATCTGATTGGCGCGGGCGATTGGGGCGTAAACCCGGACAGCGCCGGCGGCAACGGCCTGAACCATCCCAGTACGGTCGGTCATTACCTGATCTATGCGCCGGCCTTCGGTGCGTTGATCGACCACCTGCGCACACTGCCAAAGCCTCGGGTCGTTGCGAGCCAGCATGGGTCCGGCACGGTCTCGACCACGTCCACCAGCTTTGCCGATTTGCCTGAGACGGTAACCGTGCAGGGCGAGGCGGGGCAGCAGGCGCTGCTTAGCTTTTTCCTGCATGTGGACAATCAATCGCCGGTCAGCAACGCCAACCTGGCCCAGGTGACGCTGAACGGCAGTGCCATTGCGGCGACGCTGCAATACCTGCCGCCGACCGATAGCCGTGGCGTCGTGGTCTCGATGGCGCAGGTCCCGGTGACGCTGGCGGCGGGCGTCAATACCTTCCGTCTGCAATGGATGGCCGAAGGCGGCGGGCATACGCTGGCGAGCCGTGCGCCCGGGCGACTGCTCACTGTCGAGAAGCTGGGCTAGCGCTATGTCGGACGTCGATACCGACGCGCGAGAGCGCATCGCCGAGGTCAGCGCCCGACTGGCCGCGCATGAGCGACATTGTGAGGAGCGCAACGTCAACTTGCGCGCCTTCATGGACCAGATCGAGCGCCAGACCGAGCGGATCAATGCCCGCCTGTCGTCGATCTGGCGGTGGATCGTCGGCGTGCTGGGTCTGCTGATCGTCAGCATGCTGGGCCTGATGACCAACCTGCTGGTGCGGTCGATGCACCTTTGAGGCTGGCATTCAGCCAATAAAAGAACAAAAGGAGAATATTATGACCAAATACAATAAGGCCTGGGCGGCTGCGGTTGCGCAGGCGCTGGTGCAACTGGTCGTGGCGTTTGCGCCGTTCGAGCCGGAGTTGGAGCAGGCGTTGGGCGTGGTGCTGACCGCAGCGATTGTTTGGTTGGTTCCGAATGCGCCGCCGGCTCTGCGGCCAGCAGCGCCAGAGGCAAAGACTGTCAGCACGGTGAACCTGCCAATCTGGACCATCGCGGTAGCGCTGATGCTGGGGCTGCTGGTCAGCGCCTGTGCGGCGTTGGGCGATAAGACCGCCGATGCGCTGTTGGGCGTTGACTGCGGCCCGGCCAGCCGGGCCTATCGGGCCGAATTGCTGACGGACCGGCTGTTGGCCCGATACCCCTCCGCCGCTGCTGAGGGTCTGAATCAGGCGGTGGCGCAGATGCGGGCGGCGGCCGACGCCGGCGCGCCGATGGATGCCGCCGCGGTGGCGTATCAGGCGGCTCTGGCCAGTGCGATCGGGCCGATGATCGGCGCCGCTGCTGGGCAGCCGGTATTGCTGCAACTCAGCTTGTTGCCGGGAGCGGCGCAGGACTTCCTGATTGTCCGTTCGCAACTGGGTGCGTTCTGCGCCGGGCAACCGCATTAAGGCCGGGAGGGTTCGACGATGCTGAATATCCTGCTGACCGTGCCCGCTGCCGTGCGGGTGTGACCATCCATGGCAGAACAACACCAGCCACTCTCTTCCGCGCTACCCTGGTCGGCGTTGGCCGAGCGGCTGCCCGGCTTGCTGGAGGCGCAGTTTGCGGCTTACCGCCGGTTGCTGGAGGCAGACACTGGCGAAGGCGACGGCCCGCGCGAGGTGACGGCGTGGGAGAACGCGCGCAAGGCGGCGCTCGCCCATCTGCAATCGCTGATCCGGGTGCACGACCTGGTGCAAGCACACTTGGCCCAGCACCCTGGCGAAGACAGCGTTGACCTTTCGGTGCTGCTGGCCGAGGTGCGGCGGGATCTGGCCGAAGCGGACGATCCGCCGGAGGGGGAGGGAGAATGAGCCTGACCTTCCCGGAATTCGCCCTGCTCTGGCAGCGCTGGCAAGGCCAGAATACGCCCGATGTGCACCGGCGGCTGGCCCGTTGGATTGCCGGCGAGTTGGAGCGGGGTGAGCAAAGGTTGCTGCTGCTCGCCTTCCGCAATTGCGGCAAGTCAACGTTGTTGGGCTTGCTGGCAGCGTGGTTGCTCTATCGCGATCCGGATCACCGCATTCTGGTGCTGGCGGCAGAGCAGGCGCTGGCTACCAAGCTCAGCCGGTATGCCAGGCAGGTGATCGAGCGGCATCCGCTCTGCGGCACGCTGCGTGGCAAAGAGGCGGGGACGTGGACTGACGACGCCTTTACTGTGGCGCGTGGCGCAACCTGGCGCGATCCGTCGCTGCTGGCCCGCGGCATCGGCGCGAACATCACCGGGGCGCATGCGGATACCGTCATCTGCGACGATGTGGAGGTGCCGAACACCGCCAGCACCGCCAGCCGCCGCCTTTGGCTGCGCGAGCGGCTTGGCGAGATCGATCACATCGTGTCGCCGGACGGCTTGCAGATCTACGCGGGCACGCCGCACACCTATTACTCAATTTACGCCCGCAAAGCGCGGCGGGAGGTTGGCGAGGAGCGTGCCTTTCTGGCCGGGTTCCGCCGTTGCGTGCTGCCGATCCTGACGCGGCAAGGCGACAGCGTCTGGCCCGAACGGTTTCCGGCGGAAGCGATTGAGGCGATGCGCCGCCGCATTGGCCCGTCTGCGTTCGCCAGCCAGATGCTGTTGCGGCCGACCGCGCCCAGCGCGGCGCGGCTGGACCCGGACCATCTGCAGGTCTACGGCCAGGAATTGGCGCTGACCCAGCGCAATGGGCAGTCTGTGCTGACGGTAGGCGAGACCCGGTTGGTGGCAGCTAGCGCCTGGTGGGACCCGGCCTTCGGGCGGACCGACCGTGGCGATAACAGCGTCTTTGCCGTGCTGTTCGTCGATGCGGAAGGCGGCTTGTGGCTGCATCGCCTGGCCTATTTGCAGGTGGACGAGGCGGCGGCGCTGGACCCGGCGGGGCAGCAATGCCGGCAGGTGGCGGCATTGGCCGGCGATCTGCACCTGCCCTCCGTCACCATCGAGACCAACGGCATTGGCGCATTCCTGCCGGGCTTGTTGCGGCAGGCGTTGGCACGGGCGCAGCTGGGCATCAGCGTCCAAAGCGCGACCGCCCGGCAAAACAAGGACCAACGCATCTTGCACGCATTGGAAGTCCCTCTGGCCGCGCGGCTGTTGCATGTCCACCGCTCGGTGTTGGAGACGCCCTTCCCGCAGGAAATGCGGGAATGGCGGGTTGGCGCCAACCAGCGCGACGATGGGCTGGACGCAGTCGCCGGCGCCATCGCTGCCTCGCCGGTGCGTCTGCCGTCGCAGCCGCACGCGCCGCGCCCGCAGGATTGGCGCGGCGGCGCGGCATTGCGCGCGACCACGGATTTTTCTGTCTGACACTCTCAAACCCAAAGGATTGAAACGATGACCTTGGCTGCAACCCTGTGGCCGGTGAAGAACCGGCATGGCGAAACGGTGCGCTGCGCGAACGCAAAGCAAAGTCCGGCTGAGCACCTGGCGGGACTGCTGGACGCCATTGTTCTGGATGGCAATGTCCGGGCGATGGAAGGAGTCGCCTGTACCCTGGTTCGCGCCGGCTCCCGGATGCAGATTGTTGCCGACCATGTGTTGTCCGCCCGCGCATATCCGGTGCGTCTGCCGTTGCCTGGGAGCGCCAGCCGGTCTCTGGCGATGCGGACGGCGCGGCGCGCGTTGGCTGGCTCGATTGACGATCCGAGCCGCAGTGCGTTGGCCTTTCACCGCATCGGCGACATGCCGGCTTGGGCGCGTTCGGCCCGACCGTTGACGCAGATCGGCGAGATCGTCTTTTACGCCGTGACGCCAGATACCTTGAATGCAGGCCTAAGCCGCGGATAACATTAGCGGCGCGCTTGATGGTGGGCGCCTTCTGTAACCTGGGAAGCTGTGTCGGCAATGAGCTTTTTCAACGACTGGGCAATGCGTGCGATGCGGCTGGCCGAACCGGAAACGGCGCATCGGCTGGCAATTCGGGCGTTGGCGTCAGGGCTGGCGCCAACCCTGCCGCCGCCGCCATCCGGACTGGCGACAGAGGCGTTCGGGCGTCGCCTGGCGTCGCCGTTGGGCATTGCCGCCGGCCTGGACAAGGGCGGAGAGGCTATGGCGCCGCTGCTGCGAATGGGGGTGAGCTTCCTGGAGATCGGTGCGGTGACGCCGAAGCCACAGCCTGGAAACCCAAAGCCCCGTTTGTTCCGCTTGCCGCAAGATCGGGCGGTGATCAACCGGTTCGGCTTCAATAGCGAAGGCCATGCGGTGGTTGCCGAGCGCCTACGGCGGTTTCGACGGCATTCGCGGCAAGCCGACGGTGTCGTTGGCGTCAATCTGGGCGTGAACAAGGACAGCCAGAATCCGTTGGCGGACTACGTCGCCGGCGTCCAGGCCTTTGCGGCAAATGCAGATTTCGTCACGATCAATGTCTCGTCGCCCAATACAGCCGGCTTGCGCGATTTGCAGCAGGAGGAGACTTTGCATGCCATTGTCGAGGCAGCTCGGACGGCCCGCGACGCGGTGAACCAGGATTGCCGACTGATGGTCAAGCTCGCGCCCGACCTGGGCGATGAGGCCGCGGCCAGCCTAGTGCGGTTGCTGGCATCGACCGGGGCCGTCGATGGCTGGATCGTCAGCAACACCACGATTGCCCGCCCGCCGACTTTGAAAAGCCCAAATGCGCGAGAAACCGGCGGCTTAAGCGGGCCTCCTGTGTTCGAACGGTCAACCGCGCTGGTCCGCCTGGTCCGGCAGGAAAGCCGCGGGGCGTTGATCATCGGCGTTGGTGGCATCGACAGCGGCGCGGCTGCGTATGCCAAGATTCGGGCTGGCGCCTCATTGCTACAATTGTATACTGCTTTGATCTATGATGGTCCCCAACTTATTAGGCGAATTGAAAAAGAGTTGTTGGACTTGTTGGAGCGGGATGGCTTCAGAAGCGTCGAGGATGCGTCTGCGGCCGGACAAAAATGATTTGGCAGGCATGCGTGGCTACGCCAAACGATAATGGAAAGAGCAATGGCAACGAATCTAAAAAATGCCCCTAGGGCAATTGCGGGCTTGGCGGAAATCATCGACCGGTATGACGGGTTTTTGGTCGATTTGTGGGGCTGCGTCCACAACGGGATCGAGCCGTTTCCCGAGGCAGTCGATGCGCTGATGCGTGCGTCTGCCGGTGGTAAAACGGTATGCATGTTATCCAACGGGCCGCGACGCGCATCTGTCCTGGTCGATCGGTTGGATGCAATGGGGGTGCCGCGGGCTGCCTATCAACATGTGATGTCGTCGGGCGAAGCGGCTTGGCAGGCCTTGGAGGCCAAGGACGACCCGTTTCACGCCGCCCTTGGCTCTCGCTGCTATCGCCTGGGTCCGATTCGCGACGCCAGCGTACACACGGGCAATGGCCTGACCCAAGTCGAAACAATTGAGCAGGCCGATTTTATCCTGTGCACGGGAATATTCGAGAACAGCGATACTG
>JAPOJR010000051.1 GCA_029978325.1 Alphaproteobacteria bacterium | reverse complement strand
GCTGAGGTTAGTACTTTGGTCCGAACCCTGTTTGCGATGATCTGGCTGACGGCATGCCTGCTGCGATCGGCCGTCGCTGCACCCAGTTGGCTGGCGGAAGGCGAAGATGTGACCGCACCTCTCGGCTATATTCAATTATGCGTTCGGTCGCCTGGGATGTGCCGCAGATCAGCAGATGATCAGGATGTGGCCGTGGTGTCTGCTGCCGCATTCACGCAATTGGAGAAATTCAATCAACAGGTGAATTACTCTATCCGATACATCTCGGATTCTGTGCAATATGGGCGAGCCGATGAGTGGGTCGAAGCGACTATTGCCGGCGATTGCGAAGACATTTCTTTGGCAAAGCGGTCCGCTTTGATCCATGCGGGGTGGCCGGCTGCGGCGCTATGGTTGGCGATCGGCTCGGTTCGAAGCGGTGAGGTCCATGTGGTTTTGATTCTGCGTTCAGACTTGGGGGATATCGTTTTGGATAACAGGACTGCGGCATTAAAGCTTTGGCATCAAGCCAATCTGCAATTTTTGGCCCGGCAGGTTCCTGGCGACGCGTCACATTGGCGGCGTTTGCGATCGTCCCCCTAGACCTGGGGCCAAACAACGGCAGAATGCACCCTCGACTGGACACACGCCGGAGGATCCGCCGCCATGGCCCGAATTCCTTATATCACACGCGAACAGGTAGAGCCGAGTGCGCTGGAGGAGTTCGATGCTCTAACCAGCTATGGTCCGTTCGCTCACTTGGCCGGAGCCATGGGGCACCGCGCGCCGATTTTGCGTAACGCGGCCCGGATGCTAGCGGAGTTGCGGGATGAAGGCGTGCTGCCGCGGCGCTATCTGGAACTGGGTCTGGTTGCGACGTCGCTGTTGAACCACTGCGACTATTGCGTTGCGCATCACGGGCCGATGTTGTCGGTGGAAGGTGTGTCGCCGGAAGGCGTCGGGAATCTGCTGGCTTACCAAAACCATCCGGAATTGGATGATGTCGATAAACTGGTGGTGGAATACGCGCACCAGGTGACGCTGGACCCTAACCGGACGCGCGATGCGATCTTTCAGCGGCTGCGGCAGCATTTTACGGACGCTCAGATCGTCGAATTAACATGGCGCATCGCCTTGTGTGGCGCATTCAACCGCTTTAACGATGTGCTCCAGCTAGAAATCGAAGACGACGCAAAAGCGTCGGCTGCCTGAGCGGCGGAACTAGGAACAAACGAAAGGAAGCCCGATGGCTTGGGTGGTCGGTGTCGACGTGGGCGGCACCTTCACAGACTTTTTCGCCGTGGATCCGAAGACCGGGGAACGGGCGCTTTATAAACGCGCGTCGACGCCGGACGACCCGGGCCGCGCCATTCTCTCCGGGCTGGAGGAGATGGCTGCCGCGACAAAACTCGATCTGGGCGCGGCCGAGCGCGTTGCGCATGGCACCACCGTTGCGACCAATGCCCTGATTCAGCGCCGCGGCGGCAAGGTTACGCTGGTGACGACCAAAGGGTTCCGCGACCTGCTGGAAGTCGGCCGTCAGGTGCGGCCGCACATGTATGACCTGCAACGCGATGCGCCGCCGCCGTTGGTGCCGGAGGATCGCCGGCTGGAAGTCGCCGAGCGGATTTCGGCCCGCGGGCGGGTGGTGCAGCCATTGCAGGAGGACGAAATCGCCCGCGTCGTCGATGCTGTTCGTGCGACGGAGGCGGATGCCTGCGCGGTCTGCCTGCTGTTTGCTTTTGAATCGCCACAGCACGAACAGGCGATTGCCGCAGCGCTCGCCCAGGCAATGCCCGACCTGCAACTGTCGCTGTCCAGCGTTGTGCAGCCGGAATTCCGTGAGTTCGAGCGGTTTTCAACCACGGTGATCAACGCCTACCTTCAGCCGGTCATGTCCGGCTATGTCGCGCGCCTGACCCAGGGCATCGCGCGCCTGGCGTCGGGCGCGACGTTGGGGATCAACCAATCCTCCGGCGGGCTGATGACCCCGGCAACCGCCCAGCAATTGCCAGTGCGGACGGCGCTGAGCGGCCCGGCGGCAGGGGCGATGGGGGCGGTTGCGGTGGCGCGTCGCGTCGGTATTCCAAACGTGATCACATTGGACATGGGCGGAACCAGCGCTGACGTGGCGCTGATCCGAAACGCCCAGCCGGCCTTGGCCTATCAGCGGACGGTGGCGGATTTTCCGATCCGTTTGCCGATGGTGGACATCGATACTGTCGGTGCTGGCGGCGGCTCCATCGCGTGGTTCGACCGGGATGGCCTGATGAAAGTCGGCCCGCAAAGCGCTGGCGCAGTTCCGGGGCCGGCTTGCTATGGACAAGGGGGTATGGCGCCGACGGTGACCGATGCCAATCTCATCCTGGGGCGGCTGTCGCCGCGAGGCCTGTTGGACGGTGAGATGGCGATCGACCCGGAGCTGGCACGGACGGCCCTTGCGCCGATTGCCGAGCGGCTTGGCCTCGGGCTGGAGCAGGTCGCGCGCGGCGTTCTGGATATCGCTGTTGCCAATATGGTCCGTTCGGTCCGCACGATTTCGGTGGAAAAGGGCCATGATCCTCGCGATTTTGCGTTGATGGCGTTTGGCGGCGCAGGACCGTTGCATGCACGCGCCGTGGCGGTTGAATTGGGTATCAGCCGCATGATCATCCCGCCTGCACCCGGCATTCTTTGCGCCGAGGGATTGATTGTCGCCGACCTGAAAGAGGATTTTGTTGCAGCTGAACGCCTGGAAATCAGCGAAGCTGGCCTTGCCGGGGCGGCAGACGTCGTATCCGGGCTTTGCCAACAGGCGACCGAGTGGCTGGCGGCGCAACACGCGGTTGCTGGGCGGCTAAGCCTTGCTTTCGATATGCGCTATCAGGGACAGAATTTCGAACTCACCGTTCCGTTGGTTGAGGCCGAAGCGGGAACGGCGGTCGAGTTGCCGGGGGCCGCCGGCATCCGGCGCGCCTTCTTTGCCGCGCACGACCAGGCCTATGGCTTCCACAACCCGCACGATGCGGTCGAGGCGGTCGCGTTCAGGCTGACGGCGCGGGCGCCCATGTATCAGGAACCGCCGTTGGATAATTTACCGGCAGAGCCACCGCCGTTGCCGAAGCATCGCGAGCATCGCCGGGTCTGGTTCGATACGCTGGACAATCCGACATTGGCGACGCCGGTTTATGACCGGCGCGACCTGCGCCCGGGCATGCGCCTGCCGGGCCCGGCAATTATCGAACAGTTGGACGCCACCACCCCGCTCGATCCCGCCGATGTTGCGGTTGTTGCGGTGGACGGCAGCCTGATCGTTTCCTTGGGAGCAGCACGATGAGCATGACCGCCGAAATGGACCCGATCACGCTGGAGATCTTTTCCAACGCGCTCCGCTCGATCACCGATGAGACATTCATCGCCCTGATGAAATCGTCCTATTCCACCAACATCAAGGAACGGCACGACCACTCCACCGCGATTATGGATGCCAAGGGCCGGCTGATTGCGCAGGCGGAGAATTCATTGCCGATCCATGTCGCCAGCATGGAAGGGTTGATGCGCTCACTGCTGGCGAAGTATGGCGATGACATCCATGCGGGCGACCTGTACCTCGCCAACGACCCGCACACCGCTGGCGGCACGCACCTGCCGGATATCAACCTGGCCGTGCCGGTGTTCGCGGAGGGGCGGCTGCTGGGCTTCGTCGCCAATATCGCCCATCATGCCGACGTCGGCGGCATGGCGCCCGGCTCCATGTCCGGCGGCATGACGGAGATCTATCAGGAAGGCCTGCGCATCCCGGTGATGCGCCTGTTCGACCGCGGCCGGCTGAACGAGGAGTTGCTGGACTTCATCCTGCTTAACGTCCGCCTGCCGGTGGAACGGCGCGGCGACTACTACGCCCAGATCGCCGCCTGCCGCCTGGGCGAGCGACGATTGGGGGAGGTGATCGCCCGTTACGGCGCCGCGGCGACCGCCGCCGGTATGAACCAGATCATCGAACGCTCCTCCCAGCGCATGGCCGCGGCGCTGGCGCGCATCCCGGATGGCGTCTATCGCTTCGAGGATGCCATGGATGACGACGGCGTCGGCAACGAGGACCTGACCATCGCTGTCACCGTCACCGCCAAAGGCGGCGACGTCAGATTCGACTTCACCGGCACCTGTCCGCAGACGCCGGGCAACGTCAACTGCACCCATAACGCCACGGTCGCCAGCGTCACCTATGCGGTGAAAGCGCTGTTGGACCCGAATGCGCCCAACACCCAGGCGGTCATTGATTGCGTAGAGGTGACCGCGCCGCAAGGATGCCTGATCAACTGCGTCTTCCCCGCGCCGGTCGCCGGACGCGCGCATACCTGCCAGCGCATTATCGACGTGGTGATGGGCGCGCTCGCGCCTGCCTTGCCGCTGCAGGTGACGGCGGCGCCGAACGGGGCGAACACCATGGCCGTGTTCAGCGGCACCGACCCGCGCACCGGCCAGGGCTATGTCTATCTGGAGACTGTCGGCGGCGGCGGCGGCGCGCGGGCGGCCAAGCACGGCAAGGATGGCGTACAGACGGGCATCACCAACACCTCCAACCTGCCGGTCGAGGCGATTGAGCAGGAATACCCGCTATTGGTGGAGGAATACGGCCTGGTGCCGGACTCCGGCGGCAAGGGCCAGTATAACGGCGGCCGTGGTATCCGACGCGTGGTGCGTCCCGTCGGCCACACCTGCATCTTCAACGGCGTTGGCGAGCGTTTCCGCCTTGCGCCCTGGGGCGTGTTCGGCGGCGAGGACGGCAAGGCCGGTCGCTTTGCGCTGCGGCTTGGCAGTGGCAGCGAAGAACCGCTGCCGCCCAAGACCGGCAACCGGACCCTGCGCGAGGATCAGGCCGCCATTGTCGAAAGCCCGGGTGCGGGAGGTTACGGTCAGGCCTGAGCCCCCTTGCCCTGTTGCAGTTCGATCATGTTGCCGAATGGGTCCTCGAAGAAGACCTGGGACGAGGCGTTGCCGACCAGCGCCTTGAACTCCCACCAGTCGACGCCTTTGGCGGTCAGTTCCGACTTGGCGGCTTCCAGGTCGGCGACGGAGAACGCGACGTGGGCGCGGGTTGGGTCTTGCTTGGCCGAGCGTGCCACCGGCGACGCGCCTTCCGCCCCCATGATATGCACCTGCTGGCTGCGGTCTCCCGTACCGTTCACATTCGACCAGAAGCCTGGAATACCTTCGATATACGGGCGTTTTCCGTCGGTCTCGAGCCCAAGCAGATCCTGGTAGAACGACTTGGCGGTCGCCTCATCCTCGGCGGTGGGGCCGATGCGAATGCCTGCATGCAGCAGGCCGGTAACGGAAATGGTCATGACGCACCTCTTGCGCAGTGGAAGATGCAGGATCGCAGGACCGCAGGATAACCGACGCCGCCGCGGACGCCAAGGTGCGCCGATCTAGCCGCGGATGTTAGGTGCCTACAGGGTAGGGGCGTTCATCTCCGGCTTGATCTCCGGTCCTGGGCGTCCATATTGCAGCCAGCTAATCCAATTGTTTCAGGGGAAATTGCATAATGACCACAGCGCCCGAGTCTATGGCGTTTCAGGCCGAAGTCGGCCGCCTGCTCGATCTCATGGTCCACTCGGTCTATTCCGAGAAAGAGGTGTTTCTGCGCGAGTTGATCTCCAACGCGTCGGACGCCTGCGACAAGCTGCGCTATCTGGCGCTGACTGATGCGGCGCTAAGCGCGGAGGCCAGCAGTTTCCGCATAACGGTCGCCCCGGACAAAGACGCCCGCACGCTGACGCTCGCCGACAATGGCATCGGCATGAGCCGGGATGACTTGGTCGAGAACCTGGGCACCATCGCCAAGTCAGGCACCGCGGCCTTTGTTCAGCAGCTGTCCGGCGATGCCAAGAAGGATTCCAGCCTAATCGGGCAGTTCGGCGTCGGCTTCTATTCGGCGTTCATGGTGGCGGAGCGCGTCCATGTCGTCAGCCGCAAGGCTGGCGAAAGTGTGGCGCATTCCTGGGAATCGGATGGCCGCGGCAGCTTTACCGTTGCGCCGGCGGAGCGTGAGGCGACCGGCACCAGCATTACCCTATACCTGCGCGACGGCGAGGATGAATGGCTGGAGCCGCATCGCCTGCGCCAGATCATCAAGACCTATTCCGACCATATCGCCATACCGGTCGCCCTGATTGAGAATGCGGAAAAAGAGCCCGAGACGGTTAACAGCGCATCGGCGCTGTGGTCACGGTCGCGCAGCGAGATTTCGGAAGAGCAGTACAAGGAATTCTACCACCATGTCGGCCACGGTATGGATGATCCTTGGGCAACACTCCACTGGCGGGCCGAGGGCACGATTGAATATACCGGTTTGCTGTTCATCCCAGGGGCCAAGCCGTTCGACCTGTTTCACCACGAGCGCAAGAACAGCCTGAAACTCTATGTCCGCCGGGTTTATATCACCGAGGGTGTTGAGGAGTTGCTGCCGGGGTGGCTGCGGTTCCTGCGCGGCGTTGTCGATTCGGAGGACCTGCCGCTCAATCTCAGCCGCGAGATGTTGCAGAACAACCCGGTGCTGCGTCAGATCCGCAATGGCCTGACCCGACGGGTGCTGAACGAATTGCAGCAAAAGGCCGATAAAGATGCCGAATCCTATCACGGATTCTGGGAGAGTTTCGGCGCTGTGGTGAAGGAAGGCCTCTATGAGGACTTCACCCACAAGGAGGCGCTGCTGAAACTGGCGCGCTTCCGGTCGACCAAGGACGATGGCTGGGTCAGCCTTGCGCAATATGTCGAACGGATGGTCGAGAACCAGACCGCAATCTATACCATCGCGGGCGACGACCTGGAGGCGCTGAAACGCTCGCCGCAGTTGGAGGGCTTTCGCGCCAAGGGCGTCGAGGTGTTGCTGCTCACCGACCCGGTCGACGAGTTCTGGACGTCGAGCGTTCAGGAATTCGACGGCAAGCCGCTGAAAAGCGCCACCCGCGCTGGCGCGGACCTCTCGGCGATCAAGTCAGTGGATGCCGATGCGAAGTCGGATGAGCCGGAGGGCGCGATTGGCAGCCTGATCGCTGCCGTCAAGCTGACACTCGGCGAAGCCGTCAAGGACGTGCGTGTATCCGACCGGCTGACGGACTCGGCCTGCTGCCTGGTTGCGGATGAACATGACATGGATTTGCACCTGGAACGGCTGATGCGGCAGCATGGCCAAACCGTGCCGAAATCGCCGCGCATCCTGGAATTGAATCCCCGGCACAGTATGATCAAGCGCCTGACCCAGGTTGCCGACCGACCGCAAGGGGCCGACCAGGTCGAGGACTATGCCTGGTTGCTGTTGGACCAGGCCCGCATTGTCGAGGGCGAGGCCCTGCCGGACCCCGTTGCCTTTGCCCAGCGTATGGCCCGGGTGATGGAAGCGTCGGCTGACCAGGGCTGACCGCGATGTGCGGTCGCTATGTCTTTACATCGACGGCGGAGGCTATGCTTAAGCTATTTGGCTTAAGCCTGGACCAGCCACCACCGGACCGGTTCAATATCGCCCCGGGACAGTATGCGCTTACCGTGCGAGCGGCGGGTGGTGAGATGGCGCCGGCGACTGCGCGGTGGGGATTGGTGCCGCATTGGGCCAAAGACCCGGCCATCGCCTATCGCATGATCAATGCCCGCAGCGAAACGGCGGCGGAAAAGCCGGCGTTTCGTGAGGCGCTACGCCAGCGGCGCTGTCTGATCCCGGCCTCGGCATTCTATGAGTGGCAGGGCGAAAGATCGCCGAAACAGCCATATGCCATCTATGCAGAAGATCGCGAGCCCTTTGCCTTCGCCGGTTTGTGGGAGCGCTGGGGCGATCCGGCGGAACCATTGGAAACCTTCACGATATTGACCCGCGCGGCCGACCCGGCCATCGCCTGGCTGCACGAGCGCCAGCCTGTGGTGCTGGCAAGGTCACGGTTCGACGAATGGCTTTACGACCCTGCCGCCGACGCCACGGCGCTTCTGCGTGAGCCGACGCCATTTGCATGGGCAACGCACCCTGTCTCGCCCAGGGTCAGCAGCGCCCGCAGTGAGGGCGCCGACCTGTTGGCGCCGGCGCCGCTGCTGCCAACCCAGGGCAGCCTGTTTTAGAGATACTGCGCCACCGCTGCACTTGCACTGCCAGGGGTCTGCGTCCATCTTCTGGCTAACGATTTTCTCCGGATACGTGCAACGGACGCGTTGCAAGGGATGCGACCATGTTAGAGGCCCAACCGATTCATACCAACCTGATCAAGGACAGTAGCGATCAGCAGTTTATGGCGGATGTGATCGATGCATCGAAAGATGTGCCGGTCATCGTCGATTTCTGGGCGCCGTGGTGCGGGCCGTGTAAGCAGTTGGGGCCCATCCTGGAGAAGGTGGTCAAGGGAGCGGGCGGCAAGGTCAAGTTGGTCAAAATCGATATCGACCAGAGCCCCCAGGTTGCCCAGCAATTGCGCATCCAGTCGATCCCGGCGGTTTACGCGTTCAAGGGCGGCAGGCCTGTGGACGGCTTTATGGGCGCACTGCCCGAAAGCCAGGTGAAATCCTTTGTGGAAAAGCTGGTCGGCGATAGCGTCGACTCGCCGATCGAGCAGGCGATTGCCCAGGCGAAGGAACTTCTAGAGGCCGGTCAACTGGACGATGCAGGCGCTATCTTCAGCCAGGTTTTGCAGCACGAGCCGGAAAATGTTATCGCCAAGGCCGGATTGGTGCTGGTGCTGGTGCAAAAGGACGAGATTGCGACGGCGCGCGAATTGTTGGACCAGATTCCGGTGAACGAGCGGCGCGATCAGTTTGTTGCCGGCGCGGTCAGTGCGGTCGAATTGGCGGAGCAATCGAGCGACGTTGGCGATTTGAGCGGACTGCAGGCCGCGGTTGATGCGGATCCGAACAATCATCAGGCTCGCTTTGATTTGGCTATGGCGTTGTTTGGCGCGCGCCAACACCAGGCCGCGGCCGACGCCTTGCTCGAGATTGTGCGTCGTGACCGGACATGGAACGACGACGGCGCGAGACAGCAATTGGTGAAGTTTTTTGAAGCCTGGGGCCCAACCGACAAGCTGACGGTGCAGACCCGCCGGCGCCTGTCGTCGTTGATGTTCAGTTAGGCGGATACGGGGCGGGCGGATGCTCAGTCTGAACGAGCTGCCGGCAATCGTGCCGATCTTCCCGCTGAGCGGGGTCTTGCTGTTGCCGGGAGTGCCGCTGCCGCTGCACATCTTCGAGCCCCGCTACCGCGCGATGGTGCGCGATGCACTGGCCGCCGACGGCTATATTGCGATGATCCAGCCGAATGGCCAGCGTGGCGAGGATCCGATGAACCCGCCGCTGTTCCGGACCGCATGTCTTGGCAAAATCGTGCAGTCGGAAACGCAAGACGACGGCCGCTACAATATCCTGTTGCGCGGAATTTGCCGGTTGGCCATAGCGGAAGAATTGCCATTGTTGGATGGCTATCGCCGGGTGGTCGCGGACTATTTGCCCTTTGGCCACGATATGGCGGTTTCATCCGACCCGCATAGTGTTGACCGCGCGGCGCTGTTCCCGGCGATTAAGCGCTTTCTGGAACGCCGCAATCTCCAGGCGAATTGGGACGAGGCAGCAAAAATTCCGGATGAGGCATTGGTAAATAGTTTGTCCGTTGCCTGCCCGTTCGGTCCGCAGGAAAAGCAAGCGTTGTTGGAAGCCGCTGATGTCATTAAGCGGGCACAGTTGCTACAGGCTTTGTGCGAGCTCGATAGCGGCGGCAATGCCAACGACAACACCCCCCAGCCGCTGCACTAGAACGAGGGCGAGCGATGAACGAGATCGACCCCCGGCTGCTGGAAATATTGGTATGCCCTGTCACCAAGCAGCCATTGCGCTATGACCGGACCGCTCAGGAATTGATCAGCGACGCGGGCAAGATGGCATTTCCTATCCGCGACGGAATTCCGATCATGCTGGTGGAAGAGGCGCGAAAGCTGGACTAGAACAGATCCCGATCCGTTAGGATCGGGTGAATCTGCTCTAACTCTATGAATGGCGGCCAACTTCCGCCGATCAAATGACTCCATTTGATCGGGCGTTGCTCTAGCGCAGCGCTGCGTTACATCCTAGCGCTGCGGTGGCAGCAGCACACCGGGGTTCATGATGCCAGCAGGGTCCACAGCCTTTTTCGCACCCGCCAGGGCGCCGGCAAACACGGCGGAGCGTTGCTGCTCGTACCAGGGCATGTGATCGCGGCCGACGGCGTGGTGGTGGGTGATGGTGCCGTGGTGTTTGATGATCGCGTCGGACGCCGCGTTCTTGACCGCATCGTACTGCTCCCGCATCCGGCCGCGCTGGCCCTGGCCGATGAAGGTGAAGTACGGCGCGGGCCCATCCGGATAGACATGGGTGAAGCGGCAGGCGACCGCAGCGCCCTTGCCGGTTTCCCGCTCCACCGCCTCGCGGGTTGCGTCGTGCACGGCGGTGTAGAAACTCTCGAACCGGTCCCAGGTGGTGGATGTCTCGAACGTCTCCTTGATGATGCCGCGTGCCGTCAGCATCTCGCGCAGATAGCCGCCCTTGATGAAGGCCTCGCGCCAGCGGCCGGCAGCACCGGCGCGCGGGTCGTCCTGGGCCGCTTTGCTCTCGTCCGGCAGGAAGCCCTTGTGATCCAGCGCGCATTCCATCGCCCGCGCCATCCAGGCGTCCATCGGGTGGTCGGCGCTCTCGAACCCCAGGATCAGGACGGCGGTGGAGCCGTCGCCGGTGCCGGAATACTTGCACTCGTTGTGATCCAAAAGCCGGACGTTTGCCGGATTAAGCCCGGATTGGCTGATGGCGCGGACCGCCTGCACGCCGTCCCAATAGCTTTGGAAATGGACGGCGGCGTTGTTGCGGAAGGTCGGGCGCTTCACCAGTTTCATCCACGCCTCGGTGATGATGCCGAGCGAGCCTTCCGAGCCCAGAAACAGGCGGTCCTGGCTCGGCCCGGCGCCGCTGCCCGGCAGGCGGAAGCTGTCATGGGTGCCGGCGGGAGTAACCGCGCGGATGCTCTCCGTCTGGTCGTCGATATGGGTCCAGCCGGTGGCGAAATGGCCGCCGCCGCGGGTCGCGAGCCAGCCGCCCAGCGTCGAGAACTCAAAGCTCTGCGGGTAATAGCGCATGGTCAGGCCATGCGGCTTCAACTGCGCCTCCAGATGCGGACCATAGACGCCGGCCTGGATGCGGGCCGCCAGCGAGACCGGATCGACCTCCAGCACCTGGTCCATGCGCGCCATGTCGATGGAGACGGTGGCCTTGAACCGGTCGCCCACATCCGGATGCACGCCGCCGACGACGCTGGAGCCGCCGCCGAACGGGATCGCCGCCGCATCGTTGCGGGCGCACCAGTCCAGCAGGTCGGCCACGTCCTGCTCGTTGCGGGGAAAGGCGACCACGTCCGGCGCACCGGCGAAATCGCCCGCCATGCGCCGCACCTGCTCGTGGAAGCTCTGGCCATAGGTGTGGACCAGCCGTTCCCAATGGTCGTGGGTGCAGACGTCTTTCAGGCTGTCCGGGATCGCAAGGCGCGGGGCGGCGAGTGTGATGTTCTCGGCCTTGGGGAAGGGATCGGCGCTGAAGCCATCCGTGCCGAACGCCTCAGCGAACTCCGCCTCGAACGGCAGCATGTCGGCATCTGTATAGCCCTGGCCGACATGGCCCCAGCCCCAGAATTTTCGGCGCGGTTTGGCGGTCATGACGGCGGTTTCCTCTATCCGGGGCGGGCAATGGATCGTTGCATCAGTCTGCCGCCGGCGCGCGCCCGACGCAATGGGGGGCTGCTTTAGGCTCAGGTCGGCCGGTACATCACCTTGTCGCGCGCGCCCTGCATGTCGCGCCAATGTTCCAGGTCGCCTGGTTCGAAGACGCCGGACGGCGGGCGGCACTCGCGGAAGTGGTGATGCCGGTCTTCGCCGCGCACCAGCATGGCCGCCATATTGCCCCCCTCGATCTGGCGCATGCTCGTCGGGATATAGCGGATGGCGAGGCCGATGCGGCGGTCGTCCGTGCCGTTCGCATGGCTGGCATGAAACACCCGGCCATGGTGCAGCGAGAACTCGCCGGCGGCCAGTATATCGTCGGTGCCCTGGGAATCATCGACCTTTACCGCCAGTTCCTGACCGCGGGTTAGCAGGTTTTCTTCAGCGTGGGTGTCGATGTGGTCGACGATCTGGTGGTGCGAGCCGGCAACAAAGCGCATGCAGCCATTATCGATGGTCGCGGGCGTCAGCGCGACCCAGGCCGTGACCTCCTCCTCGCCGACAAGGCCCCAATAGTGCAGGTCCTGGTGCCAGGAGACATAATGTTTGGTGTGGGGCTCCTTGATGAAAAAGGGCGTATCCAGCACCAACAGGTCTGGCCCCAGAATTTGCGCGACCGCATCGGTAATGGCGGGCAGGCGACTGATCTCGTCGACGAAGGGCAGCACCAGGTTGGGATAGCGGCGCAGGCACTTGCGCAGGTCCGGCTGCGCGGCAAACCGTTGCTCCGCCGTCTCCAGTTCGGCGCGATAGGCGGCGGCCTGGGCTGTGCTCATGCCGGTAAGTGGCAAGACGAAACCGTCACGTTCGAACCGGGCCGGGATGGAATTGGGGTCGGTCATAGGTCTGCCTTCTTCAATCCAGATTCAGCAGCAGCGCTTTCAGGTAGGCGCTTTCGGGCAGTTGTGGATGGGTCGGATGGTCGGGGCTGGCGCCGGTGGTGCGCAGGATGCGGGCGTTGCGGCCGGCCTCGGCAATGCCGCGGGTGGTTTCGGTCGTGAAATTGGCCAGATCGACCGTGTGCGAGCAGGAATTGGCCAGCAGGAATCCGCCGGGCGCCACGACTTTGGCCGCCAGCCGCGCCAGCTTGCGATAGCCGCGCAGCGCCGGTTGCAGGTCTTTCTTGGATTTGGCAAAGGCCGGCGGGTCGATCACGACTACGTCGAATGTCCGCTGTTTGTGGGCATAGGCCTCCAGCGTCTCAAACACTTCGCCCTGTTCGATGGCGATGCGTTCGGACAGCCCGTTATAGGCGGCAGCCTCTGCTGCCAGCTTCAGCGCTGGTTCGGAGCGGTCCAGCAGGGTCACGTGTTTCGCGCCGGCCTTGGCCGCCAGCAGGCCGAAGCCGCCCAGATAGCAATAGGCATCCAAAACCCGCGCGCCGGGTGCGAGTTCGGCAACCATGGCGCGGTTCAGGCGTTGGTCGTAGAACCAGCCGGTTTTTTGTCCACCGGCGACGTCGGCCAGATAGGCGACGCCGTTCTCCACCACTTCCTGCGGGCTCGGCGGCTCACCCAGCACGGTCTCGACCAGTTGCGGCAGGCGCTCCAGCCCCCGTTGGTTCGAGTCGTTGCGCAGCACGATCCAGACCGGGTTCAGCACCTTGCGCAGGCCCTCCAGCACCGTTTCGCGGTAGAGTTCCAGGCCCGCGGTGTTGAGCTGGCAGACCAGTCCCTCGCCAAAGCGATCGACGATCAGGCCGGGCAGGCCATCGGCTTCCGCATGGATCAGGCGGTAATAGGGCTGGGTGAAGAGCTTGGCCCGCAACGCCGCGGCGCGGGCCACCCGCTCGGCAACGAATTCGGCGGTGAAGGGGACGTTGGGGCGTCGGTCCAGCATGCGGGCGACGGCCAGGGTCTGTGGCGTACAGAACGCCGTACCCATCGGCTCGCCACCGCTGTTGTAGACCGAAACCAGGGTGCCGGCGGGCAGCGCCTTGGTCTCCGGCGACATCTCGATTTCATTGGCATAGACCCAGGGATGGCCGGCCTTGGCGCGCTTGTGCTTGCCGGCCAGAACGGTGATGCGCGGCAGATCGGTCATCGGGTCTCTTTCAATAGGGCGCTGACGCGGATGCGCAACGCTGGCAGGGCATCCGCCTCAAACCAAGGATTTTTCTTCAGCCAGAGATTGACGCGCCAACTGGGGTGCGGCGTCGGCCAGAAATCCGGCAGGTAGTCTTGCCACGCCCGCACGGTTTCGCCCAGGGTGCGTTTGCGCGCTCTGCCCAGATAATGCGCCTGCGCGTACTGGCCAACCAGCAGTGTCAGTTTTACCCCGGCCAGATGCGGGCGCAGGCGCGGGTGCCAGTGCGGTGCGCATTCCTTGCGCGGCGGCAGGTCGCCGCCTTTGTCTGCCCGGCCCGGATAACAGAAACCGGAGGGCATCAGGGCGATTTTGGCCGGGTCGTAGAAGGTTTCCCGGTCCACGCCCAGCCACTCGCGCAGCCGGTCGCCGGACGGGTCGTTGAAGGGGATGCCGGTCTCATGCACCTTGGTGCCCGGCGCCTGGCCGATGATCAGGATCGGCGCTGCGGCGTCCAGTTGCACGACAGGCCGCGGCCCCAGCGGCAGGTGCGCGGCACACAGCCGGCAGGCGCGCACCTCCGCCAGCAGAGCGGGCAGCGAGGGCATCAGCACGCTCACGAATAGACGCGGTCGCCAAAGATCGCGCTGCCGACCCGCACTTCCGTAGCACCAAGCGCGACGGCCTGGGCATAGTCTGCGCTCATGCCCATCGACAAGCGTTCCAGGCCATTGCGTTTGGCAATGTCGGCGAGGAAGGCGAAATGCGGCGCAGGCACATCTTCGGCCGGCGGAATGCACATCAGGCCGACGATGGGAAGCTGATAGTCCTCCCGGCAGGCTTTGATGAAGGCGTCCGCATCTTCCGGCAGCACCCCGGCCTTCTGCGGCTCCGACCCGGTGTTGATCTCGATGAAACAGGGCAATTGCCGGCCCATCTCATCGAACAGCCGCGCGAGCGTGGCGGCCAGCCGCGGCCGGTCGAGCGTGTGGATCACATCAAACAACTGAATGGCGGAGCGGGCCTTGTTTGTTTGCAGCGGCCCGATCAGGTGCAATTGCAGGTCGGTGTATTGCTCCCGGTGCGCCGGCCACCGCCCTTCGGCCTCCTGCACCCGGTTTTCGCCATAGACGCGATGGCCTGCGTGTAAGGCGGCCAGAATGCGGTCGGCCGGTTGCACTTTGCTGACGGCGATCAGGTTGACGTCGGCTGGGTTGCGATCTGCATCTTTCGCAGCCCTGGCGATTTTGGCGTGCACGTCCGCCAGATTGGCTCGCACGGCTGCAATGACCGAGGGGGAGAGGGGGGCGGTGTCCGTCATGTTGCCTCGCTTCAGACCGTGATGCGTCCGTCGGACGTCATATATTTGAGCGCACGCGCCATTTTGCGATGGTCTTTGGCGATCTGGCGCACTACGGCGGGCGGCAACACCTCGCGCCAGCCGCCGACCCCGCCCTTGCGGAAAAATTTTTCAGAGGTCTTCGAGCGTTCGGCAAAGCCGTCGGCGGCCTCTTGTTGGGACAGTTCTTCGAACCGGCTGAAACGGATAGCACGTTCCAACCGTTCAGGGTCGTCGTCCATGCAGGCGAATTTGATGATTTGGGCGAACGTTTCGTTGGGCTTGGCCACCATATCTTCGTACCGCACGGTCAGGCGCGGAATCTTCGCCGACATCCAGCTGGAGGCATGATTGCTCCAGTCCCCAACCGGCTGCACCACCTGGACCGGGTTCGGCCAGATTGCCAGGCCGGCATTGGCCATATCGACCGCCGTATCCTCGAACGACTTGCCGAAGTGATCGGCGTAGGATACCGCCACATCCCAGGGGTTGCGGACAATATGAATGGCGCCGCCGGTAACGTCCGGCGTAATGATTTGCTGTCCGCCTGAGAACTTATAGGGGCTATGCGTCTTGATCAGGATGTCACCAGGTTGCGAGGCGGCGAGCGCCCGATGCGCCTGTGGGCGCAGCGCCAGCGCCTGCTCGGTCGATAGCGTCCGGACTGGTTTTTCAAGGACCTGCTGGTAGGGCCAAATTTCCGCGTCGCCCTTGGTCGCCTGGCGGACGGCTTCTAGGCTTAAGGGTTCCGGCGGATTCAGATAGTGGTTCGTCAGGAATGCACGAACCCATGTGTTGCCGGATTTCGGGTACGACGCTAGCCATAAGATCGCCATAGCGGCCTTCATTTCCGTCGGAGCTAAGGTCCAGGTATCCTGGTTTCCTGCCATTGCAGTGACATTAACGCAAGCCCGGACGGCGCTGCCGTGCCACTAGGCCCCCTGGCTTGCATTTCACCGCCGGCGTAGGACATGAAGGGATGTGTTCGGTCTAACCAATGTAGTCGATGGGATAGCGCGCATGTACAGGGTCTTCCGAAACCTTATCAGCGAGGCAGACTGCCGGATCTTGCGGGAGGTCGCTGCGGCCGGTGAGTTTGTCGGTGGCGACGCAACGGTCAAAGGCGATCTGCGTTCGGTGAAGCAGAACCAGGAATTTGCCGGTAACCGTCAGGAAGTGGACAGGATATTCCGCAACGCGGTGGCCGGGTGCCAGGAGTTGCAGGATTTCGTCATGGCAAAACGGGCGAAGCCGCCGATCTTGTCGCGGTATTCGAAGGGTATGACTTATGGCCGTCACCTCGATACGCCGTTGCTGTTTGCCGGCAACATGACCGTGCGCTCGGACATGTCGATGACCGTCTTCATCAACCCGCCCGAAACCTATGACGGTGGCGAATTGACCATGGAAACCGAATACGGCATCCACCAGGTCAAGCTGCCGGCGGGTGATGCCGTCGTCTATGACACCCAAAGCTATCACTGGGTTGCCGAAGTGACCCGGGGCGAGAGGCTGGGGCTGGTCACGTGGTTCCAGAGCCTCGTGGTGGATCCCGTGCAGCGGCGAACTCTATTCGACTTGCGCCAGGCGTTTAATGACATCGCGCCAAAGCAGCCAAATGCCGAATCGACCCGCCAACTGCAGAAGGTGCTGAACAACCTGACACGGCTTTGGGCCGAGCCCTGAGGGCGGCTTCTGAGGCCACCGAGCGGCCGCCGGGGCTCCCGGCTATTGGTTTAGCCAGGGCAATACCGATTCGGACCAGACCGCGGGCGTATTTACTGGCAGGAAATGGCCGGTCGGCAGCCTGAGATACTCTCCTTGGCTGATCGCATCAGCAATAGGTTGCATCATCGCCGGCGTCAGCAACATGTCATCCTCACCGCCGACGACCAGGGTTGGGCAGCGAATGGCACTCAGATTCCCGGTTTCGTCCATCGCGGCCAGCATGCGGTTATGGCTGGCGTAGCTGACCGGGGCGTTTGCCACCCATCGGTTACGATAGTCAGTGAATGCCTGAGCGTCCGTCCGATATTTCTCAAGGTAAGACCGGTCGAGGCTGCGGTCGACCTGCGGGCGCATCCCCGATATTTCCACCTCGTCAGCACGACCGCGGAGCATTGCCTCCAAGCCATCGCTACCGCCGATCGCCGGGCTGGACACAGCCAATCGACGAACACACATCGGATAACGCGCGGCAAACGCCAATGCTATGCCGCCGCCGAGTGCGGTGCCAGCAATATCGGTCGGCTGGGGAAACCCAGCCGCTTTTAGCAGCGCCGCCAGATCCTCACACAAAGTATCAACCGCCAGTTCTCCCCTGATCTTTTCTGACGCACCGGTGCCGCGCCAATTGTAGCGCAGCACGCGGCGATCGCTCTGCGCCAAAACCGGCATGCACCGGTCCCAGCTTTGCATCGATCCGCCGAGTTCATGAATTAAGACCAACGGCCGGCCGGTTTCCGGACCGGAAACTTCATATTCCTGGACGATGCCGTTCGCTTCGATGAGAGGCATGGTGGGGCTTCCTAAACGCAATATTGTTTTGGATCCTATTCCCAGCCGAGGTGTGTTGCCGGGCCTGGATCAACCTTTGTGGCAATTTTAGAGGCCGCATTGGTGCGTTGTTAAGCAGAATGTCTCAGACGCCATAAGGCCATGGCCCGTGCCGGTCGGTCGCCTTTGGCCCGTGCCGCGACGACAGCCAAGTCTGTTCCTTAGAAGTCCAGGGTTTCAGCGCCGGCGGAACGCCGGAATTATTTTCGCCATTTGGCGCCGCGCCTCTGGGGCCGGATCGGCCAGCCATGCGGGCGCACGACCGCGGTCGCGAATCGCGCCAGGCGGCGCGCAGCGTTGAGCATACGAAGTCCGGCCCGGCCGGCGCTGAGGTCCTGATCCGCCAGCGCCGGTCCGATGGCGACAATCAGGACCGGATTGTAATGGCTTCCGGCAGTTTTCCCGGAAAACCAGACCGCCGGCGTGCCGTCGGAGCGCGCCTACCCAGCCAAATACGGCAGCACGGTCTCTGCCCACATATCCGGCGAATACACCGGAAGGAAATGGCCCGAGTTCAGTTCCTTGTATTGCGCGCCCGGAATAGCGTTGGCGATTTCCTTCACTGCCGCAGGCGTACGAAGTCCATCGTCAACGCCGGAGAGCACCAGGGTTGCGCACGTCAACTTGCCGAAGTTTACCGCCTCGTTCATGTCGCCCAGCATCAGGTTGTGCGCCGCGAAGCTGTCCGGGTCGTTGCAGATCCAGCGGTTGCGGTATTCAGCAAAGGCCGCCGGATTTGTCCGGTATTTCTCCGGATAGGACAGGGCGAGGCTAGGGTCGGCATAGGGGCGCATGCCGTCTTTTTTCACACCGGCAGCCCGTTGCAGGATGCGCTCGTTGCCGCCGGGACTTCCGGTGGCCGGGCTAGAGACGACCAGGCGGCGCACCTTTGCTGGATAGCGCGCGGCAAAAGCAATGGCGATGCCGCCGCCCAGCGCCGTGCCGACGACGTCCGCCGGCTGCCCGAACTTGAGCGCATCCATCAAGGCCGCCAGGTCGGCGCACATGTCATCGATGCTGAACGGCCCACGGATTTTCTCCGACAGGCCAGAGCCCCGCCAATCCCAACGCAAAACCCGGTGGCCGGCCGCCGTGACTCGGGCCATAAGCGGCTGCCAACTAAAAGACGTGCCGCCGAGTTCATGCACCAACACCAGCGGCTTGCCGCCCTCCGGCCCGTCCAGCGAGTAGTGGAGGGTGACGCCGTTTGCTTCAATCCAAGGCATGGCCCCGGCCTCCTTACATCTGGAATTTCCAGGTTTCGGGCACGATGCGATAGCCGCTGCCGTCCTTCACCAGATGGCTGAAGGCCGGGAAGTGCAGGTGCATGCCGGCGACCAGTAGCTTATCGCTTTCAACCATGTCGAACACGCGGCGGCGGCTGGCAGCGGCCTTGTTCTTGTCGGTGTCGAAATCGATGCAGACTTCCGGATGCAGCGCCTGGATTTCCGGCACATGCACGGTATCGCCCCAGATCAGGAGTTGCTGGTTGCCGGATTGCACCTGGTAGATGGTGTGGCCCGGCGTATGGCCGTTCGCCGGCATGGCGACGACGCCTGGAAACACCTCGGCTTCCTTGTTGAAGGTGCGCATCCGCTCTTTCTTATAAGGTGCAACCTGCTCGCGGGTGCATTGGAAATACATGAGCTTTTCGCGGTCGGTGCCCTTGGCCATGGCCGCGTCGTCTTCCCAATGCGGCAGCTCATTCTCGTGGCAGACCAGTTCGGCGTTCTCGTAGAACGGCTTCCAGGTGTTGCGGTCGCTGAGGCCGGCCGAGTGGTCCGGATGCATGTGGGTCAGCAGGATAGTGTCGATGTCCGACGGCTTTACGCCGGCCACTTCCAGCAGCTTCAACTGCCAGCCGGCGGTGCCGCCCATATAGGTGCCGGAGCCGGTATCGACGATGGCGCAGCGGTTGCCGGAGCGGATCAGGAAGGTGTTAACGCTGGTCCGCCGGCCCTTGTCCGGGCCGAAATTGGCACTGATCAGTTCCTGGCTTTTCTGCTCGGTGATGTTGTGCAGCACGCTAAGGGCGCCGTCCAGAAAGCCATCGCTGACGGCGGTGACGACGATATCGCCGATTTTTCGGTGGTAGACGCCGGGAATCTGTTCTGTGGGCACGTTCGCCATTTGGGGGCATGTCCTTGGAATTGGATGAGGGAGGCAATCGGACCGTACTTTGCCAAGGTCGGGGCCAGGCAGCAATAGTGGTCGCTGCCTTTGCGGAGGCGGTGGCGCGGCACGTGTTCCCTGGAGCGTACAGAGCGCGCAGCCGGGCCCGGCATCATCCTTCGACCATCGCCGCCGGTGTTCGCGAGATCGGACGGTCCCGGATCGGCGCTCCGCACCGTCCGGGAATCATGGTGCTCGCAATTCTTCT
>JAPOJR010000050.1 GCA_029978325.1 Alphaproteobacteria bacterium | reverse complement strand
CGTAAATCTTTGACTGAAATTAAACAGGTGCTGGAACAAATGGGCCTGCCTCTGGGTATGGAAATTCCGAACTGGCCGCCGGACAATATCGAAGATCTGGCCAAACGCCTGGAAGAGCCGTACTAAGACCCCTCCTGTAGGGTGTCTGCCAAGCATTGTGATAAAGGAAGCTGACCCATGCGCCACCGCCTAGCCGGACGCAAACTGAACCGCACCCGTGAGCATCGCCGCGCGATGCTGGCCAATATGGCGGTCGCTCTATTGAAGCATGAACAGATTGTAACGACTTTGCCGAAGGCAAAGGAGTTGCGTCCGTACACCGAAAAGCTGATTTCTCTTGGCAAACGCGGCGACCTGCATGCCCGCCGTCAGGCAGCATCGACGTTGCGGGACGAGGGGATCGCGAAAAAATTGTTCGAGGTTATCGGCCCGCGCTATGCAGAGCGGCCCGGTGGTTACATTCGGATCATGAAAGCCGGTTTCCGCTATGGCGATCAGGCCGCGATGGCGGTGATTGAGCTGGTCGACCGCGACCCGGATGCGAAAGGCACCGATTCCGGCCCGACGGCTGAACAGGAAGCCGAGAACCTCGAAGAGGCGATGGCGTAAATGACAGAACGCCCCGGCTGGTCCGGGGCGTTTGTTTTTGGCGGTTACGGTCCCATTTCGCCGTGGCCTTGGATCATTGTCTCGATCAAGCTTTGGTGTTAGCGTCGACTGATGCGCATAGCCACCTGGAACGTCAATTCCATCAAAATGCGGTCTAATGCGGTGCGGGATTGGCTTGCGGCCGGGCATGCTGACGTCCTGTGCCTGCAGGAAATCAAATGTGAGACAGAAGCCTTTCCTGTCGATGAGTTCCGGGAGATTGGCTTTGAGGCCGCCGTGGTTGGCCAGAAATCTTATAACGGCGTGGCGTTGCTCTCGCGATTGGGATTGGAGTCGGTGCGTAACGGATTGCCGGGTGATGACGAAGACAACCAGGCCCGGTATGTCGAGGCGGTAGTTCAGGGTGTCCGAGTCGGATGCCTGTATCTGCCGAATGGCAACCCTGCCGATGATCCGGTCAAATACCCCTACAAGCTGGATTGGATGCGGCGGCTCCGCGAGCATGCGCGCCAATTGATTGAGGCCGGCGCGCCGGTGGTTTTGGCCGGGGACTATAACGTCATTCCGGCGCCGGCCGATTGCTGGGATGAGGCCGAGTGGGTGGAGGACGCCCTCTATCGCCTGCCGACCCGCCAGGCCTTCCGCCGCTTGCTGAATATCGGTTTTACCGACGCCTTTCGGGCGATCCATCCGAACGCGGCCGGCGCCTATAGCTTCTGGGATTATCAGAAAGGCCGCTGGCACCGTGGCGAGGGCATTCGCATCGATCATTTGTTGTTATCGCCAAGTGCGGCGGATCGGTTGACGGATTCAGGCATCGATCGGGAACCGCGCGGTCGTGAAAAAGCCAGTGATCACACCCCCGTTTGGTGCGATCTTGCGGATGCGCCGCCGCGGCCCTTGCTCGCCTCATAACCGGCCTGGTGCGCGCTGGCGATGCCGTTTCTTCCGGTTCACAGCGACCAACCCCTACGCGATATTGCTGCGCCCTACCTGACTTGGGGAGCAATTTTGGTCTGTGTCTCGGCACATGTGGCTGTCGCAGGATTGCCTTTCCATGACCGGGCGGGGGTGCTGCAGGCCTTTGGATTTATGCCCAGCGCTTTGTTCGGCAATTCCTTTCAGCCTGCCTTGCCCTTCGGTTTGCCGGGGTGGCTGACATTGGTCACCTATGCCTTTGTGCATGGGTCCAATGCGCACTTGATCGGCAATATGGTGGTGTTGTTCGTCTTTGGCAGTGCGGTTGAGGACAGGTTAGGGCACCGTTTGTTTGCGGTGACGTATGGCGCTGCGGCCGTTGTTGGTGCTTTGGCGGAATGGCTTGCGGGACTGCAGGCGTCGCAGGTGATCGTTGGCGCCAGCGGCGCGATCTCAGCCGTGCTCGGCGCCTATATCGTATTCTTCCCGCGGGCAAAAATCGGGTTGCTGTTGCCGATTTTTGTGTCGGTGGCGGTCCGGGCCTGGGCGGTAATTGGGGGTTGGTTTCTCTTTGACCTTGTGATGCTGTTCGTGGGAGAGGGCAATGTCGCCTGGCGGGCGCATGTCGCGGGATTTGGTGTCGGCGTTGCGCTGGCGCTTGCGTTCCGGCTGGTGCATTCCAGAAATTAGCAACGCCTGTCAGCCGCCGCGGTTCGTTAGAGCAGATCCCAATCCGATTGGATCGGGTGAATCTGCTCTAAATTTGAATATTTGAACAGCGCCCGCCAGCCGCCATGGTTTGCTAAACCTTGCGCATCACGTCCTCCGCGAATGCCGCCTGGCGCTCCAGGGCGGTCTCCAGGTTGCCGGCGGCGACATTGACGATCAGGGTCTGGACGCCGCGTTCGCGCAGCGCGGCTGCATCGTCCTGCCGGGCAGCTGCGGACCCGGTCATCAGCATCCGGCCGCCGTCGGCGCTTTGTTGTTCTTTGGGAGAATGGCCCATGGCGCTGTACGCCAGGCCAATGCTGGCCGGGTCGCGGCCCAACGTCTCCGCGGCTTGCCGCAGCTTGGTCAGGGCGGCGTCATAGGCGGCCAGCGTGTCCAGCGGGGCTTTCGGATTGCCGCCGGCGATCGGGTACCAGACATCCCCCAACGCCGCGAGCCGGCGCAGCGCCCGACCGCTTTCGCCACCGACCCAGACGCGTGGGCCGCCGGGTTGCAGGGTCTTGGGCTCGAAGAAGATATCGCGGAACTGTATGTATTGTCCTTCGAACGATGGGTTCTCTTCAGTCCACAACGTTTTGAATGCCCGGATGTATTCGTCCGTGACCGCGCCGCGTTCGGCAAAAGGCTGGGTCTTGAGCAAGGCGAATTCTTCGGCCATCCAGCCGGTGCCGATGCCCAATTCCACTCTGCCGCCAGACAATTGGTCGGCGGTGGCGATAGCCTTTGCCGCCATGATCGGCTCGCGGTGCGGCACCACCATGATGGAGGTCAGCAACCGCGCCTTTTCGGTCACGCCGGCGACATAGTTCAATAGCGACAATTGCTCGAAGCACACGCCGTCTCGGCCTCCCGACCAGCCGCCGTCCGGGCTGTAAGGGTATTTTGAGGAAATCGATCGTGGCACGACGATGTGATCCGAGATTGTCAGCACGCCATAACCCAATTCCTCTGCATTGCGCGCGATGGCGCGGATCGCCTGCGGGTTGGCGAGGGGGCCACGGTGGGGAACGGAAACGCCGAACTGCATTGGGAGTGTCCTCTGGTAAATCGGTTTGTCGCGCCACAGCATCCCGAAACCGGTGGCGCTTGGCCAGCCTTTCTTTGCGGCTGCACGCGAAGTTCGGTAACATCTTGGCACCCAGCCGAGCCGAAGGAATGCCCCGCCCATGAGCCAGTTGCCTGTCGATCAACTCCGCGCCCTGATCGGAGATGCCCAACGGATCGTCATTTTCACCGGCGCCGGCATTTCCACCGAAAGCGGGATTCCGGATTTCCGTTCGCCGGGTGGCATTTGGACCCGATACAAGCCGATCATGTTCAACGATTTCATGGCTTCGCGCGAATCCCGGCGCGAGACGTGGCGGCGCAAGATCGAGACCGATAAAACCATGACGGTCGCCAAGCCGAATCGAGGGCACCAGGCGGTTGCGGCGCTGGTCAACCGCGGCCTTTGCACTGCGGTGATTACGCAGAATATCGACGGCCTGCACCAGGCGAGCGGTGTGCCGGCCGAGCAGGTGATAGAGCTGCATGGCAACTCGACATACGCCAAATGCCTGGATTGTGGCACCCGCATGGAAATTCCGCCGATCCTGGCAGCCTTCGCCCGCGACGAGACCATGCCGGAGTGCCCCTCGTGCGGCTCCGAATACGTCAAGACAGCAACAATTTCATTTGGCCAGTCGATGCCGGAGGCGGAGATGCGGCGGGCGGAGATCGCCACCAACAACTGCGACCTGATGATCGCCATAGGGTCGTCATTGCAGGTTTATCCCGCCGCCGGGTTCCCGATCCTGGCCAAGCGCGTCGGCGCCAAGCTCGCAATTTTGAACCGGGAGCCAACGGAATTGGATCAATATGCCGATCTGGTCGTAAACGACGAGATCGGACCGACTTTGGGCGCTGCCGTAGGCTTGAATTAGCGTGCTTTCATCCTGGCGCTCCGCTGCCGCGGTATATCTTCGGCCGCGCCTCCTGTTGATCCTGGCGCTGGGCTTTGCCAGTGGGCTGCCGCTGGCGTTGACCTTTGGCACGCTCACCTTCTGGTTGGCGGAGGAGGGCGTCTCCAAGTCGGCGATTGGACTGTTTGCGCTGGTCGGAACTGCCTACACGCTGAAATTCCTCTGGTCGCCGCTGATGGATCAACTGCCCTTGCCTCCGTTGACGACGTGGCTGGGCCGACGGCGGGGTTGGTTGTTGGCGACGCAGATCATGCTGATTGTCACGATGATCGGCCTCGGCCAGACGGCGCCGGCGGTCGATCCGGGCTGGACGGCATTTTGGGCTGTAGCGCTCGCATTTGCCAGCGCCAGCCAGGATATCGTCATCGATGCCTATCGCGTTGAGATCCTGTCGGATGAAGAGCAGGGCGCGGGCGCTGCCAACATCGTCTTTGGCTATCGCGTCGGCATGCTGGTTTCGGGGGCCGGTGCGCTCTATGTTGCCAGCGTAGCGCCCTGGAGCGTGGTCTACAGCGTCATGGCTGCCTGCATGGGCCTGGGCGTGCTGGCGACGCTGCTGGCGGCCGAGCCGGCGCGCCGGCCGGTTACGCCCGTTGCCGGCTCAACGGCGGAGCGGGTGCTGGGCTGGTTGAAGCGTGCGGTGGTCGAGCCCTTTGCCGAATTCCTCACCCGGCCTGGCTGGGTGACCTTCCTGTTGTTCGTCCTGCTTTACAAGCTTGGCGACGCTGCGGTCGGCATCATGGCCAACCCGCTTTATGTGGACCTTGGCTTTTCCAAGACGGAAGTGGCCAGCGTGGTCAAGCTGTTCGGCCTCGCTGCGACCCTGGTCGGCGCCTTTGTCGGCGGCATGATGATTGCCAAGCTTGGATTGATCCGGGCCTTGTGGATTTGCGGCGCGCTGCAATTGCTGTCGAACCTGGCCTTTAGCGGCCTGGCCTTGGTCGGGCATGACGTGACGGCGCTGGCTGCAACCATAGCATTCGAGAACCTGGCGGGCGGCATGGGCACCACGGCGTTCGTGGCGTTTCTGGCGGCGCTCTGCAATAGGAACTACACCGCCACGCAATATGCGTTGCTGTCGTCGTTTATGGCGGTGGCGCGGACCTTTATGGCGGCGCCGGGCGGTTATATTGCAGAGCAGGTCGACTGGCCCCTGTACTTTCTGTTCACCGCAATTGCGGCAGTTCCGGGCCTATTGCTGATTGTGCTTCTGCAAAAGCGTCTTACATCTGAAAGGTCCTAACCCCTGTTGCCCGGAGAGCTATGATGCTGGTCGGTGTTCCCAAGGAAATCAAAACCCACGAATACCGTGTCGGATTGGTGCCGGGCAGTGTCCGCGAATTGATCCACCACGGCCATCAGGTGGTGGTGGAGAACGGCGCTGGCGAAGGGTCCGGCTTTCCTGACCGGGCCTACACGGCCGTTGGTGCCCGGATTGCGCCGGACGCCGCGTCGGTGTTTGGTGAGGCTGACATGGTGGTCAAGGTCAAGGAGCCATTGCCTCCGGAAATTAAGCTGCTGCGCCCCGGCCAGGTTTTGTTCACCTACCTGCATCTTGCCGCCGACAAAGAACAGACCGAAGGGCTACTGGCCTCCGGTTGTATTGCTATAGCCTACGAGACGGTAACCGACGCCCGCGGTGGCCTGCCGTTGCTCTCGCCCATGAGTGAGGTGGCCGGGCGCATGTCCGTGCAGGTTGGCGCGCACTATCTGGAGAAAGAGCAGGGCGGCGCCGGCATTTTGCTGGGCGGCGTACCGGGCGTGCCGGCGGCCGATGTGGTGGTGATCGGCGGCGGCGTTTCCGGCACCAATGCTGTGCGCATGGCCATGGGGCTTGAAGCGCGGGTGACGGTGGTGGAGAAGAACCTGCAACGGCTCTATGACCTGGACCTGCAATTTGGCCCGTCGCTCAACACCCGCTATTCCACCGTCGAAGCGATTGAGGAGCTGGTCTGCAACGCCGATCTCGTCATCGGCGCAGTGCTGGTTCCCGGCGCGGCTGCGCCAAAGCTGGTGACGGAGGACATGGTGCGGAAGATGCGGCCAGGGTCGGTCATGGTCGATATCGCCATCGACCAGGGAGGTTGCTTTGCCACCTCTCGTCCGACCAGCCACAGCGCGCCGACATATGCGCTGCATGGTGTCACCCATTACTGCGTGACAAATATGCCGGGCGCGGTGGCCCGCACCTCAACCCTGGCGCTGAACAATGCAACATTGCCGTTTGTGCTGACGTTGGCCGACAAAGGCTATGCCAAGGCCATGGCCGATAATCCACACCTGGCGCGCGGCCTTAACATCCACAAAGGCACGTTAACCTACCAAGCGGTCGCGGACAGTCTGAACCTGCCATTTTCGCCATGGGCCGGCTGAGGCGCGGCACGGGGGCTGGTCACTTGGTCGGATAGGTTCGCGGATAAGTGGCTTTCGTGCCGTCCGGCTGCTCCAGATCGCCCTTCTTGCCGCACGCGGTAACGGCGAACGCAAGTACGGTCAGCACCAGCAGCATGATGACAAGACGGCCCATGTCGTAAATTTTATCCTGCATTGTTCAATCCAAACCGCAGCCGGGCTTCCGCAATCGCTTCCCGCACCCGAACAGGCGCCGTGCCGCCTTCGCTGGTACGGCTTGCAACGGATGCTTCGAGCGTCAGCACATCATAGACGCCGGCGTGAATGCCGTCATGCACGGCACGCATCGTTTCGAGGCTGAGCCCGGCAAGCGAAGTGCTCTGCCGGTCTGCCTCTGCCACCAACGTGCCGGTGACGTGGTGCGCATCGCGGAACGGCAACCCTAATTCGCGCACCAGCCAATCCGCAAGATCGGTGGCGGTAATGTGGCCCCGCGCTGCCGCGGCCCGCATCGCCTGCGGCTGAGGGGCGAAGTCGCGTACCATCCCGGCGCTGGCAGCCAGGCAGAGCATGAGGGCGTCTGCGGCTTCGAACGTGGGCTCCTTGTCTTCCTGCATATCCTTGGAATAGGCGAGCGGCAGGCCCTTCATCGTGATCAGCAGGCTGGTCAGCGATCCGATCATCCGGCCGGACTTCGCGCGGGTCAGTTCCGCCGCATCCGGGTTGCGTTTTTGCGGCATGATGCTGGAGCCGGTGGTGAACGCATCCGACAGTTTGATGAAGCCGAATCCTTCCGAGCACCAAAGCACGATTTCTTCCGCCAGCCGCGACAGGTGCGTGGCGCAGATCGCCGTTGCCGACAGGAATTCCAGGGCGAAATCCCGGGCGGAGACGCTATCGACCGAATTCGCGGTCGGCCGGTCGAAGCCTAAAGCCTGCGCGGTCGCGCGCCGGTCTATCGGAAACGGCGTGCCTGCCAGCGCTGCTGCGCCCAATGGCAACTCGTTCATCCGGTGCGCGGCGTCGGCAAAGCGGCCGCGGTCGCGCCCGAACATCTCGACATAGGCCATCAGGTGGTGGCCAAAGGTGATGGGCTGGGCGTTTTGCAGGTGGGTGAAGCCCGGCATGACCATGTCCGCCGCCCGGTCCGCCTGATCGACCAAAGCCTGTTGCAGGTCGGCCAGCGCCGTGTCCGCTTCCTCGCAGGCCTGCCGTACCCACATGCGGAAGTCGGTCGCGACCTGGTCGTTGCGGCTGCGGCCGGTGTGCAGCCGGCCGGCAGGCGCACCGATCAACTCGCGCAGGCGCGCTTCCACATTCATGTGGATGTCTTCCAGTTCCGGGCGGAACGGAAACGCGCCGCTGGTGATTTCGGCCTCGACCTGGTTCAACCCCTGTTGAATGGCCGCATTGTCTTCCGGTGTGATAATCCCTTGATCAGACAGCATGGCGGCGTGGGCGCGCGAGCCAGCGATATCTTGTGGCGCCAACCGCTGGTCGAAGCCTATGGAGACGTTGATCTCCGCCATGATCGCGGCGGGACCGGCGGCGAAGCGGCCGCCCCATAGCGGGTTGGCGTTCTGATCGGAGGAAGACTGAGACATGCGGTGGATTGCTCTAATACTGTTGGTGGCGGTGATCGGTGTCGCGGCTGCTCTGTATGGCATGGTGGCGGGCGAAGGGGAAGCCGGCCCCGGCGCAAGCGTCGCCGCAGGGGGTGCGAGCTCTGCGGGCAAAGTGATCCGCCAGGTGCCAGACTGGAGTGCTGCGCTGGACCGTCATACGCCGCCCAAGGCAGTCAGTAGCGTGGCGTTCGCCGATGCTCAGGGCCGGCCCATCACCCTCGCCGACTTTAAGGGGCATGGGGTCGTCCTGAACCTTTGGGCGACATGGTGCAGCCCCTGCGTCCGGGAAATGCCGTCCTTGAACCGCTTACAGGCGGCGCTTGCCGACACCGGCGTCCGTGTCGTCGCCGTTTCGTCAGACCGGGAAGGCATGGCCAAGGTTGCGCCCTTCCTGGCGGAGCATCAGTTGGACAAGCTTGCCCCCTACCTGGACCCTAAGGGCGAATTTACCCGGTCGATGGAAGCGCGGGGTCTGCCGCAGACGTTTGTAATAACCGCTGACGGTAAAATCGCCGCCAGTTATAGCGGTCCGGCGGAATGGGACGATCCGGCCCTGGTCGCCGCCGTGCGGGAGCTGGTGCGCTGATGTTCCGCGTCGTCTCCCAGGAACGGCCCGATTGGCGCGGACAGGCTGCGGCGCTCGGGTTTCATTTTCATACGATTGGCGGTGAGCCGTATTGGGACGAACGTGCCTATTACCGCTTTACGCTGCGGCAGATCGAGGACGACATCGAAGCGCCGACCGCCGCGATCGAAGCCATGTGCCTGGAGGTGGTGGACCGCGCCTGCCGGGATGAACGCTTGATGCGCCGGCTGGCGATCCCAGAACCGTTCTGGGATTTTATCGCGCAAAGCTGGCATCGCCATGATATGCCGCTCTATGGCCGCATGGATTTTGCTTATGACGGGCAGGGCCCGGCCAAGCTGTATGAGTACAACGCCGACACGCCCACATCGCTATACGAGAGTGCGTTCTTTCAGTGGGTCTGGTTGGAACAGGCGCGGGTGTTTGGCCGGGTGCCGTCCGATGCCGACCAGTACAACGCCATTCAGGAGGCGCTGATCAACGCATTTGCCGCCTTCGACCCCGGCTGTTACCTGCATTTCTCCTCTGCCGAGGGGCATGACGAAGACCGGGGCACGGTCGCCTACCTGGAGGATTGCGCCCGGCAGGCCGGGCTTGCAACCGACTATGTGGCGCTGGAGCAAATCGGCGTGGATGCGCACGGCCGGTTTTCGGATGCGCGCGACTTCGTCATCGAAGCCTTGTTTAAGCTGTATCCTTGGGAACAGGTGTTCGTTGACCGGTTCGGCCAGCATGTACCCAAGGCCGGCGTGCGCTGGCTGGAGCCGCCCTGGAAAGCATTGTTGTCGAATAAAGGCTTGTTGCCGCTGCTGTGGCAGATGTTTCCGGGCCATCCCAATCTGTTGCCTGCCTATTTCGACGGCGATCCGGCGGCGGCGGCTCTGACCGGGGGGTATGTGCGGAAGCCGCTGTTCAGCCGCGAGGGCAGCAATGTCGAATGGATCGGCCCGGCAGGCCAGCGTTACGCGGTCGACGGCCCCTATGGGGCAGAGGGGCATATTCTCCAGGCGCTGCACCCGTTGCCCAACATGGATGGCAATTACACGGTGGTCGGGTCCTGGGTGGTGCGGGGCGAACCGGTTGGCCTGGGCATCCGCGAAGACGCGACCCCGATCACGCGCGACACGTCCCGTTTCGTGCCGCACGCGATCATCGGTTAGAGCATATCCCGATCCGATAGGATTGGGTGAATCTGCTCTAAATCTAATTATTAGAGCAACTTCCCCCGATCAAATGACTCTATTTGATCGGGCGTTGCTCTAGGCAGGCCGGCGCCGGCGCGGGGGCATTACCGGCCTTTCCAGTTCGGTGGACGCTTCTCGGAGAATGCTTTCGGGCCTTCGATATAGTCCTCGCTCTCGCCCATGGCTTTGTAGGCGGGATAGACGTGTTGGTTGCGGATAGCGTTCGCTACGCTTGTCTCGTCCAGGCCCATATAAACGCCTTGCTTGGATGCGCGGATCGACATCGGCGAGCATTCCAGGATCGTTGCGGCCCAGCGTTTCGCGCCCTCCAGCGCTTGGCCAGTCGGCACCACTTCGTTGACGAAGCCCAATTCCTTGCCTTCAGCAGCGCCGACGCGGCGGCCGGTCAGGATCATGCCCATGGCCTGTTTAAACGGAATATGGCGGGGCAGGCGGTGAATGCCGCCAGCGCCGGCAGCCAGGCCGACCCGCGGCTCCGGCAGGGCGAAGGTGGCGTTTTCGGCGGCGATGATCAGGTCGCAGGCCAGCGCAGTCTCAAAGCCGCCGCCCATGGCCCAGCCATTGACCGCGGCGATCACAGGCTTGGTCAGGTCATAGCGGTTGGAGATGCCGGCAAAGCCGGAATCCGGGCGGTTGCGCGGCCCGACGCCGGCAGCCTGGTATTTCAGGTCATTGCCGGCGGAAAAGGCCTTGTCGCCGGCGCCGGTGACGATTGCGATCCATTGGTCAGGGTCGTCGCGGAATTCGTTGAAGACCTTGTCGAACTCCCAATGCGCCGGCGGATGCAGGGCGTTGTATACTTCCGGCCGGCTGATGGTGACGATGGTCAGCGGGCCTTCTCGCTCGACCTTCAGGTATTGGTAGTCTGCCATGAGGTTTCCTCCGGGTGTTGTCGAAATCGGCAGTGCTATCGTGGCGCGGTTTGCCGCCGGCGGCAACTGGCTCTAGTGCGCCGTTATCCCGCGCAGCAATCTTGGCCAGAACAGCCAGAGCGTCGCGCCGCGCAGCGAAAAGAAAAACAGCACGCACAGCCACAGCCCATCATTGCCGCCCCAATCCTTTACCAGCCACAGCGCCAGCAGATAGAGCGCCAGGCTCATCATCATAGCATGCCGCATCAGTCGGTTCTGCGTCGCTCCTAGGAAGACGCCGTCCAGCACGAAGGCGACAAATGACACCAGCGGAAAGGCCACCGCATATGGCAGATACTCCAGTGCGCGCTCCTGAACCGCGGGAATGCCGGTCAGCAAGGAAATGCCGAACCAGCCGAATCCCGCCCACAGCGCCGCCAGCCCGATTGCGATGCCAACGGACCAACGCAATGCGCCAAACGTCGCCTCCCGCACCCGGTTGCGGTCGCGGGCTCCATACGCCTCACCAACCAGCGCCTCGCCCGCGTGGGCAAAGCCGTCCAGGGCATACGTGCCGATCATCACCATCTGATAGAGCACCTGGTTTGCGGCCAGGGCGACGTCCCCCTGCGTAGCGCTGAGGTTCATGAAAATCGCAAGGCCGGTGATCAGCGTCAGCGTGCGCAGAAAGATATCCCGGTTGACCGCCATCATCCGCCGGATCCGGCCCCAGTCCAGCACCCGGGTGCGTCCCTGGCCTTGAGGTAGTCCGGCCAGCCGCCGCCGGATCAGGACGAAGGCCAGTCCGATCGCCAGGTATTCGGCGATGACGGTGGCGGCGGCGACGCCCTCGACACCCCAGCCAAAACCCCAGACGAACAGGAAATCCAGAGCGATGTTAAGGCCATTGGCGAACAGTTGCAGGTAGAGCGGCGTTCGCCCATCTTCCAGGCCGTAGAGCCAGCCGATGGCGACGAACATGGCCAGCGATGCCGGTGCGCTCCAAAGGCGGATGGCTAGGTAATTGGCCGTTTGCGCTTCCACAGCCGCGCTACCATTGAGCGCCCAGAGGCCGACGTTGACGATGACGGTCTGCCCGATGATGACCGCCAGGCCCAGCAGGCCCGCCAGCAGCATGGCCCGGCTCAGGATGTTGCGGACTTCGCCCCAGCCCGGCCCGTCGTGCAAGCCTTTGCCGGCGCCGACGGCCTGGGCCGTGGGGCCCGTTGTGCCCATGCGCAGGAAGTTCAGGCTCGCATGCACATAGTTGAAGATGACCGTGGCCAGCGCGACGCCGCCGATATAGGCGGGGTCCGGCAGGTGACCGACGACAGCCGTATCGACCGCGCCAAGCAGGGGTACCGTCGCATTCGAGACAATGATCGGCAACGCCATGCGGCGAAGGCGGCGGTCGGTCGAGGCTTCAACGGAGGTCATCGGCAGCGCGCCCGTCCTCAAAGCAAATCACCGCCGCGATAGCAAACGCGGCGGTGATCCGAACCATCGTATTCGCCCGCACGTCCGAACGGGCTTTGCTTTAGCGCAGCGATGCGTTGATCCGGTCGAGCACGGAACTGCCGGGGCAGAGATCGGCCTCGTCCAGCGTGTTCAGCGGGCGCTTGGTGGTGTTCATGTTGGCGTGCAGGTCCTTGGGCAGCGGGTCCAGATACAACAGGCCCGTCGCCACTTCGCCGGCGTGGTTCTTCTGCTCGATGAATGCCAGCGCGCCGGCTTTGTCGGCCGGGTCGTAGTCCGGCGTGATCTTGCGCAGGCGTAGGGTCGATCCGGCCTGGGGCACGTCCACCGTTTCGCCCGGCGCATAATCCGCCGTCAGCGGCGCGCTGCCGGTGATGAAGTCCAGCCGGTTGACGGCCTCGTTGTGGTCGCGCACGAAGTCATAGCTCTTGGTCGAGCCGGCATGGTTGTTGAAGGCCACGCAGGGGCTGACCACGTCCAGGATCGCCGCACCCGGATGGCTGATGGCGGCCTTGATCAGCGGCACCAGCTGGGTCTTGTCGCCGGAGAACGAGCGGGCGACGAAGGTTGCGCCCATGATGATCGCCATCGACGCCAGGTCGATGCCGGCGTCGCGGTTGACCGCGCCCTTTTTCGCCACCGAGCCCTTGTCCGCGGTCGCCGAGAACTGGCCCTTGGTCAGGCCGTAGACGCCGTTGTTCATGACGATGTACGTCATGTTCACGCCGCGGCGCATCAGGTGGGCGAACTGGCCGAGGCCGATGGAGGCGCTGTCGCCGTCGCCGGACACGCCCATGTAGATCAGGTCGCGGTTTGCCAGGTTGGCGCCGGTCAGCACGCTGGGCATGCGGCCATGCACGGTGTTGAAGCCGTGGCTGTTGCCGAGGAAATAGGTCGGAGCCTTGGACGAGCAGCCGATACCCGAAAGTTTGGCGACACGGTGCGGCTCAATCGACAGCTCAAAACAGGCCTGCACAATGGCGGCGCTGATAGAATCGTGGCCGCATCCGGCGCAGAGCGTCGAGATCGCGCCGTCATAGTCACGGCGCGTATAGCCGACATCGTTCTTAGGCAGCGACGGATGATGCAGCTTCGGCTTGGCAATATAGGTCATGATACCGCCCTCTCGAGAGAAACGACTTTCAACTCTTCGATCTTGGCGCCAATCGCGCCCGCGATGAACTGGCCGGTGATCGGCGTGCCGTCATAGTGCAGAACCGGCACGATACGGGCCGGATCGATTTCCAACTCGCTGATCATCATCGTGCGCATCTGGCCGTCACGGTTCTGTTCCACCAGGAACACCATGTCATGCTCTAGGATGAAGTTGCGCACCGACTCGGGGAAGGGGAAGGCGCGCAGCCGCATCGCGTTGACATGCTTGCCGTCCTCGCTCAGCAGGTCCAGCGCTTCGTCCATCGCCGGGCTGGTGGAGCCGAAATACAGCACGCCCAATTTGGTGGTTTGGCTGGCGTCGCGGCGGATCGGTTGCGGCACCAGCGACTTGGCCGTGTCGAACTTGCGCTCCAACCGCTCCATATTGTCGACGTAGACGTTGCCATCCTCGGAATAGCGGGCATAGCGGTCTTTGGTCGTGCCACGGGTGAAATACGCGCCGCGCGTTTCGTGCGTGCCGGGATAGGTTCGGAACGGGATGCCGTCGCCATCCACATCCAGGTAGCGCCCGAAATCCTTGCCGGCTTCCAATTCGGCGGCGGTCATCACCTTGCCGCGGTCATAGCGGCGGGAATCATCCCATTCCAGCGGCTTGCACAGCCGTTGGTTCATGCCGATGTCGAGATCGGTCATGACGAAAATCGGGGTCTGCAACCGTTCCGCCAGGTCCAGCGCGTCCGCCGACATGCTGAAGCATTCGCGCGGGTCTTCCGGGAACAGCAGAATATGCTTGGTGTCGCCGTTCGAGGCATAGGCGCACGACAGCAGGTCGGCCTGTTGCGTCCGCGTCGGCATGCCGGTCGATGGGCCGCCGCGCTGCACGTTGACGATTACCGCCGGCACCTCTGCGAAATACGCCAGGCCGATGAACTCGGTCATCAGGCTGATGCCGGGGCCTGAGGTCGAGGTGAAGGCGCGGGCGCCGTTCCAGCCAGCGCCGATAACCATGCCGATCGAGGCCAACTCATCCTCAGCCTGGACGATGGCGTACTTGGCCTCGCCGGTTTCTTTTTCATGGCGGTAGCGTTTGCAGTACGACTGGAACGCCTCAGCCATCGAGGAAGATGGCGTGATCGGGTACCAGGCGCAGACGGTCGCGCCGCCATAGACGCAGCCCAGCGCGGCGGCGGCATTGCCTTCCATGAAAATACGGTCACCGACATTGTCGGCGGCCCGGACTTTCAGCTTGCACAGGTTGGGATCAAGATTCTGGGTCGCCCAGTCGCGGCCCAGTTGCAGCGCCTTCTTGTTGGCGCCGATCAAGGCTTCCTTGCCTTTGTATTGCTCGCCGAACAGCCGCTCGATCACGGCCGGGTCGATATCCAGCAGGATCGAAAGTGCGCCGATGTAGATTATATTCTTGAACAACTGGCGCTGGCGGGCGTCCGTATAGGTCGCGTTGCAGATCGCGGTCAGCGGCACGCCGATGACATTCACGTCCTCGCGGAACATGCTGCGCGGCATCGGGCGCGTCGAATCGTAGAACAGGTAGCCGCCGGGCGACAGTTCTGCCACATCCTGTTTCCAGGTCTGCGGGTTCATCGCCACCAACATATCGGTGCCGCCGCGCCGACCCAGATAGCCCTTCTCACTCACCCGCACCTCGTACCAGGTTGGCAGACCCTGGATGTTCGAGGGGAAGATGTTGCGCGGGCTGACCGGCACACCCATGCGTAGGATCGAGCGGGCGAACAACTCGTTCGCGCTCGCGGAACCGGAGCCGTTGACGTTGGCGAACTTGACGACGAACTCGTTGATTGAGGCAATCGCTTCAGGCATCACAACCCCCGGCAGGCGTTGCCTGCATGAGTCATTTCAATAAAGTACTTGCGCATGTCCCAGGCGCCGGTCGGGCAACGTTCGGCGCAAAGACCGCAGTGCAGGCACACGTCTTCGTCTTTCACCATCACCCGTTCGGTCGGCAGGATGTCCGACACGTAGATGTCCTGCTCTTTGTTCAGGGCCGGCGCCATCAGGCGACCGCGGAGATCGTCCTCTTCGCCGTTCTGCACGAACGAGATGCAGTCCATCGGGCAGATGTCGACGCAGGCGTCGCATTCGATGCACAGGTTGGTGGAAAATACCGTCTGCACATCGCAGTTCAGGCAGCGCTGCGCTTCCTTCCAGGCAAGCGCTACGTCAAAGCCAAGCTCGACTTCGGCATTGATGTCGGACAGCGCCTTGGCTTTTTCCAGGTGCGGAACCTTGAAGCGCGGGTCGATGGCGATATCGTTATCGTAGCTCCATTCGTGGATCCCCATCTTCTGGCTGACCACATCCTGCAGCGGCGCCGGGCGGTCGTAGATGTCCTCGCCTTCCAGCATTTTGTGGATGCTGATCGCGGCATCGTGACCATGCGAGGCGGCCCAGATGATGTTTTCCGGACCGAAGGCCGCGTCGCCGCCGAAGAACACCTTCGGGTGGCTGGACTGGAAGGTCACGCGATCGACCTTAGGCATATCCCAACGGTCGTCCCAATCCAGGCCGATGTCGCGTTCGATCCAGGGGAAGGCGTTTTCCTGGCCAATGGCGCAGAGCACGTCGTCGCACTCGTGGAATTCATCTGGCTCGCCAGTCGGCACCAGCCGCCGGCGGCCGTTGTCGTCGTACTTGGCTTCGACTTTTTCGAAGGTCATGCCGACCAGCTTGCCGGCCTCCAGCACGAACGCCTTCGGCACCAGCATGTTGAGGATCGGAATGTCCTCACCCATTGCGTCTTCCTTCTCCCATGGAGATGCCTTCATCTCCTCGAAGCCGGAACGGACGATGACCTTGACGCTTTCGCCGCCCAGGCGGCGGGCGGTGCGGCAGCAATCCATGGCAGTGTTGCCGCCGCCCAGGACAATAACGCGCTTGCCGACGCTGGTGACATGGCCGAACGAGACCGACGACAGCCACTCAATGCCGATATGGAAGTTCGGTGTGGCTTCCTTGCGGCCCGGAATATCCAGATCGCGGCCACGCGGCGCACCAGTGCCGACGAACACGGCGTCCCAGCCTTCGGCCAGGACATCCTTCAGGGAATCAATGCGCTTGTGGACGAAGTTGATGTTGCCGATGTCGGTGATGTAGGCCATCTCTTCGTCGATGACTTCAACCGGCAGGCGGAAGTGCGGAATCTGCGTCCGCATCATGCCGCCCAGCTGCGGGTCCTGGTCGAATAGGGTAATTTCGTACCCGAGCACAGCCAAATCGCGTGCAACAGTCAACGATGCAGGGCCAGCACCGAGGCAGGCGATTTTGCGGCCGTTGGAAACTTCCGGCGCGCGCGGCATGCGATGGTTGACGTCGTCCTTATAGTCGGCTGCGACGCGCTTAAGGCGGCAAATCGCCACCGGTTCCTTGCGGCTGCCGGAGAGTTCTTCGTCTTCCACTCGGCCACGCCGGCAAGCTGGCTCGCACGGGCGGTCGCAGGTGCGGCCCAAGATGCCGGGGAAGACGTTGGACTTCCAGTTGATCATATAGGCGTCGGAGAACCGGCCATGCGCGATCAGGCGGATGTATTCCGGAACGGGCGTATGCGCCGGGCAGGCCCATTGGCAATCGACGACTTTATGAAAGTAGTTCGGGTCGGTGATATCAGTGGCCTGCAAGGCCTGTCCTCCTGCCGAGTGACGGGGGCATTCAGTTCCAGTGGGATTTGGTTGGCCGCTCTTTTGCAAACCTTTGCGCCACAGCGTCAAGGGCAAAGTCGGTGATTTCGCTGCGTGGATAAGGCAAACAGCGCACAAGTGTTTTCAGAATACGGTTCAATTCCTCCGAATAACCAAATTCGCCGGACAGTGCCAGCACAAAGTTTTCGGGCATTCATTCGGCCCGCAATTCCCGTCGGAAAATCGGCGTGACTCAGAATCGGTCGCACTCGTCGTGCGGCTGGCACCAATTCGGGCGTTACTGGTCAAGCATAGGTTGTGGCGGCGCGAAGAGCGGCGCGCAGCGTGGCCGCAAATTCCACCCGTTCTTCCGGCGGCAGGAAAGCGCCGATGGCCAGCCGCCGTTCGCCGCTGGCCAGGACCAGGCGGCAGTCATGCTCTTCCGGCCGTTCCAGGTCGACGCGGGCCCACGCCGGCTCAAAGCTCCAGGTTTTGTGCCGACCGTCGGGCTGAATGCGCTGAACCGTCAGTTGGTGCCGTGTTACCCGCACCACCTCGCACAGGCGGCCGCTACGGTACGAAAGACGGAAGGCCCAGTAGAAAAGAGCCACGTCCAGCCCGAAAAACCCCAGTACCGGCCAGGCGCCCATGCTGGCGAAAATCAGCCCGGTGATGAAACTGGTGAGCCCGAATGCTGCCATCAGGATCAAAAATCCCTGCGGCGGCAGCGATCGGTGCGGGTAAAGCGCGACATCGAGGAAAAAAGGCGAGCGGTTCGGCGCAGGCATGGTGGCGGGCCTCGCTAGGCAGCCTGAAAGGACAGCCGCTCGACCAGCCGGAACGGCGCGATGCGGGTGTCCTGATGATAAAGACAGATGGCATCGACCGGCAGAGCTTCAAGCGCAAACCGTGCCGCCTGTGGCGCGAGAAAGGCGGTGACGGCGGCGTGCAGGGCCTCGTCGCGACTAGAGCCAAGCATGGTCATGTGGAAGCGGAATTCCTCCATGACATAGGGATAGCCCCATTGCTGCAAATAGCGCTCCTGCCGTTCGGTCAGGCCGCGTTCGCGGCGTTTGGCAAGTTCGGCCTCAGACGGCGGCGCGCGGAACGCGTCGAAGGCCTGGACGCAATCGGCGGCCAAACTGTCCATATCGGGGCTGGGCGCGGTCAGGGCGAAGGCTTGGAACCGGCCGATGCGTTGCAGGCTGACCGGCGGGGCAGCGAACGCCTGCCTTGCTGCGGAAAACGCCCTGGCCGCGGCCAGCAGGTCTTCCCGCCCGTAGCCGTCCGCCAGGTGGAACGGCGGCTTCAGTGTCGCATGGAAGCCATAGCCGCGCGGCGATTCCGTTGCTGCGGCCACAGTAGCGGCGGAAAGCCCCGGCACCGCGGGCTGAGGCAGGGCCGCGCCGCTGACCGGGTCTCGGCCCAGCCAGCGGATGCCAAATTGCCAGATCGGCGTATCCTCGGCTGGAGCGAAGTAAATGGCGTAGCGGCCGGTGCTGGGCATAGTCGGGCCTCAGGATTCAAGCGAGGGCGGCGCGCACCTTCGGGAAAACATCGGCCGACAGGCGGTGCATGGTGTCCAACACCAGTCCCTGCGGCATGCCCGGCCATTGCACGCTCATGACCACATGATTGACGCCGGTCTCCTGCGCCAGAACGGTCAGCCGCTCGGCCACTTCCTCGGCAGACCCGATCAGGAAGCGGTCCTTCAGCAATTCGTCCAACTCCTGGCCCAGGTTGTTGTCGCCTTCAGGCATGGCCTTGGACTGGCCCCAGGCGTGGTAGGTCTTGTACTTGTCGGCCAGATAGGGGCGGCAGATCTCCAGCGCTTTTTCCCGCGTTTCGGCGACGAACACCTCGCGCCGGATCGGCAGTTCATCCGGGAAGGGCTTGCCGAGCTTGTCGAGCGCGGCCTTGTAGACGTCGAGCTGGCGCTTGATCGTAGAAATCGTGTTGTGCGGGTTGATGTACCAGCACGTGCCGATTTTCGCGGCGCGCTCGATGGCTTTGTCGGCGTTGGCGCCGATCCAGATCGGCGGAAAGGGCTTTTGGATCGGCTTCAGCGGGCAGGACGCGCCGGCCAGTTCGAAATGGCTGCCGACCATGTCGACGGTTTCTTCGGTCCAGAGCCGCTTGATCGCCTCGACGCCTTCCTCGAAGCGGCGGACCTTTTGCCGGGCCGTCATGCCGAAAGCCTTGAACTCGACCTCGCGGTAGCCGAGGCCGGCGCCGAAGATCAGCTTGCCGTTGGTCATGACGTCGAGGGTCGCCAATTGCTCGGCCAGATCCTGCGGCTTGTGCAGGGGCACCAGCACAATGCCGGCGTTGATGCGCAGGTTGGGCGCTTCGGCCGAGACGCGGGCGAGGTAGGGCAGTTGCTGGAAATCCTGGTAGGGATGCGCCGAGTAATGGCTGCCCTTCGTCAACGACGCAAAGCCCAGCTTATCGGCAAGCCGCGCCTGCTCCATCAACTCCTGAAAGCGCACTTGCATATTGTCGCCGGCGTGGAACTGGCCGCGGGTCATCAGGCCGAATTGCATGGGTGGGAAGTCCTTGGGGAATCAGGTCATTTGTTAGCGGTCTGCGCTGGTCGGAAGCACCTTAACAAACCTTCGCATTTCTGACCAAACCTTATCATTTCGCCGGGTGAAATGATAAGTCGCCGCTGAAAGGTCGGGGTATTGGGTCGGATGAAAACCGGCCGGGCCCGGGCTGGGGCAGGCGCGGGCGTCAGGCTTGGGACGTTCCGCCAAGCTGGCGCTCGTTTGGGCGAGGCTCTAGCATGGCGCGACCCTTTCCCGTGCGATGGCTGGAGCCTGAACCTATGAGCGAGCGACCGGATATGGTGATCCGTGGCGGAACCGTCGCCGATGGCCGTCGCGGACTCCGTCCCGGCGCCTCTGGCGATTCCGCCCGAGGCGGCGACCGCCCCGTCCGCGCTGCACGCCGGAATCTACGCCGGGTCGAAGATCGATATCAT
>JAPOJR010000004.1:244-54152 GCA_029978325.1 Alphaproteobacteria bacterium | reverse complement strand
GAGCACGTGTTTCCCGGCCGCCGCGGAGCGGTGAGCCGGGACCGCCCGGTCTCGCGAACTCCCAGGCGGCGGTGATCGATGGATGACGCCGGCCCCGGATAGCGGCTCCACCACTTCCGGGGATCAGAGCTGAGGTGCCCCCGATCCGGGGAGCCGCTGTTGACGGCGGCGCCTCTCTATCCAGGAGCACGTGTTTCCCGGCCGCCGCGGAGCGGTGAGCCGGGACCGCCCGGTCTCGCGAACTCCCAGGCGGCGGTGATCAAAGGATGACGCCGGCCCCGGATAGCGGCTCCGCCACTTCCGGGGATCATTGCTGAGTTGCTCCGCCGATCCGGGGGTAGCATTTTGAGGCCCTCCCGATCCCGGGAGCAGCCGGCGACCCTACGGGCGCAACCCCCAAGTGCGCGGTCCTGGGTCGCGGAGCGGCGCTGCCAGGTTGGCGAATTCCTCTAACAGACCGCGGGTTTTGCGTGGGTCGATGATTTCTTCGATCCAGAAGGCCTCCGCCGTGCGGAAGGGGGAGCGCAGCTTCTCCAGCCGTTCCTCGATGCGTTTCAGTTCCTCGGCCGGGTCGTCTGCCGCGTCGATATCAGCGCGATAGGCTGCTTCAATGCCGCCCTCCAGCGGCAGCGAGCCCCAAAAACCGCTGGGCCAGGCATAGCGGGTCACGAAACGGCCCACCGGCACGTGTGCGCCGCCGGCGACGCCAAAGGCGTTGCGCACAACGATGGCGCACCAGGGCGTCGTCGATTGGTTGATTGCCGCCATGGCGCGGACGCCGTGGCGAATGGTGCCGGTCTCCTCCGCCTCCTTGCCGACCAGGAAGCCGGGGCAATCCGCCAGATAAATCACCGGCAGGTGAAAGGTTTCGGCCAGATCGACGTGGCGGACGATCTTCTGACAGGTGTCCGCGGTCCAGGCGCCGCCATAATGGTAGGGATCGCTGGCCATGATCGCGACCGGCCAACCGTCGATCCGCGCCAGGCCGCAAATAATCGAACGACCGAAATTCGGCGCGATCTCCAGGAACGAGCCAGCGTCGACCAACCGCTCTATGATGGGCCGCATGCGATAGGCCTGCCGCCGCTGTTTCGGGATCGCCTTGATCAACGGCTCCTGATCCGCCGGCGCAATAGGCTCTGCCCGCGGAGGGGCGTCATAGACCGAGTTCGGCAGGTAGGACAGAAAGCGCCGCGCCAGATCGAACGCCTCCTCCTCGGTATCGACGGCGTTGTCGACGCCGCCGGCGCGGGTCTGGATGCGCCAGCCGCCCAGTTCCTGCTTGGTCAGATCCTGGCCGATGCCTTTCACCACCGGCGGGCCGGCGACGAACATGGCAGAGGTTTCCTTGGTCATCACCGAGAAATGGCTTGCCGCCATGCGGGCAGCGCCCAGACCTGCGACCGATCCCAGGCCAAGCGCCACCACCGGCACCGTCGCCAGGTTGGTCGCCATCAGGTCGAACCGGCTGGAGGTGCCCTGCCCGCCCGGCAGGTTGGCCCGGCCCGTCGTCTCGATGGTGCGGACCGAACCGCCGCCGCCCGAACCCTCGATCATGCGCACGAGGGGCAAGCGCAGCTCGTTCGCCATCACCTCTGCCAATTGCGGCTTGCCCTTGATGGTTGCATCGGCCGACCCGCCCCGCACGGTGAAATCATCGCCGCAGACGACCACCGGCCGCCCGTTCAGCCGCGCCCGGCCAAACACACAGTTGGCCGGCGTCAGGTGCACAAGATCGTTGTTGGCGTCGTATTCCGCCTTGCCGGCGATAGCGCCGATTTCGTGAAAGGTGCCGGGATCGGCAAGCCCTTCCACCCGTTCGCGCACCGTCAAGCGCCCGCCATCGTGCTGGCGCTTGACTTTATCGGCCCCGCCCATCTGGCGGGCCATAGCCTCGCGCCGCGCCAATTCCTCCAGCTCAGGCTCCCAATTCATAACGGCGTTCCTTGATCATGTAGCGGATATTCGCCGTTATCATAGGCAGGTGAAGGGGGCAGACCAGCCGATTCTGAGCAGCCATGCAGCGTTTGCATAGCTGGGCGGCAATAATAGCTCTCCAATTGTGCAGCATTTCTGTCAAATTACAGTGGTGTTGTCGATTTGAGACAACGCTGTTCGGGATCACTGCCGCTTGTTGGCCTGCGATCCAGACGCGTCTCCCAGACGTTAAGCCTCCCTGTTCTGACTTAGCCGGGTCTCCTACCAGAGACCCGGTTTTTTCTTGTCTGTGCTTGGAAACTCGAGACACTCCACCTTTGCACCTGATTGAACGTCATCCGTTGACCGACTATTCGGAAGGAAAGGTCGAATCTGTTGTAGGAATGGCTTACATAGGATTGATAGACGCCCCCGAATTCCGCCCCATCAAAGGTGCCGCGCTATGTACAAGCAAAACATTGACGGCTGCATGGCAGCAAGCATCGGGCCGGCCGGGCTTGCAACCGCAACGTTCGACGCCTGGATGAAGAGAGCGGCCCCAGGCCTTGACCAATTGCGCCGGGGCCATCGCGATGGATCGCTGCCATTGGTGTTGCTGCCGGAGCGGCGCGACGACATCCCGATGATCGAGGACCGCGCCTCCTATCACCGCGAGCGAGCGGATACCGTTGTGGTGCTGGGCACCGGCGGCTCCAGCCTGGGCGGCCAGGCCTTGTACGCGCTGGCGGATTCGGGCTTTGGTCCCAGCGGCGATTCACCGAAGCTGGTGTTTCTCGACAATATCGACCCCCATACATTCGATCACTTGTTCCGCAGCCTCGATCTGTCGCGTACGGATTTCATCGCAATCTCCAAGTCAGGCGGTACGGCGGAAACCCTGACCCAGGCGTTGGTCTGCATCGAAGCGCTGCTGGAGGGGGAAGACGAATCCAAAATTGGCGACCACTTTACGATCATAACCGAACCCAAGCCCTCACCGATGTCTGCTTTGGCCCAGCATTACGGCATGACCGTGCTACCGCATGACCCGGAGGTGGGTGGCCGTTACTCGGCGTTGTCGCTCGTCGGCCTGCTCCCGGCTGCAATCGCCGGCCTCGATCCGGTCAACATCCGTGCTGGCGCCGAAACAGTCATCGCCGACCTGCTGACCGGCGATGACTGCCCGGCGGCGATCGGCGCGGCCGTCCAATGCGCCCTTGGCAAGGTCAAAGGCGTCAAGGCCTCAGTCCTGATGCCCTATAGCGACCGGCTGGCGATGCTGGGCCAATGGTATTGCCAGCTTTGGGCCGAATCGCTCGGCAAGCAAGGACAAGGCACCCTGCCAGTGCGGGCGGTCGGGACGGTAGATCAGCACAGCCAGCTGCAATTGTATCTGGATGGCCCGCGCGACAAGCTGTTCAGCATCATTCAAACGCCAGTCGCCGGCACCGGCCGCCTTGTCCGCACGGCTCTGGCAGGGAAGGCCGAGGGGTTGGCCTACCTCGACGGCCGCAGCATGGGCGACCTGATGGATGTCATGCAGCGGGCGACGGCGGAAACCCTGATCGCCACTGGATGCCCAACACGGGTCCTAACCCTGGACCGTGTCGATGAGGCCGGCGTTGGCGCGCTGATGATGCACTTCTTTGCCGAAACGATTATTGCTGCCGGCATGCTGGGAATCGACCCATTCGACCAACCCGCCGTCGAGCAGGGCAAAGTGCTGGCGCGCCAGCATCTCAGCCAGATCGCGCCACGCCACTAGACCTGGAGCCAGCCGATGACCATCCGCCTGTTGCCGGAAGTGCTGGTCAACCAGATCGCAGCGGGCGAGGTGATCGAGCGGCCGTCGGCGGTGGTCAAGGAACTGGTGGAAAACGCACTGGACGCAGGCGCGACCCGGATAGAGGTCACCATCCGCGACGGTGGCAAGGCGCTGATCGCCGTGCGCGACGACGGCCGCGGCATGTCCCATGCGGAACTGGCGCTGGCGGTACAGCGGCACGCGACTTCCAAGCTGCCGGACGACGACCTTGTCCATATTCGCTCGCTGGGCTTTCGCGGCGAGGCACTGCCGTCTATCGGGGCGGTGGCCCGCCTCGCCATCACGTCCCGCGATGAAGGCGGAGACGAGGCCTGGAGCATCGCAGTCGAGGGCGGCCGGGTCGGCGAGCCGCGACCGGCGGCGCAGGCGCAGGGCACTCTGGTGGAGGTGCGCGACCTGTTCTTCGCCACGCCGGCCCGCCTGAAATTCCTCAAGACTGCGCGGGCCGAAAGCGGCCAGGTGCAGGATCATCTGCGCCGCCTCGCCATGGCGGCGCCGCATGTGGCTTTCCTTCTGCGCGATGAGAACCGCGACCTGGTGAAATTGCCGGCCTGCCGGGGCCCGGACGCGCAGAAAGACCGGTTGTCCGCCGTGCTGGGGCGGGAATTCCGCGATAACGCCGTGCCGCTGAATGCGCGCCGCGAAGGATTGCATCTCACCGGCCTTATCGGCCTGCCGACGTACCACCGCGCCACCACCGCCAGCCAATATCTGTTCGTGAACGGACGCGCCGTGCGGGATCGGTTACTTTTGGGTGCGTTGAAGGGCGGCTATGAGGACATGATTCCGCGCGGCCGCCACCCCGCTGTTGCCTTGTTCCTGCAGGTCGATCCGGAGGCCGTGGACGTCAACGTGCACCCGGCCAAGGCGGAGGTGCGCTTCCGCGACAACGCCGCCGTCCGCGGCCTCCTGGTCGCCGGCGTGCGCCAAGCGTTGGACGCCGCGGGCTTCCGCGCCGCCTCTACCGTCTCAGCCGCCACACTGGGAGCATTTCGTCCCGGTGGAAACACCGGCAATTCCGCATCGCTGGCGCATCTGTTTACCCGGCCCTACCGCAACGATTACCCCACTCAAGCCGTCGCTGAACAGTCAGCCGCCTTCCAGGCGCCGCAGCCGGCGCCGGGCAGTCCGCTCGCGCCCGCCGCTGCTGCCGCAGGCGCAGCGGAACTGCCGCCTGCCCCTGCCAGCCCTGCCGAAGATTTTCCACTTGGCGCAGCCCGGGCGCAGGTGCACGGCACCTATATCGTCGCCCAGACCGGCGATGGCGTCGTGATCGTGGACCAGCACGCCGCGCACGAGCGGCTGGTGCTGGAGCGGATGAAGAAGGCGCTGGCCGGCGGCGCTGTTGCGCGCCAGGCGCTGTTGCTGCCGGAGGTGGTGGAACTGGAGCCGGCCGCAGCTGACCGCCTCGCCGACCGCAGCCACGAGCTTGCCGAACTCGGCCTGGTGATCGAGGCCTTTGGCCACGGCGCAGTCGTAGTGCGTGAGACGCCGGCCCTACTGGGCCATACCGATTGCGCGGCTCTGGTGCGCGACCTTGCGGACGAGTTGGAGTCATGGGATTCGACCCATGGCCTGCGCGAACGCCTCGACGCGGTTTGCGGCACCATGGCCTGCCATGGCAGCGTCCGCGCCGGGCGTCCGCTCAACATGGCGGAGATGAATGCTCTGTTGCGCGAAATGGAGGTCACGCCGCATTCCGGCCAGTGCAACCATGGCCGCCCGACCTATGTCGAACTGAAGCTTAGCGACATCGAACGCCTGTTTGCGCGGCGATAATGCCGACCGTAGCGTTGCGATAGCCAGACCGGCCAGGCCTTTGTATGCTGCGCCCACAATCCTATCCCCCTTAAGGACTTTCCATCATGACAGAGCGCCTTGGTTTTATCGGACTCGGAGCCATGGGGGCGCCCATGGCCAAACGCCTACTGGGCGGCGGCTACCCATTGCTGGCGTTCGACCAGAATCCTGTGGCTCTGCAAAAGCTGGTTGATGCCGGGGCAGAGGCGGCAGGCTCGGTCAAGGAAGTGGCGGACAACGTTGAGTGCGTGCTGGTCAGCCTACCGACGCCGGACGTGGTCAAAGCCGTGGCGCTGGGCGCAGGCGGGGTCTGCGAGGGCAGCCGGGTCAAGACCTTCATCGACCTGTCGACCACCGGCCCGCGTATGGCCCAGTCCGTCGCTGAGGGCCTGGCAAAGCATGGCATCACGCAGATGGATTCACCGGTTTCCGGCGGCGTCGGCGGTGCTGAAAAAGGCACGTTGGCCGTCATGGTCGCCGGGCCGGAGCCGCTGTGGGACCGCTACAAGCCTGCGCTGTCCTTCATCGGTAAGCCGTTTTTCGTCGGCGAAACCGCCGGCCATGGCCAGATGATGAAGCTGTTGAACAACTACCTCTCCGCCACCGCCATGGTTGCGACTGCGGAGGCATTCGTGGTGGGCGCCAAAGCAGGGCTCGACGCGGACGTGATGGTCGACGTGATTTGCGCCGGCAGCGGCATGAACACCGCCGTGCGCGACAAGTTCCCGAAATCGGTGCTGACCCGCACGTTCGACTATGGTTTCCGCACCGAGCTGATGCACAAGGACGTCAAGCTGGCCATAGAGGAAGCAGAGGCGCTGGGCGTGCCCATGTGGCTCGGCCAGCCGATGCGCCAGTGGTGGAGCCTGGCCCTGCAACGCGGCGGCACCGGCGAGGATTTCACCCACATCGTCCGCTATATGGAGGAGATGGCCGGCGGCGTCGAAGTCCGCTCGCGCAAGAACGCGCCGAAGGAGTAGGCGGGCAGGTTTTCGGGGCGCGCGAAAGACGCAGTTGCGCTGACCGGTTCATGGCGTAGCATTCTCCTATGGTACAAGTTGCAATCGGGCCGGATTGCTCCGGCCCTGGAGGATACGCCCCATGAAAGTCGGAACCGATATCAGTGTGCTGGCCCAGCCTGGCCGCCCCGATGCTGCCGTCCTGGCAGAGCACCTCGCCCTCGCCGATCTGGCGGAGCCGTTGGGTTTCGACTCTCTGTTCGGGCTGGAGCACCACTTCACCGGCTATTCCATGTCGCCGAGCCCACTGCAACTGCTCAGCTATTACGCTGCCAAGACCAGCCGCATCACGCTGGGCACCTGTGTGATTGTGCTGCCCTGGCATGATCCGATCCGAGTGGCGGAGCAGATCGCCTATCTGGATCTGCTCTGCGGCGGGCGCTGCATGTTCGGCTTTGGCCGGGGTGCTGCGACCAAGGAATACGAGGGTTTCCGCGTGCCCATGGAGGAAGCCCGCCCGCGCTTCGCCGAAAGCGCCCAGCTCATCACCAAGGCGCTGCGCGACGAGGTGTTCGAGTGGGATGGCGAGTTCTACAAAATCCCGAAGATGTCGATACGACCGCGGCCGATGTCGCATCCGGAGCGGCGCTTCTACGCCTCGTCCGTCAGCCCGGAATCGGCGGAGATTATGGCAAAGCTCGGCTTCGGCATGATGGTCATCATGCAGAACGAGTGGAACAAGGCCGCCGCCGATATCCAGAAATACCGCGACATCGCCATCAGTGTCGGCCACACGCCGACGCCGCCGGTGATCCTGACCAATGTCTCCTGCGCCGAAAGCCGTGACGAGGCACAGGAACGGGCGTTGCAGTATCTGGGCGCGAAGTGGGATTCAATCGACAACCACTACAACTTCTCGGACGGGCATCTGGCCAACGTCAAAGGCTATGAGAGCTATGGCGCGACCGCCAAGACCTACGCCAAGATGAAAGACCCGGTGGCGCGCAAGAAGATGACGGACTTCTATGTCTCGATCCAGATCGTCGGCACGCCGGACGATTGCCTGCAACAGGTCGGCGAACTGCAACGGCTCACCGGCACCGATCATATCGTCTGCGATTTCTCCTACGGTGGCATGCCGCACCATGAGGGCGAACTGAACATGCGCCTGTTCGCCAAGGACGTGATGCCGGTGCTGCAGCGGGATGCGGCGTTCAAGGGCGCCGCGACGGCGCAGGCACGCCAGCAGGCCGGAAACGCCGACGTCTTCGCGCCCGCGTAAGTTTTCTCAGGCGTCATTGCGAGCGGAGCGAAGCAACCCAGGGGTCTGGGCTCTTTAATCCCTGGGTTGCTTCGTTGCTCTGCTCCTCGCAGTGACGGGAGAGGGAATGCTTTAGCCATCAGGAAAGGAACCCAGCCCATGGACTGGAACAACAAAGTTACCGTCGTCACCGGCGGCGCATCGGGCATCGGCGCGGCCTGCTGCCGTAATTTCGCAGCACGCGGCGCGAAAGTCGTCGTCGCCGACCTGAACGGCGATGGCGCCAAGGCCGTCGCGGCGGAGTTCGGCGGGCTCGGCGTTGGCTGCAATGTCGGCAAGGAAGACGAGGTCAACGCCCTCATCAAGGCGGCGGAGGATCATTACGGCCCGGTCGACGTGATGTTCAACAATGCCGGCATCAATTCCGGTCGTGAGATCCTGAACACACCGCTGCAGGTGTGGGAGGACCAGTGGAACGTCAACGTCATGGCGCATGTTTACGCGGTGCGCGCCGTGCTGCCCGGCATGATCGAGCGCGGCTCCGGCTATCTGATCCACACCGCCAGCATGGCCGGCATTCTGATGTCGAACGGCAACCTGCCCTACACCGTATCGAAGCACGCGGTGGTGGGCCTTGCCGAATACCTCTCGGTCACGCACCACAACCAGGGCATCCGCGTTTCCTGCCTGGCGCCGCTGGGCGTGCGCACGCCGATGCTGGGCGATACCAGCAAACCCTTCGCCAGCACCGCCGTCGGCCCGGTCAAGGAGCCGGAGGATGTCGCCGAGATGGTGGCGACAGCCGTAGAAGACGAGCGCTTCCTGATCCTGACCGACGAGTTGGCGCAGAAGTGGATGGAGGGCAAAACCAACGATCTGGAACGCTGGCTGCGCGGCATGCGCCGCCTGAACGACAAGATCGAGGCCATGGGCGGGCGCGACCCACAATAGCCGCGCTTTTATTTCAGCAGGCGCGCCCTTAGCTCCGCCTCCAATTCCTCCCAGCTCTCCGCCTGATGGTGCGCGGTCGGGATGTGGCCCTGAAGCGCCCGCAACCGCGGATGGCTGGAAAAATGCAGCCGATGCACATCGGCGGCGTGCTCCGCGACGCTTTCATGGTGGTGGCCGATATCGTCGACGAAGGCCGTCGGCGCCTGCACCACGGCAGCCAGCGCCCGCACCGTCGGGCCTTTCAATCCGGCATTGGCGACAATCGGGTAGGACATGCCGTGCCGGGCCAGCGCCCGCGCCCGGTCATCGCGCTGCGCCAGCGGCAAATTTGACAGCACCAGGACTTGCACCCCATCCCGGGCCAACGCCGCCAGCGCCGCCGCCGCGCCTGCGACCGGCGGTATGGTCTCGGTCCGTTCGGCGAAAAACGTGTTGATCAGGGTACGGACCTCTGGCGGCGACAGCGCCGTGTGGTCGCTCGGTCGCCGGATATTGCCGGTCAGGGCAAAGCTTTTCCAATCGTAGTAGTGGCCCTGCTCTTCCACATAGCCGACGAACGCCGCCATAAAATCGAACAGCACCTCGTCCGCATCCGAGATCAGCAGCGGCCGGTCGCGGTCCAGCAAAAGCTCCGCCAGTTGCGGCGCGACATCGGGATGAATTTCGCTCATGTGCCTCTAGTCTTTCCTGCCGTCGTCGGCGGGGCCGCTCGGCCGGGTCACGATCCAGACAGCGACGGTCGCCAAGGTCAGGCCGATCACGATCAACACCCAAACCGGCATAGTGTCTCTCTGGGCCAGCCCGACCATCGCCAGCGACATCGCCAGAATCGCCATGACCTTCGCCCAGCGCGGAATAGCGCCATGCTGCTGCCAGTCGCGCAGCAGCGGCCCAAAAATGCGGTTATCGTAGAGCCAACTGTGCAAGCGTGTGCTGGAACGGCCAAAGGCCCACGCCGCGACCAGCAGAAACGGCACGGTTGGCAGCAAGGGCAGGAACGCGCCCAAGGCCGCCAGCCCGACAGCGATCCAGCCAATCGCCAACAACAGCCATTTGGCTGGTCCGGTCAGCGGCTGGGCCATACCAACGCTCTATCTGCGCGGCTCAAGCGCCGTGACTGCCGAAGGCTTCGACGAACTTGTCCGCCTCGGGGCGTTTTTTCGCCGGAACTTTGTCCGCAGGCGTGCCCAGATACAGGAATGCAACGATGGCGTCTTCCTCTTTCAGGCCGAAAAACGCTTTGACGTGCGGATCGTAGGCGTTGTCGCCGGTCAGCATGACACTGCCGAAGCCCTTGGCCTGCGCTGCCAGTTGCAGCGCCAGAGCAGCCTGACCTGCGGAGACGATCTGCTCGACATGCGGAACTTTCGGGTGCGCCTTAGTGCGGGCCAATACCGCGACAACAACCGGCGTCCGCAGCGCCCGGCCACGCTCGGCCTCGACCGCATCTTCGGCGGCGTCGGGCTGGCGGGCCTTTAGCGCCTCGACAAAGACCTCGCCCATTTTCGCCCGGTCATCGCCGCGCAACACGACAAACCGCCAAGGCCGCACCATACCGTGGTCCGGCACCCGCGTCGCGGCCTCGAACATATCCGCCAGGTCGGCATCAGACGGGCCAGGCTCCGCCATGAAGCGCGGCAGGGTGGAAGTACGCTCTTTCAGGAGGGTAAGGGCGTCCATAGGTTTCGGTCCTTCTGGCAGGGCAGTGGAATGTCAGGCGCTATCATCACCGGAATCGGAAAAAGGGCAATGGGGCGGGCTCGCGTCGTTAATGTCAAAGCTGCGGCACTGGCCGGGGCCGCCTTTGCTCGTCGATGGCGACGAAGGTGAAATGGCCCTCCGTCACCTTGACGCGCGAACCCAGACGATTGCGCAGCGCCCACGCCTCCAACCGGATGGTGATGGACGTACGGCCGGTTTTCTCAACCTCGGTATAGACACACATGACATCCCCGACATAGACGGGACGGATGAAGCTCATCGCATCGACGGCGACGGTTGCGACCCTGCCCTGCGCCCGATTGCCCGCGGCGATGCCGGCGGCAATATCCATTTGCGACAACACCCAGCCGCCGAAAATATCGCCGCTGGGATTAGCATCTCCCGGCATGGCAAGGGTACGGGTGGTCAGTTCTCCGCGGGGTCTTGCTTCGGTATCGCTCATTTCGATCAACCCTCGATGGTATTTCGGTGGCATGGCAGCGGCAGCCAAGCATTGCCCGTGCACTTTATCGCTTGTCCGACCACCAACCTAGGGTGATTTCATCGAAAGCGGCTACGATGCCGGCCCGCAATGGCTAGCGCCATCCGACGCCAGAGGCGTCGCTGCCGGGATTTTCCGCTGCGGCCGGCTTATCCAGGCTTGGTCTTTGGTCCAAACACTGTGTTACAAGAGGGAAGCGTTCTCTAACCGATCCGGTGCCTGCTCATGTCTTCCGCCGCCAAACCGCCGATTGGCCCCCTGTCCGGGGTCCGCGTCATCGACCTGACCACCGTCATGTTCGGCCCCTACTGCACCCAGATCATGGGCGAAATGGGCGCGGACATCATCAAGGTCGAAGGGCCAGAGGGCGATATCTCGCGCCAGGTCGGGCCTTCGCGGCATCCCGGCATGTCCGCCGCGTTTCTCATCAAGGGCCGCAACAAGCGTTCGGTGGTGCTGGACCTGAAACAACCGGCGGCGCGCGAGGCGCTCTACAAGCTCTGCCAGACCGCAGACGTCTTTATCCACAATATGCGCCCCAAAGCTGCCGCCCGCCTGGGGATCGCCTATGAGGACATTGAGAAAGCCAAGCCGGACATCGTCTATTGCAACGCCATCGGCTTTGGCCCGACCGGCCCCTATGCCGACAAGCCGGCCTACGACGACCTGATCCAGGGCCTTTCCGGACTGGCGGCGCTGACCGGAATGGTCACCGGCGAGCCGCGTTTCGCGCCGTCGGTGGTCGCCGACAAGACCAGCGGCCTGTTCGCGCTCTATTCGATCTGCATGGGCCTGTTTCACCGCGAGCGCACCGGCGAAGGCCAGCGAATCGACGTACCCATGTTCGAGAGCTTTGCCAGCTTCGTCATCAACGAGCATATGCAGGAACGCTTTTTCGAGCCGCCGCAGGGCAAGGCCGGTTATGTGCGCCTGCTCTCTCCCTATCGCCGGCCGCACAAGACCGCGGACGGCTATATCTGCATGATGCCGTACTCGACCAAGCACTGGATGACCTTCTTCGCACTGGCCGGACGCCAGGACCTGGCTGCCGACGAGCGCTTCCAGACAATGCAGGGGCGCACCAAAAATATCGGCGAGCTGTACGAGCATCTGGCCAACATCATGCCGAGCCGCACCACAGCAGATTGGCTGGAGGTGCTGTCCGAGGCTGACGTGCCGTCCGCACCGATGAACACGCCGGAAGACCTGTTCAACGATCCGCACCTGACCGCCGTCGGCATGTTCCCGGAAAGCGAACACCCGAGCGAGGGCAAAGTCCGACACATCAAGGTGCCGGTCACATTCTCCAAAACGCCGGGCGGCCTGACACGGCATGCGCCGCGCCTCGGCGAGCACAGCCTGGACCTGCTGCGCGAGGCCGGGCTGACCGAGGACGAGATTGCCGGCCTGCTGGAGGCGCGGGCTACCGCCCAGGCGGCCCCTGCATAGCGTCCAGCGGGTCTTCGGCATTGCACGGGTGCGTTCAGCGCCCAGGCGGTGGCAGCAAGCGTCATGAGCCAACCTGCTCCAGAAACTACGATCCAGGTCGCCAGCCAACGCTTCAAGCTGCGCGCCTGGATCCGCACGCGCTTGTGGGCCCAGGTTATTGCCGGGATGGTTCTGGGCTTCGGCCTGGGGCTGGCGCTGAGCGATAGCACAGGCTGGCTATCGCCCGAGATGTCGGAATTGATCGGCCTCTGGCTCGCGTTGCCGGGCCAGATATTCCTGGCCCTGATCGCCATGGTACTGGTTCCCCTGATCTTTGCCTCAATCGTCGGCGGTCTGAACGGAGCCGGCTCTGGCGCTGAGTTGCGGGCCGTTGGCCTGAGACTGGCTGCCTTTATTCTGGTGACGACAAGCGCGGCGGCCGCCTTGGGCGTTGCGCTGGCGAAATGGCTCCAGCCCGGCGCGCCGTTGCGGACATTTGCGGCTGTCCCGGCCGGCGCAAATCCTTCTGCTGCGGCCGGCGACGCCGCCACACAACCGCTCAAGCACCTGCCGCACCTCATTGCCGATATCCTGCCGACCAACCCAACGGCGTCCATCGTCCAGGGCGACATGCTGGCGGTGGTTGTACTGGCCCTTCTGGTCGGCGTCTCCGTAACCCAGGTCGACCGCGCACGGGTGGCGCCTTTCCTGGCGCTGATGGACGCCCTGCTTTCGATCGCCATGAACATCGTCAAATGGGCCATGTTTCTGGCGCCGGTTGCCGTTTTCGGCCTGATGGCGCAACTGGTGATGCGGGTCGGCGTTGAGACCCTGGTCGGCATTTCAGGGTATGTGTTGACGGTGTTGTTCGGCCTCGGCCTGCTGTTGGTTCTCTATCTGGCGATTGCCGGGCTAATCGGCTCGATCAACCCGCTGCGGTTTGTCAGGATCGCGGGCGGCAATCTGTTGCTGGCATTTTCGACCTCCAGTTCGTCAGCGGTCATGCCGGTGACGATCCAAACCTCTCGCCAATTGGGCGTGCCTCAGAACATAGCCAACCTGGTGGTGCCGCTGGGCGCGACGATGAATATGGCCGGCACGGCGCTATATCAGGCCGTCGCGATTCTGTTTCTGGCGCAATTGGCTGGAATTGAGCTGACCGTCACGCAGACGCTGGTCGTCACCGGAACGCTGGTCGCCTCCAGCATCGGCGCGCCCGGCACGCCGGGGGTCAGTATCGCCATTCTGATCAGCGTCGCGACCAGCATGAAGATTCCGGTCGAAGGCATGGTAATCATTCTCGGCGTCGACCGGCTACTCGACATGTGCCGCACGGTAGTTAATGTGACGGGAGACCTCGTCGCCGCGGTTTTGCTGGCCGACACCTTAGAGACAGAGCCAACTGCGTGACTGCGGGTGACCAGGCGGCAGCTTCGATTATTAGCTATGGGACTTTTTGCATGCTGACCAAAACAGCAGAAGCCGGCGCGTTGATCTGGCGCCATTGGCAGGACGGCACCGTGATGGAAAGCCTGCCGCCCGAGTTGCGGCCGGCAAGCCGCGCGGACGGCTATGCGATCCAGACTGAATTGGCGAAATACTCGCAAAAGCCTGTAGCGGGCTGGAAAATCGCTGCCACCAGCGCGGCCGGGCAAAAGCATATCGGCGTCGACGGGCCGCTGGCCGGGCGGCTGCTGGCGGAATTCCTGCTTGAAGATGGCGCAACCGTTTCTGTCGCGACGAACCGCATGCGCGTCTGCGAACCGGAATTCGCGTTCCGCTTTGCCCGCGACCTGCCGGCGCGGACCAACGCCTATAGCGTGGCTGAAGTCATGGCTGCCGTCGGCGAGTTGCATCTGGCGCTGGAACTGCCGGATTCGCGCTTCGCCGTATTCGACAAAGCCGGCGGCCCGTCGCTGATTGCAGAAGCTGCGTGCGCGCGCGAGTTGGTGGTAGGCAAAGCGGTGGCGGCGGATTGGCGGGCGCTGGACCTGTCCCGGCACACGGTTACCGGCCATGTCGCAGGCCGCTACGACCGCCAGGGCTCCGGCGGCAATGTTTTGGGCGACCCGCGCATCGCGCTGGCCTGGCTGGTGAACGAGTTGTCCGGCCTCGGCATTGGCGCTAACGCGGGTGAACTGGTCACCACCGGCACGTCCGTCCCGCCGCTGGAGATTGGGCCCGGCGACCGCGTCACCGCCGACTTCGGCGTTTTGGGGGCGATCAGCGTCAACCTAAGCTGAGCGCGCCACCAACACGCAACCGATGGCGATCAAAACAGTCCCAATCAAACGGCCGACCGTAATTTCCTCGTGCAGCAGCCACGCACCGAACGCCATGGTGATCAGAAAACTGACGCCGACGAACGGATAGGCGACTGAAAGCTCGACCTTCGACAGCACCCAAAGCCAAAGCACCACGCTCAGGCCATAAATACTGAGCCCCAATATGATCCAGGGGTTCAGCGCAACGCTCAACGCCGCCGTCAGGCCGCCCTCGGCTAGTCCAGCCGTAGTGCCTGGCCCTTTCATGCCCAACTTCAACGCCAGCTGGGCACAGGCCGACATCGTAACCGTGACCAAAATCAGAGCGAGCATGGTTGGCGACATGATTACATCTCCGCGGGGTCAGGTATTAGCTAGCCAGGAAAAGTACACCGGAAAGGGCAATTGCAATCCAACTGACCCAGTCCTTGGCCGCGTAGACAATGGGATCGTCATCGACATAGCCGCGCCAGGCAGACAACCATAGCCGGCTCTGCCAGAACAACAGCAGCGGGACGATTCCCCACAACAACTCGCGCTGGCTGTACAACAGGCCGGCCGCTTGCGACTCCGCGTAGAGCGCGAACACGATCACCGAGGAAAACGTGCTGGCGACGCCAAAGACCATCAACAGCATATGCTCGCCCTCGGCATAACCGCGCCGTCCGGAGCCCGCGCCGACGCGCGATAACTCGTTGAACCGTTTGAGCAATGCCAACGCCAAAAACAGAAAGCTCGAAAACGACAACAACCAGATCGACGGTACGATCGCCGTTGCCGCAGCCCCGCCGACGATCCGCACGCAATACAAGGCAGCCAGCGCAAAGACATCCACCAACGGCCGGGTCTTGAGGAACATTGTGTAGCAGATGGTCAGCACGCCATAGCCCAGCAGGACGGCTGCGAACAACGGCTTGACGGCAAACGCAATCACCAGCGCGAGCGCCATAAGCCCGGGCCCTGCAAAAAGGCCGCGAACCGGCGCGATCCTGCCCGAAGCGAAGGCGCGCCGGCGCTTGCGCGGGTGGTGGCGGTCCGCGTCCAGGTCCGACAGATCGTTCAACATATAGGTGCCGGAGGCAAATAGGCCGAAACACACGAATGCGACGATGCCAAGCAGCATCGCTTCGGCCGAGAACATTGCGCCAGAGGCCACCACCGGCACAAATACCAGCACGTTCTTGACCCATTGGTACAAGCGCGCGCCGGATACCCAGGCGCGCAATCCTGGCTTGGTCACCGGGAAACGGCGGGCCGGCACTTTGCGAATGGCGTTGCTGATCGCGCCCGCGCTAATTCCATCCTCGACCACCCAGGCATCTTTCGCTTTGGCCCAGACCGAAAGATCGGCGCGAGTGTCGCCCACATAGTCGAAGCCGCCCTCGCCAAACCGGTCGACCAGTGCCGCAGCCTTGGCTTCGCCTTTCAAGTTGACGCCGTCACGCGTGGCTATGACCTCGTCGAACAGGGCGAGGTGCGCGGCTACCGCATCGGCGATGCGGTGGTCGGCCGCGGTCACCAACACCAGTTTTCGCCCCGCTGCCTTGGCATCCCGCAGCGCCGCCAGCACATCTTCACGGTACGGCAACACCGTCACATCCGGAATATGGTGATCGGCGGCATACGCCTTGAGCGCCGGCCGCCCCCGCCGCAGGCTGCCCAGCAGGCCGATTATGTAACGCGGCCCGCGTACGGCCGTGCCGATGGCCGATTCAACCAGCGTATCCGAAGCGATCAGCGTGCCATCCAAATCCACGCACAATGGCCGGGCTTGGTCATCTGCGCTCTTCGTTGGTGTGACTGAAGTAGACAAGCCAAGACTCCGCGCCATATAGGACCCGCGCCCCGCATAAGCCGCGCCGGGAGAAGCGCAGGGAGGCATTCGGCTTTCTCGCGGAATGTTGCGGTCAATGCAACGCCGACGTTTCAACGCCCGCACGAAAGCGGCGCGATACTGCCGGCGCCGTCCGGCTAGGTCTAGTGTCCAATGGAAGGTGTGTCATCAAAACCATAAATATGCTAACGCGGTCGTGAACTGCGGACGATGGTTTGAAAGGCAAGCGGATGCTGCACCGCGCCAGTACTGTTTCGGATGGTGATCAGATCGACGCTGATGTGGTGATCATTGGGGCCGGGGCCGCTGGAATTTCAATGGCCCTCGCGCTGAAAGACAGCGGCCTGAAAATCGTGCTGCTGGAAAGCGGCGGCGATTCCTATGACGACGCAATGCAGGACCTATACAAGGGCCGCCTGGCCGGAATTCCGACCGAGCCGTTGGACGTCACCCGGCTGCGGTATTTTGGCGGCACAACCAACCATTGGTCCGGCTGGTGCCGGCCCCTGGAGCCGGTCGATTTCGAGACAGCCCACCCCTGGCCATTCGATCGCGCTCACCTGGACCGCTATTACGAAAAGGCCGCCGCTATCTGCGAGCTAGGGCCCGCTCGTTTCGATGCGTTGGAGTTCTGGCAAGGCCAGAAAGGCGGCGAGGCGCTGAAGGCTCTGGCCACCAACCCCGACAAGCTCACCACCGCCGTATTCCAGATCAGCCCGCCAACCCACTTTGGCGAGCGGTATGCCGATGCGCTTGCGGCTGCCGCCAACGTCACCGTCCTGCTCGACGCATCCGTCCTGTCGCTAACACCAGCGGCGGACAGCGACGCTAACCAACGCCGCAAGGCCATAGCCGGTGTAGCCGCCCGCACGGCCGACGGCCGGCGTTTTGCCGTCAACGGTCGAGTGGTCGTCGTCGCCACCGGTGGCCTGGAAACGCCGCGCCTACTGTTGCAGTCGACCGCGGTCCATCCTGCCGGCGCGGGCAATGAGCACGACCTCGTGGGGCGGTATTTTCAGGATCACCCCTGGATTGCCCGCAGCGCCTATATTTCGTTCACCCGCCCCGATACGAACCTGCCGCTGTATTTCCAAGAAAACAGCCTGCCGGGCGCTACAATATTCGGGACATTGGCGTCGACGCCGAAAGCCAGGGCTTTGCATGACATCGGCGGCTTCCGCATCTGGCTGGCCCCCTCCAACCGCTCGCAATTGGGCCTCGATTCCGCCAGGCAATTGGCCGATGCGGCCAGCGAAGGCCGGTTGCCCGACGGACTGTGGAACCATATTGGCAATATTTTCGGCGACCTGGACCAATTGGCCGACAGAGGCTATCGGGCCGCCTTCGGCTCGAAGGACAGTCCATTTGTAGACCCGCCAAAGCCCGACGACCCGATTGTCGGCGCCTGGGTCGATTTGAATTTCGAGCAAACTCCCAATCCCGAAAGCCGGGTAAGCCTGGACCAGTCCGCCGGCGCAGTCGACGCGTTCGGCCAGCGACGCATCGTATTGGACTGGCGGATGGAGAACCGGGACCGGCGCACCGCCAGCCGCGCTTTGGCATTATTGGCCGAAGAAGTGGGCCGGCTCGGCATCGGTCGGATGCAACTGCTGGAGGGTGCAACCGAACTCGACAAGCGATGGCCGGCGCGGCTGACCGGCAGCCGGCATCACATGGGCACCGCCCGTATGGCCAACGATCCGGCGCTGGGCGTTACCGACGCCAATGGGCGGGTCCATTCGACCGAAAACCTGTACGTCTGCGGCAGCGCATTGTTCCCGACTTCCGGCTATGCCAATCCGACATTGACGATTGTGGCGTTGGCGCTGCGACAGGCAGAGCATCTGGCCGAACGCTTGACCAAACAAGGCTGACATCATGGAATTCGGAAAACAGACGCGCGCAAGCATCCCGTCGGCGGTGGCTCTCCGCAGGCGTTCGGTCTTGGCCGCAAGCTTGGCCACGGTCGCCGCTTTGTGGAGCGGCAGAGGCTATGCCGTAGCACCGCAACATCCGGCTACAGATTGGCCATTGGGGCTTGACCCCGCATGGTGCTTTCCCGACCGGGCGGCCGCGGCCCGGATGGGGCAATTGATCCTGGACACCGTGCCGGGCCATGTCTTGGCCCCCTTGCCCGGCCGACCGCGGTGGCCCCGTATTCTCACCTCCTCAGCTGAGCGCAAACGCATGACGGAACTGGTTTCCCGCAAGGTCCGGTTGGATTTTTCGGACGGCAAAACCGTCACCGTCGACGGATGGGTGCTGGCGCTGACGGAAGCGCGGCTTTGCGCCAGCCTGGCCCGGAACAGTTGAGGCGAATGCTGTGACAGCCACATCGTTTCCACGACCGTCAAGCAGCCAATCCAGTACCATCTGGTGGTGCCTACTGGGGCTTGCGCTTTTGTCGGTTGTCCTGCCGATTGCAGCGGTGCGCTATCTGCCGCTCAACGACTACCCGTTCCATTTGGCGCGCATCTTCATTCTGGCCGATATCGACGGGCCGATCTTCAGCCGGTTTTATGAGCCTGGAAACTGGCTGTTGCCGAACATTGCGCTGGATGCAGTGGGACTAGCCATCGCCCAGATAACTGGGCCTGAACTGGCGGTGCGCATCTTCGTAGGATTGGCGCTGGTGCTGCAGCTAGCCGGAGCCGCAGCCTTGCACCGGGCAGCGCATGGCCGCCTCAGCCTTTGGCCTCTGCTGGCTTTGGTGCCTGTCTATAATGGCATCGTCAGCTATGGGTTCCTCAACTATCTGTTCGGCACCGGGCTAGCGCTGTTGGCTGCTGCCGGATGGCTTGCGTATCGCGATCGGCCCTGGGTGTTGCCGTTTGGGTTTATCGCGGCGTGCGTGCTGATGCTCTGCCATATGGAGGCGTTCGGCGTCTTCGCCGTCATTGTCGGCATGGCGGAGATCGCCCGCGCGTGGACGACCGCGCGCGGGTCGGCCGATAGCCTCGCAGCGCTGATACCCGCCGCAGTCCGTCTGGCGATTGCGGCCCTGCCGTTTCTCGCGGCGATAGCCCTGTTCCTGGCGCTGTCGCCCACCAGCAACGACCTGGATGGCGGGTTCCGATACGGCGGCTTCCGCATCGCCAACCTGATCTATGGCCCGGTGTTTGCCCTCGCCAGTTCCGTTCCGATGCTCGACCTGCTCGCCGCCGGCCTGGCAGGTGGGTTGTTCTGTTGGGCGTGGTGGAGCGGCCGGCTGCAAATTTCCGTGCCGGTTCTTCTGGGCGCCTTGACGTTAGCGGCAGCCTCGGTGCTGTTGCCGCGCTATATGTTGGGGTCGGACTTCGGCAATGTGCGCCTTGCGCCCGCCGCCGTTATGGTCGCGATTGCCGCCATAGATATCCGGCCGGCGACCGGACTGCGCCGGGACGCTCTGACTTTGGTGCTGGTCGCAACCATTGCTGTGCTGGCCATCTCGCGCAGCGTCGGCCTGACCATGGTCTGGACGAAATGGGAAAGCCGGATCACGCCCATAATCGCCGACTTCGCCGAACTGCCCGAAGGCGCGATGATCTTCAAGGCGATGCACGGTCCCCTGCCGGTACTGATGCCGAACTCTGCGGAAGCGCGCGCCGCCTGGAAGCCGTCGATCAAACATGTCGCCTCCTATGCCGCCATCGACAAGCCGCGCTTTGTGCCTGCGATCTATACAGACCCCCACAAGCAGCCGCTGAACATTGCACCGGCGTTCCAGGCGATCAAAGACCTGCAGGGCCAGAACCCATTCGAGGTGGAAACCCCGGCAGACCTCTCTGCCCTGGTGACGAAACTGCGGGATTTCGAGCGGGAACATGGCAATCAAGACGTGACAGATCGGTACATTTCGGTTGTTGGATCAGCCGCCCCCTTTACTTGGGACCCGCCTGCCGGCACAACCTTAGTGCGCCGTAGCCCTCGCCATCTGCTACTGCGCCTCGATCCTCCCCCGGGACTTCCGCAAGGCCAGACACCGACGCATCGCTGACACCATGGAAGCAGCAATTCGAACCCCGCGCGCCGAACGTTACGACGCCATCATGGTCGGCGGCGGCTTTTATGGATGCGCGATCGCCGGTTATCTCGCACGCCGCGGCTGGCGGGTCGCTTTGGTGGAGCGCGAGGCGGAGTTGATGACCCGCGCTTCGTTCGTCAATCAGGCCCGCCTGCACAATGGCTATCACTACCCACGCAGTTTCCGCACGGCGCGGCGCAGCCGCGTTAACCTCGACCCGTTCCGCAGCGTGTTTCCCGAGGCTGTGTTCAGCGAGTTCCGCGCGCTCTACGCCATCGCCCGCAATGGCTCCAAGATCAGCCCGGCGCATTTCGAACGCTTCGGCCAGGTCGTCGGCATGCCGATGCGGCCAGCGCCGGCGGAGGACGCCGCCCTGTTCGACCACCGCCTGATCGAAAAGGTGTACGAGGTTGAAGAGCCCGCGTTCAACGCTTCGATTCTGCGCCAGCACCATGTCGCGGAATTACGCCACCTGGATGTCGATGTCCTGACTGGCCACCAGGTGATCTCGGTCGAGCCTCTGGCCGATCATCGGGCTTCCCCGTTGCTGGTCTCGACCGACACCGACCAGCAATTGGTGGCGGATTGGGTGTTCAACTGCACTTATGCCGACCTGAATCACGCCTATGGCGAGCATGCCGGACATGAGCCGGTGAGCGACCGGTTCGGCCTGGTTCACCAAATCGCCGAGGTAGCGTTGTTCAAACCGCCGCCGCCCCTGGCCCGGCGCGGCGTTACCGTCATGGATGGCCCCTTTTTTTCCGCCATGCCATTTCCAGCGCTGGGCCTGCATTCCCTGACCCATGTGCGCTACACCCACCATGCCAAATGGAACGAGGACGGCGAGCTGCCATTCGGCTTTACCGAGCGCTGTCCGACAACGATTTTGCGGCGCTACCTGGAAACCGGCGGCGGCAAATTCGGCCGCTCGCGGTTTGCCTGGATGGTGCGCGACGCAGCCCGCTATATGCCCGCGCTCGCCGGGGTGCCGCTTGCAGATACACTGATCGACATCAAGACGCTGGCAGTCGGCACTCAGGTGGACGACGCGCGGCCGATCCTGATGCATCGGGACGATCGCATGGGCCGTCTGGTCTCCGTCATGGGCGGAAAGGTCGACAACATTTTCGATATTTTCGAGTTCATCGAACAGACGCTGGGCCTGGCCACACCGCCGAACAAAGGCTCCGCCGCCAACCGCTCAGCGGTTTCCGCACCCGCCGCCGCTCTAGGGAATTGACCAGCATGTCCACTTCGAATCCGACGTGGTCGTCGATCGACACGCTTGCAGCAGCAACAGCGGCTCTGGCCGACAGTCCAATGCAAAAGCGTCTGCGCGAGACCCTGCCCAGCGTCGTTATCGTGGTATCGGATGCCGCCGACTATATTCTGCCGTATTTGGAACGCCTGTCGGCGACCCTGCGGCAGACGTTCGACCACTATGAGGTGATCATCGTCGACGATGCGTCGCGCGATAACACGGTCGCACGGGTATTGCAGGCTCAGGACACGATCCCGGGCACGGTCTTGCTGGGCCTTTCCAGCCAACGCGGCGCTGACGTGGCGGTGGTGGCCGGATTAGAACATGCTATCGGCGACTTCGTTATTATCCTCGACCCTCGCCTCGACCAGCCGGAGCTTGTGCCGGCGATGACAGCGCGGGCCTTGGGTGGCGCCGATGTCGTCTATGCCCTGCCGCGTGAGCGGGTGGAGGGGATCGGGCTCGACAATGTTCTGACCAACAGGTTTTTGGAATTTGTCGCGCGGGCCAAGGACATCGACGTGCCGATTGCCGCGTCCAGTTGCCGTTTGGTCAGCCGGGCGGTGCTGAATTTCATGCTGAAGCCGACCAACCGACACCGTATCCTGATGCTGTCGCCGGCGCTCTCTGGCTTTGAACATGCAACGCTGGTTTACGACCGGGAATATCCCGGGATTGCTGGTCGGGCCCGCGGCAAAAACCGGTCGAGCATCCGACGGATGGTATCTCTGGCGGCGCGGGCAGTGTCGTTGACCCTTGCGGTTTCCGTGACACCGTTGCGCGCCGTCTCGCTTCTGGCGTTGGGGGCCAGCGGCCTGACCATGCTCTATTCGCTCTATGTCATCGGCTATTGGCTGTTCTCCGAGACCGTCGCGCCGGGATGGACCTCGCTGTCGCTGCAAATCTCAGGCCTGTTCTTCTTCATCACCCTGGTGTTGGCGGTGATGAGCGAATACCTGCTGCAGGTGCTGGAAGGGACAGCCAACCACCCGCTCTATTATCTGGCTCGGCACACCCACAGCAAATCGCTGGCCTATGATAATACATTGAACGTCATCAGCCGCGGCAACGTCGGCGCAGAGCAAGCGGCAGCCCCTGCCTCCGATCAACCCGCTGACCCGAAAGCCTGACGCCGTGCCGCTGATCGCAGAGGTTGCGCGGCTGAATGCGGCGATCCCGCAGCCGCTGAAATTCGCGCTGGTCGGCGCGTTCAATGCGGGACTGGACGTCGTGATGTTCGCGGGCCTGGTCTATGGCCTCGCGCTTCCGCCGGTCGCCGCCAATATCATCTCTTACGGACTGGCGATTATCAGCAGCTTCCTCTTGAACAGGTTCTGGACGTTCGCCGACATCGAAAAGCCGGTTACGGCAAAGCAGTTCGCGGTCTATGCCGGACTGAACAGCATCGGCCTGGGCATTTCAACCGCCGTCATCTGGCTGTTGGTCGGGTTGATCGGGCCGATCCCGGCCAAGATCGCCTCGCTAGCGGCAACCTATGTTTGGAACTATTCCACCAGCCGGTTCATCGTTTTCCGCCCGACCCCACAGAACGGCTGACGCCAACCGGGTCAATCCTAAGGAGCGCGTAAGACCTATGCCATCCGCCTCTGCTTCTTCCAGCCGGCCGCTGCGTTGCGCGCTGGTCGGCTATACCGGCTTCGTCGGCTCGAACCTGCGCTCGCAAGCGCCGTTCGGGTCGATCTACAATTCCAAGAATATCGAGGAAATCGCCGGCCAATCCTTCGACCTTCTGGTGTTCGCCGGCGCTCAGGCCAAGAAATGGTGGGCGAACAAGGAGCCTGAGGCGGACTGGCAAGGCATTGAGCGCGCGTTGCAGGCGATGCAGTCCGTCAAAGCCAAGCAGGCGGTCCTGATCTCCACCATCGACGCCGTGCCCCCCGGCGTCGGCCTGGATGAGGCCGCGGACTGCCATGCCGTCGATAACCATGCCTATGGCCGCAACCGCCTGGCGCTCGAAGACGCCTTCCGGGTGCAGTTCGACAATCCTTTGATCGTGCGCCTGCCCGGCCTGTTCGGCCCTGGTCTGCGCAAGAATGTGATCTACGATCTGCTGACCGACAACATCCTGGACAAGATCAATCCGGCCAGCAGCTTTCAGTACTATGACCTTACCAGATTGTGGGACGACATTCAGACCGCGCAAGCCGCCGGCCTGGATCTGGTGCACCTGGTAACGGAGCCGGTGGCGACGTCGGAAATCATCGATGCGTATTTCCCCGGCAAGCGCGTCGGCTGGGACGCTGCGCCGATCGGCGCCTATGACTTCCGCACCCGGCATGGCGCGGTGTTCGCCGGAGCCGGCGCGCCCAGCGGCTATATCGAGGCCAAGCAATGCGTCCTGGCGCGCATGGGCCGGTTCATCGAATCCTGGCGCAACGGTTCGGCCCAGGAAGCCGGGCCGGCCATGGCCGCGTGACGGAGAAAATCTTTATGAAACTGGCTGTCTCCAACATCGCCTGGGATGCGCCCGAGGACGCCGCCGTGCTGGCCGCTCTCCGCGAGGGTGGGGTGCATGGCGTAGAGATCGCGCCGACCAAATTCTGGCCGGATTGGCAGGGCATGTCGGTCGCCGCCGCGAAAGCCGAAGCCCAGCGACTGGCCGACGCCGGCTTTGCCGTGCCGGCGCTGCAAGCCATCCTGTTCGGCCGTCCCGACCTGCAGGTGTTCGGTGAAGAGGCCTCAGTCGCGGCGCTGATCGCGCACATTGGCGAGGTCTCGGCAGTGGCCGCCGCATTCGGCGCGCGGACATTGGTGTTCGGCTCGCCCCGCAACCGCGATCCGGGCGCGCTTTCTCCGGAAGCGGCAATAGAGCAAGCTGCCGCCGTGTTCCGCCGCATAGGCGCGGTTTGCGCCGATCATGGCGTGGTGCTGGGACTGGAAGCGAACCCGCCGGCCTATGCCTGTACCTTCATGACCCGCTGGTCGGAGGCGGCCGCCGTCGTCCGCAGGGTCGACCATCCCGGCGTGCGCCTGCACCTGGACATCGCCTGCACCGAAATGGCGGGTGACCAGGCCACGGACGCCATCCGCGACGCCGTCGACATCATCAGCCACGTTCACATCACCGAGCCGCAGCTCGGCGACCTCTCGGACCCGAAAATGCACCACACTGCCTTCGGAAAGGCCATCGCGGCCAGTGGATATGACGGCTGGGCCTCTATCGAGATGCGCCGCGCCGAAAACCCCGTTGCCGCCGTCACCCAGGCGGTTGCATTTGCCCGCGCCCATTACCCGATAGCGGCGGCGGCATGAGCGAGGTGCAACTCTCCATAGCGGTGCCGGCCTACAACGAGGAAAGCACCATCGTCGCCACGGTAGAGGCCATGGTGGCGGCGTTCGAGCCAACCGGCTGGACTTGGGAAATCGTCATCGCCGACGATGCGTCCCGCGACAACACCTGGAAGGTATTGCAGGAACTGGCCGCGCGGTTTCCCGGCGTGCGCCCGGTCAAGAACACCGGCCCCGGCGGCTATGGCATGGCGGTCAAGGCGGCGCTGGCGGCGACGCGGGGGCAAGCCGTCGTGGTTGCGATGGCCGACGGCTCCGACCTGCCGGAGGATATCGTCGCCTACGGCCGCGCCATTCTGGAAGAAGGCTATGGCTGCGCCTTCGGCACGCGCTTCTCCAATCCGGAACGGGTCCAGGGTTATCCGCCGGTCAAACGGGTCCTCAACCGGCTGGGCAACCGCCTGATCGCCTGGGCCGCCGGCCGGGCGTATGACGACTACACTAATGGCTTCAAAGGCTTCCGCCGCGATGTTCTGGACAGCATCCAGCCCTTGGTTTCGGCCGATTTCAACCTGACCATCGAAATGTCGATCAAGGCGGTGCAGCGTGGCGCCACGTTCAAGGTCGTCCCGAATGGCTGGCGCGACCGTGAAGGCGGCGAGTCCAAGTTCAACATCGTCAAGCTCGGCCCGCGCTATCTGATGACCATCCTCTATTGCGTGCTGGAGGACAAAATCCGCCACGCCGGCGCGCGGCCGCGGTAGCCTTATGGGGCACCGCGGCAACGGCATGGCGCAGCAAGCTCGCGGTCAGACCTCCGGCAGGCCCTCTTCGCGGCGCACTGTGTTGATGATCTGCCGCACGCGGTTCCGGAACGGCGGGTATTGCAGCTCGAACTCCTCGACCAGCCGCGAATTGTCGATCAGATAGTTGCCGGAGGCATCCTTGCCGCCCGTCTCGTGCTCGAACGTGATTTTCGCGTCCGGCAGGAACTCCTTCACCAACTTGGCGAGGTCGCCCATGCTGATCGTGTGGCCGCCGCTGTTATAGATGGTATGCTTCGGCTTGTCCTTGGTGGCAACGCGGGCAAAGACCTCGGCGATGTCGTCCACATGGATCGGGCAGCGCGTCGCATCGGCATAGGGGAAGCTGACCGGCTGGCCGCGCGCCGGCAGCACCATGCAGCGGACGTGATCGATGGAGCCATCCACCTTGTCCGGCCCGGTGACGTTCGCGGGCCTGACGCAAGTGATAGTCATCCCGTATTTCTCGCGGTAGTCCTGCGCCTGGAACTCGTTAAAGATCTTGTTGAAGGCGTATTGCAGCGTGCCGTATTTCGGATCGTCTTCGTTCACCAGACGCTCGCCGAAATTCTTCTGCTGGCCGCTGACCGCCAGCGACGAGGCGAAGACCGTATGCTGCACGCCGCCAAGCCGCGCTGCTTCGAAGCAGTTGTCCATGCCGACCACGTTCAGCTTGGTCGCCACATGCGGCGGCATGTCGGAGCCGATGAAATAGCTGAGGTTCATCAGCGTCTTCGGCTTCGCCTCGTGCACCAGCCGAACCATGTCGTCGAATTGGGTGACGTCCGCCCGAACCATGCGCACCGCATCGCCCAGCGGCTCGAAAATGTGCTGCGCCAGGGAGAAGTTGATGTCGGCACAAACGATCTTCTCACCGCGCGCAACGAGAAGCGGGATCATGCGGCGGCCGATAAAGCCGGCGCCGCCGACAACGAGAATGGTCATGGAATGGGCGTCCTCAAGGTTGGATCATTGGCTGGCGCCAGCATCCCCCAAACCCACGCATGTGAAAAGCCCCTTACGGCAACTTCTGCAGCCAGCGCACGATTCGCCGGGTGCGCTCCGAGAACAGGCTCTCTGTATAAAAGCTGCCGGCCACCCGCTTTGATGCTTCCGACAATGTCGGATAGGGGGCCACGACCTGCGCCATCGCACCGATTTTCAACCGGTTCTGTATCGCCAGGCACCAGGGCAGGATCAATTCGCCGGCATTGGGCGCGGCGATGGATGCCCCAAGGATTCGGCCTTGTTTCGTCACCACGACCTTGACCAGGCCTTCGGTACGGCCGGAGGCGATGGCGCGATCATTCTCCGCCATCTTCCAGACCAGTACCCGCACGGCATCGCCGTGCTTCTCGCGCGCCGCAGCCTCGGTCAAGCCAACGTGCGACAATTCCGGGTCGGTATAGGTCGCCCATGGAACCAGGCCGTGGTCCACCTTGGCCGGCAGGTGAAACAGCAACCGCTTCAGCACAACCCCGGCCTGATAGCTGGCCGCATGGGTGAATTGAGGCCCGCCGGCAACATCCCCGACGGCAAATACACGGGCATTGGTAGTCCGCATCGCCGCATCGGTGCGGATCGCGCCCCCCTCCAGCAGAATTTCCCCGGCATCCAGCGCCAGGCCGTCGACGGTTGCCTGCCGTCCGGCCGCCACCAACAGGTGCGAGCCATCCGCAGTGGCGCCATCCGACAGACGGACCCGGACGCCACCGCCCGGCATCGGCTCGACCGAATCAACTCCGATACCCTCGTGGACAGCAATGCCCTCCGCCAACAGGCGGCGGCGGACCACCTCAACCAGTTCCGGCTCGTCCCGCGACAGCAGCGAGCCACGCTCCAGCACCGTCACCCGGCTGCCCAGGCGCCGATGCGCCAGCGCCATCTCGCACCCGATGGGCCCGCCGCCGATCACCACCAAATGCGCCGGCGCCGCTTGCAGGTCCCAAAGCGTTTCATTGGTTAGGTATGGCACACCGTCCAGCCCAGGCACCGCCGGGATCGTCGCGTGAGAGCCGGTGGCGACCACGAACCGCCTGGCCTTTATGCATGTCCCGTCCGCTGCCTCAACAGTACGGGCATCCAGGAACCGCCCGGCCTGCCGGATGACCCGCACGCCCAACCCCTCGAACCGCTCCACCGAGTCGTTTGGCTCGATCGTCGCTATGGCCGCTCTCACCCGCGCCATCGCTTCCCTATAGGTGGGGCGAGGGTGTGAGGCCGCAGCCGCGAGCAGCGCCTTCGACGGGACACAGCCGTAGTTCAGGCAGTCGCCGCCCATCTTGTGCGGCTCCAACAACACAACGCTGGCCCCCATCTGCGCGGCGCCAGCGGCCACGACCAACCCACCGGAGCCGGCGCCCAGCACGCAAATGTCCGGTTTCAATACCGTCATCGCTTCACACTCACATGGACTAGCGGGTGATTCTGGAGGTTATAACCGGCGGCGGCACGGCCTTGCTGCCGCGCACCCGCTTGTAAATCACCGGCAGCGCGGCCAGCAGCGCCAACCCGGCCAGCGGCAAAATCAGGACCGGATCCTTCAACAGCTCTAGCCCGGGCACTTCCCCTCGGTCGAACACAACGCCCAGGCCCGCGCCAACACTACAATAGACGACAGTGCCGGGCAGGATACCGAGGAAGGTTGCCAGCACGTACTGGCGCAACGATATCCCGACAAAGGCTGGCACGATGTTCAAGACGAAGAACGGCACCACAGGAATTAATCGCAGGATCAAAAGATACTGAAACGCATTGTCGTGAAAGCCCGCGTCGAGTTTGGACAGCACCCGCTCGACCGACCCGCGCCAACTTGTGCCGAATGCAGAGCGAGCAAGCAGAAACAGGCCCGTTGCGCCGGCGGTCGCGCCGACGACCACCACCGCACTGCCCCAGGCGGTCCCCAGCAGAAAGCCAATCCCCAGCGTCACCACGGCCCCCACCGGCAGAGACAGCAATGTGACACCAGCATAGAGCAGGCCAAAGCCGACGGTCGCCAATACCGGGTTAGCGCTAACCCATGCACTCAAATGACCCCGCTCCGCCGCCAGTCGGCCGAACGTCAGCACTTTGTCCAGATCATAGGCGAAAAAGAGCCCGAACGCCGCAGCCAGCGCCGCCAGCAACAGCCAGGGCCTCGCTCGGCCTATCAATGTTTCTGGTATATTGTGAGCCAACCCAATGCTCCTCTAATGCGGGCCCCGCCCTACTGGCGGTTTCGTCATCTGGCTCTAAACTAAGCCTTGTGGTAAACACACACGAGTCAGCTTTCCGTGAATGGACACAACTTCGGGCAAGATTTAACGGTTCTTTGCCTGGATTTACCGATTCTGTAACGTTTCAATGGTAACCATCCTCCATTCATCAGGATGCTGCCGCACCAGGCCAGAAAAGATCGGGCGTCGATGCCCTGGCCAGCGGGATCCACCATTTCCAATGGGCATGGCAAATTCACGGGGCAAACCCAACAGAACTTGTCGCGAGGACGTAAAATGGCGAAGTTTGACTACGACCTGTTCGTCATCGGGTCTGGCCCAGGCGGCCAGCGGGCAGCAATAGCTGCCGCCAAAGCCGGCAAGAACGTTGGCATCGCCGAGCGCGTCTCCGTGGTCGGCGGCGTCTGCGTCAACACCGGCACGATCCCGTCCAAAAGCTTTCGGGAAGCAGCGCTATACCTTTCCGGATACCGCGAACGCGGCATGTATGGGGCGTCCTATACGCTGAAACAGCGCATTACCATGGAAGACCTACTCTATCGCACCGATTGGGTGATCAAGCGCGAAATCGACGTAATCCGGCACCATTTCTCCCGCAATGGCGTCGATCTGTTCGCGGCGGAAGCATCCTTCCTCGATCCGCACACGCTTCGCTTGAACGCCGTGGACGGCACCGGGGTGCGTGAAGTCACCGCGAACCAGGTTGTGCTTGCCGTCGGCACCACGACAGCGCGCGATCCGCATATCCCCTTCGATGGCCAGCGCATCTTCACCAGCGACGACATCCTGACCCTGAAAGAATTACCGAAGTCACTGGCCGTCATCGGCGCCGGCGTCATCGGGTGCGAATACGCGACCATTTTCGCGGCGCTAGGCGTGCGCGTCACCCTGATCGAAAAACGTCCGCAATTGCTGGACTTTGTCGATCGCGAGATTGCCGACCATCTGGTTTATCAGATGCGCCAGAACCGCGTGACGCTGCGTCTTGGCGAAGGCGTTGAAGGGGTTGACCAGTATGACGATGACCGCGGCGAGCATGTGCGGATCCGGCTGGCAAGCGGCAAGGTCATCGTCACGCACAAGGCGCTGTATGCCGTCGGCCGTGCGGGCGCAGTCGGCGGATTGGCGCTTGAAAATATCGGGGTAAAGCCAGATGCGCGCGGGCGCCTGACCGTGGACGAGCACTACCGGACTTCGACCGAAAATGTTTACGCCGTCGGCGATGTCATCGGCTTTCCCAGCCTTGCTTCGACTTCGATGGAACAGGGCCGCATCGCCGCCAACCACGCCATCAGCCAGCACTGCATTAAAATGGCGGAGCATTTTCCCTATGGCATCTACACCATTCCGGAAATCTCGACCGTCGGGGCCAGCGAAGAGCAGCTAACCGAGGCCGGCGTGCCGTACGAGGTCGGCAAAGCCGCCTACCGCGAGGTCTGCCGCGGAATGATCCTGGGCGATTCCTCTGGCTTCCTGAAACTGATGTTCCACATCGAAACCCGCGAGCTGTTGGGGGTGATGATCATCGGCGAGGGCGCCAGCGAACTGGTGCATATTGGCCAGGCGGTGATGGCGCATAAGGGCAAGATCGACTATTTCGTCGAAAACGTTTTCAACTACCCGACCCTGGCCGAATGCTACAAGATCGCGGCATTCGATGGCATCAACCGCCTGGGCTAAAGCCAAGCACTCTGATCCAGACCACTCCGCCCGCGCGTCTCGGGATTCATTCCGGCAAAACGACGATAGCGCGGTATGCGTGCCAGGTGGCATGGCCAATCAGCGGGAACGCAATCACCAGGCCGACGAACAGCGTCACCATGCCCAGGGCTGTCAGCCCGGCGATTAATCCCGCCCACAACAACATCGCTTTGGGATTTTGTGTCACAGCCTTGATGCTGGTGGCGATTGCAGTGAAAAAGTCTGTGCGCTGGTCCATCAGCAGCGGCACGCTAACCGCCGATAGGGTAAAGGCAACAATAGCCAGTCCGGCGCCGATAGCAGAGCCAACCACCAGCAACCCCAATCCATGGCTGGTCAGCAGGAGCGTCGCCGGCAGATCGGTCAGCGGCGGGAACGGTGCTTGGCCGAAGAATAGGGCGAACAACAGCATCGCGAACTTTACCCAAAACAAAAACAGCAGCATCAGCGCCACGCCCAGATAGGCCAGCTGCATCGGCGACGCCGTACGCACAAACGCCACGGCAGTAAACGAGACCGGCTCGGTCGCAGCCAGGCGCCGGCTGGCTTCGTAAAGGCCTACGGCCAGAATCGGCCCCAGCAACAGGAAGCCCGCCGCCAGCGTGAAAATGATCGCCTGACCGCCTTGCATGAACAGTCCGATCAGCAAGGCCAGCGCCACCATGGCGAACACTGCGCCATAGGCCAACGAAATCGGCCAAACCCGCCACAGGTCGCGCCAACCGTCCGCCAACCACTCCCATGGCGCATCGAAGGGTAGGTCGCGCACCGGCAGGCCGGCGGCTCCCGACGACGGGGTTACGGGCATTTGCGTTACTGGCTTTTGCATGGCGTTGCCTCCTGGTCTGGCGCGCAAACTATGCCTAGAGTGCGACTATACCGCATGGGAGTGACCGATGATTGACCGAGATCAAATGCAGGCTTGGCTGACCCAAGGACAAGGCTATGCCGGCGGCCGCGATAGCGCCGACCGCGCCGTCCGCATGCTGAGCCGCGCCAAAGACAGCCTGGAACGGCTGGCTCCGGGGTCGATGTTCGACACCGAGCCTGCACAAATTTTCGCGGTGCTGGAGCAGCTGGCCGATGACTAAATCCGCCGACCCTTGCCTCTGGAGCCTGACCGAGGCCGCAGATGCCGTCGCAGCTGGCGACATTTCCTCGCGCGAGCTGACCGTGGCCATTCTTGCCCGCATCAGACAATGGCAGCCGAAAATCAACGCCTTCATTCACCTGGAGGCTGACCTGGCGCTGCAAATGGCCGATGCCGTCGACGCCGCCCGCGCCCGTGGCGATACGCTTGGCCCGCTGGCCGGCGTGCCGATGGCCCATAAGGACATGTTCTACCGCGCCGGCATGCTGGCAACCTGCGGTTCGAAAATCCGCAAGGATTTCCGGCCTGATTACACCGCGACGGTACTGCAACGGTTGGATAGCGCCGGCGCTGTTTATCTGGGCGGGCTAAACATGGCCGAATTCGCGTTGGGCCCCACGGGGCACAACGAGCATTGGGGGCATTGCCGCAACCCCTGGAACCCGGCGCACATCACGGGTGGCTCCTCCAGCGGCTCCGGTGCCTCAACCGCGGCGCGTATCAGCTTTGGCGCGCTTGGCTCCGACACCGGCGGCAGCATCCGCCTGCCCGCCGGCGCAAACGGCCTGGTCGGCATAAAGCCCAGTTACGGCCGGGTTAGCCGCTATGGCGCTATGGGACTGTCTTTCACCCATGACACTATCGGCCCGCTGACCCGAACGGTCCGCGACAACGCCCGCCTGTACGGGATCATCTCTGGCGCGGATCCAAACGACCCGACCTGTAGCCGCCGCGCGGTTCCCGATTTCGAGGCCGCCTGCATCGATGCAGACGTCAAGGGACTGCGGATCGGCGTGCCGGAAACCTACTACCGGGCAAACCTCGACCCTGAGGTCGGATCGCTGATGGACGCATCACTTCGGGTCTTCGAGGCGCTGGGCGCTGAAATCAAACCGGTCGCCATCCCAAATCCCGATCCTAACATCGACATCGCCAACATCATCACCGCCAGTGAAGCCGCCACCCTGCATGGCCACTGGCTCCGCACCCGGCCTCAGGACTATGGCTCCCAGGCCCGCGCCCGGCTGGAAGCAGGGTTCGCGGTCAGCGCGACCGACTACCTGACCGCCGTCCAAAGCCGCCCTAGAATGGTTCGCGAATTTTGCGACGCGGCGTTTGCCGATTGCGACGTGCTGCACGCCCCGACCTTCGACATGCCGATCCCCACCATCGAGGAGACCGACATGAGCGACCGTCAGGGCTTTGCGGCGCTTCTGGCGCGCGTCAGTTATTGCACACGCCCGCTCAACTTCCTGGCACTGCCAACGCTAAGCGTGCCGGCTGGCTTTACCGCCAACGGCCTGCCCGCGTCGTTCCAGCTGATCGGCAAGCCGTTCGCGGAAGCGGCGCTCTACCGAACCGCCGCCGCTTATGAGGCCGCGACCGACTTTGCAGCGAAAGCGCCAGAGTTGCCGCAATGAGCGATACCGTCCTGGTGGAGAAGCGCGGCACGATTGCAGTGCTGCGCTTTAATCGGCCCGACAACTTGAACGCTCTGACCCAACAGATGGCGCGCGAGACGGCAGAAACGCTTGTCGCGCTCGATGCAGATGCAACAGTCAAAGGCATCGTACTGAGTGGAGCGGGGGATCGAGCATTTTGCGCCGGCCTGGACCTGGTCGAGGCCCGCGCCACTGAGGTGCATCAGGTCGAGCAAACATTTGGCACGATCTGCAACGTCTACAAGCAGATCCTTTTGACTGAGAAACCCGTCATCGCGGCGCTGAACGGCATCGCCACCGGTGGCGGTTTTCAGATCGCGCTCGTCAGTGATTTGCGGGTGGCCCATGCCGGCGTCCGTGTTGGCCAGCCAGAGATTAACGCCGGCATCCCCAGTGTCATGGGCAGCTATTGGATCAGCCTGCATCTGGGCTGGTCGCTGAACCAGGAACTGTCAATGACCGGCCGCCTGATGGACGCGGCGGAGGCGACCCGGTATGGCATCTTCAACCGCGTTGTCGCGCCGGACCAGGTGGTGCCGACCGCCTGCGAACTGGCGGAACATCTGGCCGGCAAATACTCAGTCGCCTGGGCCCGCACCAAGAAACGCTTCCGCGAGGTGGCGCTGAAAGGCTTCGAAGAGGCCTTCCGTGCCGGCGTTCTGGGGCAACAGGAAGCCTTCGCCACCGGCGAGCCGCAGGCCTTTATCGATACGTTTCTGGCGAAAAAGACCCGAAACTGAGGCGCCTTACCGGCGATGCTGATGCACCGGTCCGGACCTCCGGAAGCCGGTGTATTAGGCTGTCGGCGGATCGCGGAGAGATTGTGGCATAAATAATCCAGTTGAATCTTTTGTAGACTGTGCGTCAATCAATATTCGCATCGAATCATTTCAGTTAACTAAGGCAGAAAGGCCACAATATGAACAAATTAATGGCGGAATTCGTCGGGACTTTCTGGTTGGTCTTCGGCGGTTGCGGCAGCGCGGTGCTGGCCGCAGCATTCCCTGATGTCGGTATCGGTCTGCTGGGCGTGTCCCTGGCATTCGGCCTGACCGTACTGACGATGGCCTACGCGGTCGGCCATATCAGTGGCGGCCACTTCAACCCGGCTGTCTCGCTGGGTCTTCTGGTAGGCGGACGGTTTTCTGCTTCAGATCTGCCCGGATACGTCATCGCCCAGGTTTTGGGCGCGCTGGCTGCGGCGGCCGTCCTCTATGTCATCGCCAGTGGTGCCGGCGGCTTCGATGCCAGCGCCGGCTTTGCCGCCAACGGCTATGGTGAACATTCACCCGGCAAATACAGCATGGTGGCGGCCCTGGTGATTGAGGTTGTTCTGACCGCAGGCTTCCTGATCGTCATCCTGGGTGCAACTGATGGACGCGCCCCGGCAGGCTTTGCGCCGATCCCGATCGGGTTGGCCCTCTGCCTGATCCACCTGATCTCCATTCCGGTCACCAACACCTCGGTTAATCCGGCGCGCTCGACCAGCCAGGCGATCTTCCAGGGCAGCTGGGCCCTGGATCAGCTCTGGCTGTTCTGGGTGGCACCGCTGGTCGGGGCCGTGATCGGCGCCGGCATCTATCGGGTCATGGCGGGTTCAGCCAAAGACGCTTAAGGCGCGATTGCCCGAAACGCCAGGTGCCAGCAGCGCTATTGCGAGGCTGGCACCTGATCAGCCCAGACTTTGAACCCCACCAGCGTGTTCGGGCCGAAGGTGTGGACCAACGGGACGTCGGCGGCGTCCCGTCCGAAGGCAATCATCACCCGGCCATATTGCAGGTTGTTGTTGCGCGGGTCGAACACCCACCAGCGATTGCCCAGATAAACCTCCATCCAGGCGGCGAAGTCCATTGTACCGTCAGAGGGCGGTTGGCCGATATCGCTCAGGTATCCCGTACAGTAGCGTGCCGGAATGTTCAGGGCCCGACAAAAGGCTATCGCCAGATGCGCGTAATCGCGGCAAACGCCGACGCCTTCCCGATACGCTTCCATCGCGGTTCGGGTGGCGCGCGCCTGTTGGTAGTCGAACGCGATATGATTGTGCACAAAGTCGCATACGGCGGTAACCCGCGCCCAACCCAGCGCCGTATTGCCAAACAGCCGCCAAGCCTCATCTGAAAGCGAATCTGTTTCGCAATAGCGACTGCCCAAAAGGTAAGTGAGCGTATCGGGCGGCAGATACTCAACAGCTAGTTGTGGATTGGACCAGTCCGTCGGATCGCTCTGGCCATTGTCGCGAACGACGCCATCAATTGAAACGGCAAAATGCCCTGCCGGCGCCACCAGACGGTTGCACCAGTTTCCGAACTTATCCCGATAGCTTTCCACCGGCACGGCGGGGGCAGTCGTCAACAAATCCGGGCGTTCCAGGTCACTTGCCCTGGAATGGTGTACGTTCAGAAGCAGGATCATGGGTGTTGGTTGCGGCAGTTGGTATTCCATGCGGCAACCGATATTGATTCGAATATTCATGCACCACAATAGTTCGCCGTGAGCACGATGTCCATTATTTCCATAATACGCAGCAACGGCGAACCAACAATTTCGGCCAATCCAGGATATTCAGTCGCTGTCCAACGCCTTCAGGAAGGCAGGTCCGAACTCCTCCAACTTGCGCGCGCCTACACCATAAAGGCCGCCCATGGCATCCAGGCCGGCCGGACGGACCGTCGCCATCTCGCGCAGGGTGCGGTTAGAGAAAATCACATAGGGCGGTACACCGCGCTTGGCCGCCATCTGTGCCCGCAGCTTGCGCAGCCGCTCGTAGACCGCCTGATCGGCGTCGCTGAGCACCGGCTCGTCTCCGCCGTTCATGCCGGCCTCGCGGCGCAATCTGGCGGTGGTAGCCACCTTTGGGTCGCGCACCAGACCCACCTTGCGTTCGCCCTTCAGCACAGCGCGGGCATGCTCACCCGGTACCAGACTGCCGTGACCCTCCAGGTCGGCACGGATCACATCAGCAGCCATCAACTGTCGGGCTATCGAGCGCCATTCCGCCTTTGTGTGTTCCTTGCCAACACCAAATGTCGGCAGCCGGTCGTGACTGAGCTTGCCGATGCGCTCGGTCATCTCACCGCGCAAGATGGCGATCAGATGTTCGGCACCAAAGCGCTGACCGGTACGGACCATGGCGGACAGGAATTTCTGTGCCGCAATCGTGCCATCCTCGCGCTTAACCGGAGAGAGGCAGCGATCGCAATTACCGCAAGGTTCATGGCGGCTCTCGCCGAAATAGGCGAGCAGGGCCTGGCGGCGGCAGTCGCCAGTCTCGACTAGGGCCAGGAGCTGGTTCAGCCGCATATGCTCAATGCGCTTCTGTTCTGGCGATTTCTCCGAACTTTCGATCAGGTCGCGGCGCAGCTTGATGTCGTCTGTACCGAACAGCAGCAATGCCTCTGCCGGATCGCCATCGCGGCCGGCGCGGCCGATCTCCTGGTAATAGCTCTCGATTGAGCCTGGCAGGTCGTGGTGGCAGACAAAGCGGATGTCCGGCTTATCGACGCCCATGCCAAAGGCGATGGTGGCGCACATAACCAGGCCATCCTCCGCGATAAACCGGTCCTGGTTCGCGTCGCGCTGTTCCGCCGGCATGCCGGCATGATAGGCAAGCGCAGGAATACCCTCCGCCTGTAGCGCGGCTGCGGCGTCCTCTACCCGCTTGCGCGAGCGGCAATAGACGATGCCGGCAGCCCCTTTGTGCCGCCGCACAAACGCCAACACTTGCGATTTGACGCTTGCCTTGGGCTGGATCGACAGCCGTATGTTTGGCCGGTCAAAGCCGGAGATGAACACCTTGGCGTCCTGGCCGCTGAACAGCTTGTCGACAATATCGCGCTGGGTGGCCGCGTCGGCGGTGGCGGTCAGCGCCATGCGCGGCACGTCCGGCAGGTGCTCGGCAAGAGCCGAAAGGCGCAGATAGTCAGGCCGGAAGTCGTGACCCCATTGGCTGACGCAATGGGCCTCGTCAATCGCGATGCGGCCAGGCTTGAGATTGCGCAGCCGGCCCAGCATGTCGTCGGACAGCAGCCGTTCCGGCGAGAGGTAGAGCACCCGCAACTCGCCATTGTGGAGCGCCGCCAGCACCCGGCGGTTTTCCTCCGGGCTGTTGCCGGAATTGACGGTGCCCGCAGGCACGCCCGCCGCCGTCAGGTTCGCCACCTGGTCGCGCATCAGGGCGATCAGAGGCGAGACGACGACCGAAAGGTCGTCACGTACGAGCGCAGGCAACTGGTAGCAGAGCGACTTGCCACCGCCGGTCGGCATGATGGCGAGCACCGGCTCGCCCGCCAGTGCTGCCTCGATCACCGGCGCCTGGCCCGGGCGGAAGTCGCTATAGCCGAAGACGTCGTGCAGCACCGCCCGCGGGTCTCCGGCGGGCGCTGTAGGAGTATCCAAGGCAGGGGCTGGGAAAAGGTCGCCATCTGGCATGGCCGCTTCGGGCTCCGGCTCGGCGGGCGGATCGGACTGCATAGTCCGAGAAAGCCTGGATTCGCGGGTCCGAGCAAGGGGTCAGCTGACCCTAGCTGTGGATACCGTCCGGTTGCCAATAGCGCACCAGCGCCTTGCCCAACATTCGGCCGGCCAGCACGTCGTGCAGGGCTTGCGGCGTGTTCTCAAAACCGTCGACCATCGACACCTGCGGCACAACCCTGCCGCTCTGAACCAGAGCCGCCATGCGTTTGCGCCCCTCAGCCCGGCGTTCTGGCAATAGCGAGTACATGGAGAAGGTCTCTACCGTGCATTCTCTGGCCCAGACCATGCGCATATTCGCAAAATCCGCGCCAGGATCCGCGCTGATGTTGGCGGCGGACCGCCCGACCAGCACGATCCGTCCGTATTTCGCCATATTGGCGAACACCGCATCCGCAGCAGGCCCGCCGACCGTGTCATAGAATACATGCACGCCATCGGCGGCAGCGACACGCAAACGGCCTTCCAGGTCCGGCAGACGGTGGTCGAGGCAAGCATCGGCGCCCAACTGCTCGGCAACGAACCGGCACTTCGCCTCACTGCCGGCAATACCCACCACCCGCATGCCGCCCGCCTTGGCGACTTGAACAGCGAATGAGCCGAGTGCGCCCGCGGCCGACGTGATGACGCAGGTCTCCCCCGGCATCGGCCTCGCGTGGTCGGCAAACCCGAACCAGGCGGATAACCCCGGCGAGGACAGCGCCGTCAGCCAGGTCTCCGCGCCCAGCCGCGGATCGACACGGGTGAGCGCCGCCGGCGCAGCATCCGCATATTCCTGCCAGCCGAGCCGGCCCATGGCGAAATCTCCCTTGGCCCACCCCGCAGCCCGGCTTTCGACCACCTGGCCCAGCATATCGCAGGAGATCAACTCGCCGATGGCGAAGGGCTCGACATAGTTAGCGAAGTCCTTGCACCGCTGCGCCTGCCAGGGCGAAACCGCCGCATAGGCGAGGCGCAACCGCACCTGCCCCTCGCCCAGCGGCGGCAGGGCTTCCTCGACAATGGCGAAGTGCTCCGGGCCGGGCAGAGTCTCCGGGCGGGTCTTCAGCACGAATTTGCGGTTCATCGGCGGGCGTCCCTCGGTTAGTCTCACGCGCCATTGCCTAGCACGATCTCCGGAAGAGCCGAAACGCCATGGACCTCGACGAACTGATCCAGCAGTACAACCCCCGCGCCGCCGTGCCCGATCACGAGGTCTGGAAGGCGCACTGGACGCTGGATAGCGAGCGGGTGCGGGCGACCCTCAAGGGCCAGCTCCGCGTGCCCTATGGCGACACGCCCGGCCAGTGCATGGACGTGTTCCCCGCGACCAGACCGAACGCGCCGGTGCAGGTGTTCGTTCATGGCGGCTTCTGGCGCTTCCTCGACAGTTTCGACCACACGCTGATCGTGCCGATGTTTCATGAGGCAGGCGCTGCAACAGTGCTGCTGAACTACGACCTCTGCCCGACCGTGCCGCTGACCGAGGTGATCCGCCAGGTCCGCGCCGGCCTGGCCGAGGTTTGGCAGCGGGCCGACGAGTTCGGCTTCGACCGGGAGCGTATTTTTATCTCCGGCCACAGCGCCGGCGGCCATCTCTGCGCCATGTTGGCCGCAACCGACTGCGAGAGCCTCGGCCTGCCGGCGGATGCGATCAAGGGCGCGACGATGGTCAGCGGCCTCTACGACCTGACGCCGATGCTGCAGGTTCCGGGCGGCGAGGAATTGCTGATGACACCGGAGACCGTGCCCGACGTCAGCCCACTATGGCACCTGCCGCGGCCCAGCCTGCCGCTGGTGGTTGCGGTTGGCGGCCACGAGACGCGGGAGTGGATCCGCCAGACCGGTGACTATGCCACCGCCTGCCGTGCGAACGGGTCGGAGGTGACGGCGATCCAGCCGGACTACGACAACCACTATTCCATCCTCTACACCTTCGCCAACCCGATGACGGAGCTGGGGGCGGCAGTGCTTAGGCAGATGGGTCTCGCCGCGTGACCACCCGGCAGACGCCTGCCTACGCCTGGGTCATCACCGGCGTCTGTTTCTGGATGGCGGTGCTGGCCTGGGGCACGGTGTTCTATGGCAATACGGTTTACCTGCCTGCCCTGAAGACAGAGCATGGCTGGAGCACCAGCCTGATCGGCAACGCCATTACCCTGTTCTTCTGGCTGGCCATTCCGGTGACGCTGTTGTTCGGCTGGATCGCGGACAAGTTCGGCACACGGCTGGCCGTGGCCTACGGCGGTCTGGCCATCGGCGGCGGCGTCGCAGCCATGGGACATCTGACCGAGCCCTGGCAGCTCTATGCCGTCTACGCCCTGATTGCGACCGGCTACCCGCTGATTGCGACGCCGGCCATCAGCGCCTCGCTGGTGCCATGGTTCGGGCCGCGGCTGGGTTTGCCGCTATCGCTCGCCCTGACCGGCGCCAGCGTCGGCGGAGCCATTAGCGTGCCGGCAATGGTTGGCGCCAGCAGCGTGTTCGGGTTTACGGCCACAGTCACGGCCATCGGCGCCCTCGTCGCCCTGACCATCGTGCCGCTGGCCCTGTTCGTATTGCGCCGGCCCACCGATGCACACCGCGCCGCCATTGCCCCCGAGACCAGCTTTACCGCCCGAGATGCTCTCAGGACCGCCCGGTTCTGGCGCATCGCCATCGCCGGCGGCCTGGGGCTGGGCGCGCAGGTGGGCTATCTGGCCCACCAACTGGCGTACTTGAGCGAGTTGCTACCTGCCGCGGACGCCGCCTACGCCATAAGCCTGGGCGTGGCCGTCGGTGCGGTCGGACGGCTCGGCACCGGCTATCTGACCAACCGCCTGCCGGTCTCCTGGCTGGCCGCCGCCACGTACCTGCTGCAGGGCACCGGGATCGCCATCCTCTATGGCGCCAGCGGTCTGGCCTCGGTCTATCTTGGCTGTGCCATAGCGGGCCTGGTGATCGGCAATGTGGTGATGCTGCCACCGCTGCTGCTGCGGCAGGCATTCGGACCGGCGGCCTATGGCAAGGTCTACGGCTTTGCCAACATCGCCCTCTACATCGGCGCTGGCTTCGGCTCCGGGCTGGCCGGATGGCTGCGCGACGGCACCGGGGCGTATGGACCCGCCCTGCTCGCCTTTGTTGCGTTCGATGTGCTGGCTGCGCTTATCTTACTGCTCCCCGGAATGCGACCCAAAGGAAACGCCTGACCATGACCGCCGCCACCAATCCCCGCCCCACCACCGTCCGCCTGCAACGCATGGTCCGCGCCTACCGTGAGAGCGCGGCGCTGATGGCCGGCGTCGAGCTGGGCCTGTTCACCAAAATCGCCGAAGGCCACAACACCGAGGCAAGCCTGAGCAAGGCCATGGGCGTCACGGCCCTGCATGGCGAGCGCATCATCGTCGCCTGCGTCGGCCTCGGCCTGGTCGAGCGCGACGGCGACAGGCTGAAGAACGCGCCGGACGTCGAACGCTTCCTGGTGCAGGGCCAGCCCGGCTATGCCGGCGAGTGGATGCTGTTCACAAAACCGGACTGGAACGAGTGGGGCCGCCTCTCCGAAATCCTTCAGAACCAGACGCCGCCTCGTGCCGACAACGTCAAGGTCTCCGAGTTCACGGTGGAGGACGCCCGCCGCTATCACCGCGCCACCTACTCCATCGGCCGCGGCGCCGGACGGCTGTTCCTGCGCCAGGTGGACCTCTCCGGCAAAAAGCACATGATCGACATCGGCGGCGGTTCCGGCGCGTATTGCATCGAGGCCGCAAAACTCTACCCCGATCTGAAAGCCTCTGTCCTCGACCTGGCCTCCGTGGCCGAGGTGGCGCGGGAGTTCATCGCCGAGAACGGCGTTAGCGACCGGGTAGAGGCACTGGCCTGCGACTTCAACAAGGATGCCTTCCCGCAAGGCGCGGACGTGGCCGTCATGGCCTCGAACCTGCCGATGTACGGGCGGGACGAGTTCCGGGCCGTGGTCAAAAAGACCTTCGACGCCCTCGCACCCGGCGGCGAGTTCCACCTGGTCGGCGAGGCGCTGGACGCCGACCGCTCCGGCCCGGCGGACGCGGCGCTCTGGGGCCTGTCGGAGGCCATCGTCAACGGCACTGGCCTGGCGCACTCAACAGCGGATGTAGAGGGCTATTTCGCCGCCGCCGGCTTCCAGGACATCCAGACCTCACCCTTTGTCGAAGGCGTGCTGCAACGCACCAGCGGGCGAAAAGTAAAATAGCGGGCGGCGGCGCTCTACTGGAGCAGATTTCGATCCGGTAGGACCGGGGGCGACGCTCTAACGCCCCCACCAATCCCGCAGCAGGTTCGAAGAGGCCGCCCGCAAAATATCGGCTTCTTCGGAGAGGTCCGGACGGATTGCAAGCGCCCCTTGCACACGATTCAATTGCGCGGCGATTTCCCGATATTGAGGGTTGCGAATAAAGCTTTCCATCCAGGTAACGGCAACCACGCGCGCGCCCGAAGTCACTTCCGCCACGCGGTGCAGAACCGTTGTCGGATAGAAGAAGGCGTCCCCTGCCGCCAATTTGATCATGACTTCTTCGCCACCCGGCATCAGCGTCAATTCCCCGCCGCCATATTCCTCTGGCTCGCTGAGAAACAAGGTCATGGAGACATCTGCGCGCAAATCGCCGTTTCGGAAAAAAGGCGCATCCATGTGCGGCCCATAAAACCGCCCCACCTCGTACCGAGACAGAAGCAGCGGCAAAATTGTCTTTGGAAAAAAATTGTTGGTGACCTGGGAATTGCCGGCAATCTTCCGCATCAGATACGGGACCAACTCCTTGTAGATATCGGAATCTTCTCGGATTTGCTGATTGTTTTTGACCGACGCCGCGGCGCCAGCGACGCGGGAAGCGCCTTCGATAAAAGGCGCGGCATCCATCCGTGACCGAACCTGCGAAACTTCTTCCTTGCTTAGCAACTTGCGGACGATCAACTGCATGGTAGGGCTCTCCATCGTGAACAAAGGCGGCCCCGGGGCCCAGGAGGTACGGTCGCCGCTCTATGATCTTGCGCCATCAAATCGTTACAGCAATCCATCCATCATGCAGACCCCTCCGTAGCCTGCCAGGCCGTAATGGGCGGCAGGTTGCCACGATAGCGCTCGACCTGGACCAAGGCGGAATGACTGCTTGGCCCCTGCCCAAGGCGCGAAGTGCCCTGGTCTCGGGTCAAAACATTGGGATTGCCGTGTTTGTCGAGGCCGCCTGGTTCGGCCGGGTCGTACCAGGCGCCGGTCGCCAGTTGCACGACACCGGGCATAACCCGGTCAGTTACCACCACGCCGGCCAAAACAGCGCCGCGGCTGTTAAAGACACGGACGATATCGCCATCCGTGACGTCGCGCAGGGCGGCATCTTCCGGGTGCAGCCATATCGGCTCGCGGCCTTTGATCTTGCTGGCGCGGCTTGGACCCTCTGGGTCGTTCTGGCCATGCAGGCGGGTGCGCGGCTGGTTTGAGATCAGGTGCAACGGCGTTTCGCTTACCTGTTGCACATGACCAAGCCATTCATGTGGCTCGAACCAGACCGGGTGGCCGGGGCAATCGTCGTAACCAAACCCCGCAATAGTCTCGGAATATATCTCGAACTTGCCCGACGGCGTCTTCAAGGGCACGCCTTCGGGGTCCAGCCGGAAATCCTCGAACAGCACAAACGGCTTGGTCGGCGTCGGAATGTTGACCTCGCCTGTTTCCCAGAATGCCTCGAATGGCGGCAGCGTCACGCCTTGGGCCGCAGCCTTCTCCTCGGCGACCTGGTACATGTGGCGCAGCCAGCCAGCTTCGTCGCGGCCTTCGGTGAAGGCCTCCAGGTTGCCTAGGCGCGCCGCCAACCCGCAGAAAATAGCATGGTCGTTGCGGGCATTGCCGACGGGCTCGATCGCCTGGTGCATGGCTGCCCAGGTGTGATCGCGCTTGCCGGCGCAAATGTCGTTGCGCTCCAGCGTCGTCGTCGCCGGCAAGACGATATCGGCATGCCGGGCCGTTGCGGTCCAGAACGGCTCGTGCACGACGACGCATTCCGGCTGCTGGAAAGCGCGGGCCAACCGGTTCAGGTCCTGGTGATGATGAAACGGATTGCCGCCGCACCAATAGACCAGCCGCGCGTCCGGATAGGTGCGTATCTCACCATCATACTCGTATTCACCGCCAGGCGACAGCAGCATATCGGCAATGCGCGCGACCGGGATAAAGCTGTCGGTCGGATTCTTCAAGGTCGGCAAAGTCGGCATGGATACCGTAGACCGCGGCACGCCCTGGCCGCTGACGCAGGCATAGCCGAAGCCAAAACCGCCGCCCGGCAGGCCGATCTGGCCCACAGCCGCCGCCAGCGCCACCAACGCCCAGAACGGCTGCTCGCCATGGTCGGCGCGCTGCAGCGACCAGGCTGCGGACAACATGGTGCGCAGGCCGGCGCTCTCTCGCGCCAGACTGGCGATACGGTCCGCCGGCACGCCGCAGATGCCCTCGGCCCAGGCGGGCGTTTTGGCCACGCCGTCGCGCTCACCCAACAGATAGGCGCGGTATTGCGGCCAGCCGACGCAATGACTGGCCAGGAAAGCGTCGTCGGCCAAGCCCTCGCTCGCCAGCACATAGGCCATGGCCAGCATCATCGCAGTATCGGTATTCGGCCGGATCGGCAGCCATTCGGCCGCCCCCATCGCATCCAGGAATGGCGGGACGTCGTCGCGGATCGGGCTGACAATGACAAAGCGCACGCCCGCCTCCGCCGCACGTTTCAACCAGTCCGCGCTCTCATGCCGGGCCAGGCCGCCGGAATCGAGCTGCGTGTTCTTCATCGACAGGCCACCGAAGCACACCATCTGCCGCGTCTCGGCGACGATGGTTTCGTAGGAACTGATCGGCCCCTCGCTTGGCTGCGCCGTGCCGCAAACATGCGGCAGCAGCGCCAGGGCGGCAGCATAGCTGTAGTTGTATTTCTGGGTAGTATAGCCACCGAAAGTGTTCATAAAGCGGCCAAGCTGGCTTTTCGCGTGATGGAACCGCCCGGCGGACGCCCAGCCATAGGAGCCGGCGAAGATCGAGGCGTTGCCGTGGTCCGCCTTAACGCGCTTCAGTTCGCCCGCGACCAGGTCCAGCGCCTCGTCCCACGACACTGCGACGAACCGGTCCGCGCCGCGGTTGCGGTCGCGATGCTTCAGCCAGCCTTCGCGCACCATCGGCTCTGCGATCCGCGCCGGCCCATGCACCATGCCCGGGATCGCCGCCAGCATCGGCGAAGGATCCGGATCGTTGGCAATCGGCAGAGCGTCGATGACACGGCCATCGCGAACAACGGCGGTGAACGCGCCCCAATGCGAGGCGTGCGGAACGGTTTTGAGTGCGGACGGCATAGACGGCTCCCATGAAAGGCGCGCCATAGGAGCGAAAGGCGCACCGGAATGCAAGGGGCGGGTTGCCCGATGCTAGTTTCCCGAAAATGACCGCAACCGCGTCACTAATCCAACTGCCAGCAGATTGCCGCCGACCCCGATGGCAAATGCCAGGGTATAGGCCCTGGTGACATCGTGAATATAACCAGCCGCCAGTGGCCCAAGCGAGCCGGCCAACCCACCGATGGCGAAGATCGAGCCGGATATCGCGCCGACATGCAGCCGCCCGAACATGCTGCCGACCATGGCCGGAAACAGCGTCACGCCTGCCGTCGCACCGACGCCGAACAGCGCCGACGCGGCATAGAGCACCCACAATGCCTCTGCCCAGATGAACACACCGCACGCCAAGGCCTGGACCAGAATCACCGCCGCCAGCGCCGCGCGCGGACTGGTACGGTCGGCAAACCACCCGGCAGCCGGCCGTCCAATCACGCCGCCGGCGCCCAGAGAGCCGATCAACCCGGCACCATGATGCGCGGCATAGCCGAAATCGGCGGGCAGGCTCGCCAGATGCGAATACGGAAAAAACATGATGGCCCAGGTCAGCACGAATACGCCCGCCAATACCCAATAAGCCGGAGTCCGGCGGGCCTCGGCAAAGGTCAAGGCTGGTTCCGGCGGCAAGGGCCGCTTCGACGTCGCCGCATCGAATGCCCCCTCCCCCGGATCGCGCCGCATGCCCATGGCGCATAGAAACACCGCGCCCCCGCAGATCAGCCCCAACGCCAATGCGGCAGGACGCCAGCCGAATGCGTCGATCAGGGACACGGCGGCGAACGGACCCGCCGCCATCGACGCGCTGAGGCCCATGCTGGCCAAGGCCAGCGCCAAGCCGCGGCGCGCCAGAAACCAACGCACCACCGTCGCCGTCGTCGGAATATAGGCCGCGCTCATACCAACGCCGACCACGCCGCCCATGCCGATGAACAGCTCCGCGGTCGTCTCAGCCTGGCCGATCAGGGCATAGCCGCCCGCCAGCGCCGCACCGCCGACCAGCATCACCCGTCGCGGGCCAAGCCGGTCGGTCAACCGGCCAGTCACCAGGCTCAGCAGCGAATACAGCGCCACACAGACAGAAAACGGCGCCAGAACCGCCGCCCGGCTCAACCCCAATGCCTCGCTCAAGTGCGGTACAAAAACGCTATAGCCGAACAACAGGCCATACGATGCCGTCAGGCTGACGAACGCCAGGGCGACAATGACCCAACCGAAATACATAAGTCGCCGTGCTCCGCCTGTGACCGCGCCGACAGGCATGCGGCGCACGGCGCATTGTCCGCCAATTGACGCATGCCGTCTAGTATCGGCCAGCCAATACCCTCATCTTGAGTAGAACACCCGGCCCGCAGCCAGCGGACCTCCCCCAGACTGGGCGAGTTGAGTGACCATGGATTTCACGATCGTCACCCGAATCATAGAGTTTTCGGCGGCCCTATTTCTGTTTGTATTGGGCTTGGCCGTGCTGGCCCTGGTCACGCTTTACGTACTAGACGTAACCCAAACCAAGCATGCGGTTCGGCGCAACTTCCCGGTGATCGGGCGGATGCGCTATCTGCTCGAAGACCTGGGCGAATTCCTGCGCCAGTATTTCTTCGCCCAGGACCGCGAAGAGATGCCGTTCAACCGGGCCGAGCGCTCCTATGTCTATCGCGCGGCCAAAGACCTCGATACGACGGTAGCCTTCGGCTCCACTCGCGACTTGCGCCCCACCGGCACTATCCTGTTTGCCAACGCCGCCTATCCACCTCTGGACCAGGACGCCGCCCCGACAGGAGTTCTGGAAATCGGCCCTTACGCCCGCTATCCCTACCGCCCGCAATCGCTGTTCAATATTTCAGGTATGAGCTATGGCGCGATCTCGCGGCCGGCGGCGCTGGCCTTGTCGAACGGCGCGCGCAAGGCCGGGATCTGGCTGAACACCGGCGAAGGCGGGTTGGCTCCCTACCACCTGGAGGGAGGATGCGACATCGTCTTTCAGATCGGCACCGCCAAATATGGGGTGCGCGACGAACAAGGCCAGCTTTCGGATGAAAAACTGCGGCAGGTCGTTGGCCACCCACAGGTCAAAATGGTCGAAATTAAGCTCAGCCAGGGGGCAAAGCCCGGAAAAGGCGGTATTCTGCCCGGCGTTAAAGTCACGGAAGAAATCGCCAAGATCCGCGGCATTCCGGTGGGCAAGGATTCAATCAGCCCGAACCGCCACCCGGAAATCGACAGCGCCGGCGACCTGCTCGACATGATCGCCCACGTCCGCGGCGTTACCGGCAAGCCGACCGGCTTCAAAGCGGTGATCGGCGGTTACGATTGGCTGGAGGACCTGATGGTGGAAATCGGCCGGCGCGGCATTGAGAGCGCGCCGGACTTCATCACCATCGACAGCGGCGACGGCGGCACCGGCGCAGCGCCGATGAGCCTGATGGACTATGTCGGTCTGCCGATCAAGGAAACCCTGCCACGGGTAGCCGACATCATCGACCGCGCAGGATTGCATGGCCGCACCCGCATCATCGCCAGCGGCAAACTGATCACGCCGGCGGAAGCGACCTGGGCGATCTGCGCCGGTGCGGACTTTGTGCAATCCGCTCGTGGCTTCATGTTTGCGCTCGGCTGCATCCAAGCTCTGCAATGCAACCGCAATACCTGCCCGACCGGCGTCACTACCCATGACCCACGCCTGCAGAAAGGGCTCGACCCGGTCGACAAGGCGGACCGCGTCGCCCGGTACGCCAAGCATATGCACCATGAAATCGGCATCATTGCGCACTCCTGCGGCGTCCGCGAGCCAAGGCAACTGCAACGCCACCACTGCCGCATCGTTTGCGCCGACGGCCGCACGCTAGGCATGCATGAACTTTACCCGGCGGTAACAGCGCCACATCGGGCCATGACGACCGGTCCGGCTACAGGGTCGCTTGCCGCTGATACGTGAATTGGGTTAAGTGCAAGCCAGTCACCAATTCAGGATAGGAACACCGCCCCATGGCTCACCCCCTCGCCGCCGAGATGGCGCCCACCGGCAAGCTGCGCGCCGCCATCAATATGAGTAACTTCCTGCTGGTTACCGGCAAGACGGCATCTGGCGACCCGGAGGGCGTCGCCCCCTCGATGGCCGCGCTGTTCGCCGAACGACTGGGCGTGCCGGTCGAATATCACCCCTATGCCAATCCGGGCTTGCTGGCCGATTCTTCCAAGGATGACCTGTGGGACGTCGGCTTTGTCGGAGCCGAGCCGCAACGCGCCACCTATGTCAACTTTACTGCCGCGTATGTGGAGATCGAGGCGACTTACATGGTACCTGCCGGCTCAAAATTCCAGAAATGCGCAGAGGTTGACAGCGCCGGCACCCGGATCGCCGTATCCGCCCGCGCCGCCTATGACCTGTGGCTGGAACGGAACATCAAGCATGCCGAGGTCAGCCGCGTTTCCGGCCTCGATGCTTCGTTCGATCTGTTCGTGAACGAGAAGATGGACGCCCTGGCCGGCCTGCGCCCGAAGCTGATCGACGACGTAAAGAAACTGCCCGGCGCCCGGCTGCTGCCGGATCGCTTCACTGCCGTGCAACAGGCATCGTGCACGAAAAAGGGCCGGGACGCCGGCTTTAAGATGCTGAGCGATTTTATCGAGGAAATGAAAGCGAACGGCACCGTCCAGGGACTGATCGACAAGTTCGGCGTGACCGGCCGCCTGACGGTCGCGGCGGCGGCGTAACCAGCGGCATGGCAGGTCCGTCCGGCCCCTGTGCCGGACGGCTGCCGGATGGGAGCGGTAGCATGCGCGACTGGGTCAACACGGCGATCGCCAAGATCGAGGCGGACCTGACGCGCTCCGCCGACACCCACCTGATCCGGCTGGACCTGCCGGCGCTGAACGACATCACGCTCTACCTCAAAGACGAATCGATCCACCCGACCGGCAGCCTGAAGCATCGCCTGGCGCGGTCGCTGTTTCTCTATGGCCTTTGCAACGGCTGGATCACCGAGGGCACGCCGATTATCGAATCCTCGTCCGGCAGCACGGCCGTGTCGGAAGCGTATTTCGCGCGTCTGCTTGGCCTGCGCTTCATTGCGGTCATTCCCAAATCGACCTCGGTCGAAAAAATCAACCAGATCGAGTTTTATGGCGGCGAATGCCACAAGGTCGAGTCGAGCCAGATCTACGCCGAATCGCACCGCCTGGCCGGCGAACTGGGCGGCCATTACATGGACCAGTTCACCTATGCCGAACGGGCCACCGACTGGCGCAGCAACAACAACATTGCCGAATCCCTGTTCTCGCAGATGACGGCGGAACGCTATCCCGAGCCTGCCTGGGTCGTGATGAGCGCTGGCACCGGCGGCACCTCGGCAACTATTGGCCGCTACATCCGCTATAAGCGGCTCAGGACGCAATTGTGCGTGGCCGACCCGGAACACTCTGTCTTTTTCGATGTGTATCGCGATGGCGACCGCAGCCGCACGCTGTCTACCCCGTCTAATGTCGAAGGCATCGGCCGGCCCCGCGCCGAACCATCGTTTCTGCCAGGAGTCATTGACCGAATGGTCAAAGTTCCCGACGCCGCCTCCTATGCCGCGATCCATTTCCTTGAAGGACTGCTGCGCCGCAAGTGCGGCGGCTCCACCGGCACCAACCTGTTTGCCACCCTGCAGATTGCGGCTGAAATGCATCGGGACGGGCGGTCGGGAAGCTTGGTTACCGTGATCTGCGATCCAGGCGAACGCTACCTCGACACCTACTACAATTCCGATTGGCTGGCGGAGCGCGGTTTCGACACCGCTCCATACCGGGCACAGTTGGACGCGTTCTACAAGACCGGCGTATTCTCGGTTTGAGCGGCAGGTTCGGCCGTCCCCCTTCCGTTCCGCCGCTGACCGTGCTGGAATGCAGGCTCCCGTTGAAAAGAGGCGTTTCATGGCGCAATTCGGCATCTCGCAACCGCTGCTAAGGCTGGAAGACCCGACGTTGCTGTGCGGCGAAGGCCAGTTCCTGGACGATCTCTCCTTTCCGAATCTGGCCCATGGCTATGTCCTGCGCAGCCCCTATGGTCATGCCGAAATCACCAGTATCGACACAAACGCAGCGAAAGCCATGCCCGGCGTGCTGGCGGTCTATACCGGTGCGGATGTGGCGGGGCTCGGCGATATCCCGACCCTCGCCTTCCCGCCCCTGGTTCCGGAAACGGTCTACCATCACCATGGCCAGCCGCTGCTGGCGCGCGGCCGCGTGCGCTATGCCGGCGAGAGCGTCGCCTTCGTCGTTGCCGAAACCCGCGAACAAGCCCGCGATGCGGCGGAGGCGATCCAGGTTGACTATTCGCCTCTGCCCGCGATCACCGACGCCAAGGCTGCCACTGAGACTGGCGCGCCACAACTCTGGCCCGATGCGCCGGCGAACCGCGCCTTCGAGTTCCAACTGGGGGACCAAGCTGCAACCGAAGCAGGCTTTGCCAAGGCCGCCCGCGTTGTCCGACTGGACGTCATCAACAACCGCGTGCTGCTGAACGCGGTTGAAACCCGCGGCTCTCTCGGCCGGTATGAGGATGGCCGCTTCATCGTCCACGCGACCACCCAAATGCCGCATCGCTTCAAGGAGCAATTGGCCGACGTCGTGTTCAAGGTCCCGCGCGAAGCGGTGCGGGTGCTGGTCGGCGATGTCGGAGGCGGCTTCGGCGGCAAGAACGGCCTCTATGCCGAAAACTGCATGACCCTGTTCGCGGCGCGCGACCTGGGCCGCCCGGTCAAATGGGTCAGCGACCGCGACGAGGCCTTCCTGACCGACACCGCCGGGCGTGACAATGTCACCACCGGCGAACTGGCGCTGGACGCCGGTGGTGAGCCGCTGGCCTTCCGCGTGCGCACCTTCGCCAACCTCGGCGCCTACAACGCCAACGGCAGCGCCGTCTCGCCGACGAACATGCATATGGCGGCGAATGCCTACCGCATTCCGGCGCTCTATGTCCGCGTTACCGGCACCTTTACCAACACCACGCCCGTGGACGCCTACCGCGGCGCTGGCCGTCCGGAAATTACCTACCTGATAGAGCGCCTGGTCGATCAGGCCGCCCGCGACCTGGGCGAGGACCCCATCGCCTACCGGGCCCGCATCGCGCTACGGCCCGAACAATTCCCCTACAAAACCCCCACCGGCCTCACCTACGAAAGCGCGGATTTCGCCGACCTGCTGGAGCAGGCGAAGCAGCGGGTCGACTGGAAGGGCTTCTCCGAACGCCGTGCCGAAAGCGAGGTGCAGGGCCGCCTGCGCGGCATCGGCGTCTGCCTCTATATCGAACGCTGTGGCGGCGGGCCTGCTTTGTCGGAAGCTGCCAAGGTGGATGTCCAGCCGGATGGCATCGTCACCGTTGGCATCGGCTCACAGACGAATGGCCAAGCCCACCGCACCAGCTATGCCCAGGTGGTGCACGAATGGCTGGGCGTCGATCCGGAAGACGTGGTCGTGATCCAAGGCGATACCGACGAAGTCGAGACCGGCACGGGCACAGGCGGCTCCTGGTCAATCCCTATGGGTGGCGGCGCGATTGCCAGGGCATCCGATAAGATCATTGAGAAGGCGAAACGCATTGCCGCCCAGAAGTTCGAGGCCGGCGAAAGCGATATCGACTTTGCCGGCGGCGAATTTTCCGTCGTAGGCACAGACCTGCGGATCTCTCTGCCGGAGGTGGCGGCCCTGGCCCAGGACCCTGCCAATCTGCCGGAAGGCGAGGCGCCGGGCCTTGGCGGCTTTGACCGGTTCGTGCCGGAAAACCATACCTACCCCTATGGCGTCCACATCGCCGAGGTTGAGGTCGATCCCGACACAGGCGCCTTCGCCCTGCTGGACTACACCGTCGTCCACGATTTCGGCCGCGCCCTGAACCCCTTGCTGCTGGAGGGCCAGGTGCATGGCGGCATCGCCCAGGGCATCGGCCAGGCACTGTTTGAGCGCACAGTCTATGGCGAGGATGGCCAATTGCTGAGCGGCTCTTACATGGATTACCACCTGCCGCGCGCGTCCGACTTTCCCGATTTCGACTTCCTGCCGGTCGAAACGCCGACCGTCGCCAACCCCCTGGGCGTCAAGGGATGCGGCGAGGCCGGCGCAACCGGCGCGCCGCCCGCGGTCATCAACGCCATGCTGGATGCGCTGGAAATCGTTGGCGTCAAGCACATCGACATGCCCACCACGCCAGAGGCGGTGTGGCGGGCGATCCAGGCTGCGGAGGCCTGACCCATGACCTTCTCAGTCCGCGCCATCGGCGGCTTTCATCTCGGCGGCCGGATGGTCGAACTTTCCGGCCTGCCGGTGCGCACCGCACGCATCACCCAGGGCGGGCCGCCGATCGAGATCGACCCGAACGGCCGGTTCGCGGTCGAGCAGATGTATGTGCAATACACACTCCTCTCCGCGCCGAGTTTCCCCTACCCGGTGCTGATGTGGCACGGCGGCGGCCAGACCGGCGTCACCTGGGAGGACACGCCCGACGGGCGGCCAGGCTGGCAGCAGCGCTTTCTGGAGGCCGGCTTCGACGTCTACTGTTCCGACGCAGTCGAGCGCGGTCGGGCAAGTTGGGCGAAGTATCCCGAGGTGTTCGAGGGCGAGCCGATTTTCCGCTCGCAGCAGGACGCCTGGCGCATGTTCCGCTTCGGCCCGCTGGACGGCTTCGCCACCCGCCACGAGGACCGAACCTATTTCGCCAACACCGAATGGCCGACCTACGCGACGGACCAGTACCAGAAGCAGGTGGTCGCCCGCTGGGCCGGCCACGATGCCATTACCCAGAAAGCCTATGACGAACTGGTGGCCAAGGTTGGCCCCTGCGTCATCGTCAGCCACAGCCAGTCCGGCGCCTTCTCGTTCCAGGCTGCGGTGAACAATCCGGGCATGGTCCGGGCCGTGGTCAGCCTTGAGCCCTCTGGCCCCGCCCTGGCAGACGATGCCCAGGTGCAGACGCTTTCCGACGCCGGCACCCGGCACGTCGTCATCTGGGGCGACAATTTCGAGGGGCATGAGCGCTGGGCGCTGTTCCGCCGACTCGTGGCCGATTACGGCGCGCGCATTTCCGCCGCCGGCGGCCACTGGGTCAACTGGGACCTGCCGCAAATGGGGATTGCAGGCAACTCGCATTTCCCCATGATGGACCGCAACAGCGACCTGGTCGCCAACCTCGTGCAACATTGGATCAAGGACAACGTGCAATGAGCCTCGCCGAAACCCTGAAAGCCGCACGTATGGCGGGTAAGGCGGTAGAAATCGCCGTTTCCGACTTCCCCAGAACCGAAGCGGACGTCATCGCCGTACAGGCGGACACTTTCCGGATCGGCAACCTGACCCCCGGCGGCTGGAAGGCCGGCCCGCCGCCCGCCGGCATGCAGGACACGGGCTGTGCCGAACTGGCCGCCGAATGGACGGTCGCCAGTGGCGCTACCGTCAAATGTCCCGGCGAGCCGTTATTGCTCGAATCGGAATTCGTGCTGCGCTTCGGTAAGGACGTGCCGCCCGCCGCCGCACCGTTTACGGCGGAAAAAATCGCGGCCTATATCGATGCCGTCGCCCCCGGCATCGAACTGGTTTGGCGCCGCACCGCCAATCCGGGCGGGCCGGAAACCGCGCTGCTCTATCAGGCCGATGCCAACGGCCATGCCGGCATGGTGCTGGGCGAGTGGCGGACCGACTGGCAGCGCTTTGACCTGTCCGGCCACAAGGTGGTGCAGCACGTAAACGGCGCGGTTCACGCTGAGGGCCATTCTGGCAAAACCATGAATGGGCACCCGCTAAACGTCGCCGCAGCGCTGGCCAACCGCCAGGCACGCTTGGGCAGGACGATCAAAGCAGGCTGCTGGGTTACTACGGGATCCTGCACCGGCGCGCTGCCG
>JAPOJR010000004.1:0-234 GCA_029978325.1 Alphaproteobacteria bacterium | reverse complement strand
CGCGTAGCGGTAAAGATCAGTTGAAAACCCCGGCCCGCGACGTCTCAGTAATTGTGCCACTCAGCAAATTACGATAGCAACATCAAGTGGACATCAACAGGGTTATCCACAATCGTTCCTATCAATCGAATCCGCTGTTTCTGAGCGGCTCGATCATACCATACTATATTGCGGCGGTGCTAGTCTATGCGAAAATTGTCGAGCCTAATCCCTATATTGGTTTTCGTATTTGGT
>JAPOJR010000049.1 GCA_029978325.1 Alphaproteobacteria bacterium | reverse complement strand
CAAACCTGAACAAACCTTAACATTTTGCGGGGGTGAAGGTTAAGGGTTGTGAAGGTGGAGCGGGGCCCTGTCCGGCCTTAGGATGAAGGGGTAATGTGCGGAAAATTATGTTCGTATTATGTTCTTTTTTCAGCGAATGTCAAGAGGCGGGTACGCCCGACAAACACAGCCACCGCCGTCATTGCGAGCCGAAGGCTTGGCAACCCAGGGACTTCAGAGCGTTGGCGCTTCTGGGTTGCTTCGTTGCCTGCGGCGCCTCGCAATGACGAGGGGTGGGGGGATGTTTAGACAAACATGGAAACAAGGGTGACGATAATGCCGAGACTACCGACGCCTATCGCAACCGCTTCAACCTTCGCCGGGTTGCGCTCCATCATGCGGAACAGGCGACTGGAGAACTGGTAGGTCGCGCCTTTGCGGGCCTCCATGTCCTGCTCGAACGGGTCGGTGGCGGTCTCCGCGTCCTCCACCATCTGCGCGCCTAGGCGCGGGACAGAGACCTCCGCCAGGCCAGTGCCAAGCCGGCGCATATCCGCCCGCTCCGCTTCGCTCAATTCCTGCAGATGGAATTCGAGTCGCGCGTCGAGCGCCTTTTTCACCTGCGGATCGTTCACCAGAATGTCGAGCGCGATGCTGCGGAACTGCTGGCGGAAATCCTCCACCTCATAATCGCCCGAGGGCAGTTCCTCCCGCCGGCACATGGTTTCGATGCGAGCGGCGGCGCGCAGCAGCGCGTGATAGAGGATGGACGGAGAGTCGGACGACCGCCCGAGTTCCTTGTTAGCCGGGTCAATGGCGTCCGGCATGGCGGCGAGCACGTTCGGGCGTTTGGAGACGGCCTCGGCAATGTCCTCCAGCAGGTTGCGCAGGCGGCGGAGGCCAAGGGTGAAGGCGTCGGCCTCCATCTCTGTGATGGCTTCGGTGTCGAAGCGGGTTGCTTCGGTTGCCTCTACCTCAATGACCCGCTCTGCGTTGAAGGAGTTGTCGATGGCCTGCGGCAGGGCTGCGGCGATGGGGTCGGCGGCTGCGGGCGGAGGCGGCTCCGATGGAGCTTCCGGCGCGTCGGGTTCCTCGAACCGGGCGACGATCTCGGCGATCCGGGCGTTGACATCGGCGTCTGGGCCTTGCCAGAAGTCGTCCTCCTGGAGGGCGATTTCCAGGAGGAGCGGCCAGTTTTGTGGCCGGCCGTCCAGGGTTCGCTGGTACCAGTCGAGCCAGAACGACCAATCGGCAGCAGAGGGAGAACGGGCCGTCTCCCAGATGCGGCCCAGGCGGTCGCCGATCCATCCCGGCGGCTCTGCGCCAAAGAGCGGCTGGGTGTGCAATGCTCCGCCACCAACCAATTCGGCACAATCGGAGCGAAGAGCCGTCCAGGCGTAAGCGGCGGCGTCGGCGGCGTCGGCGGCGTTGGCGGCGGCGTAGGCGGCGTCGGCGGCGTTGGCGGCGTAGGCGGCGTAGGCGGCGGCGTAGTCGGCGTTGGCGGCGTAGGCGGCGGCGTAGGCGGCGGCGTAGGCGGCGTCGGCTCGGGCGGCGTCGGCGGAGGCTCGGGCGGCGGCTCGCACAGCGCTAGCGTGCTCGCGGTCTGTCAATACCCCCGGCGGCGAGAGGCCGGCAACACCAGCGATCAACGATGCCCGCAGGAACGGCATGGCAGAAAACCGCCCGTGGCGGAGCGCGTTTTCCCAAACGACCGGCAGCACCCGCATCGCGGCTCTGGCAGCCAGCGCGACACAAACCTCGCGCGGCTGCCCGGTTTCCAGCAGCCATGCCCGGAAGCTTTTTTCATCCTGTATTTCGGCGATCTCGACCATGCTGTTATCATACCCGCCGCGATGCCTGACGCCTAGCCCAGTGCATCGGCCTCCACCATGCTGGCGCTCTGCTGTGGCAGGCATTAGCATCGGCTTGTCTCTTCCCCCAACCCTCAGGAGCCAACACCGATGAGCGAGCGACCGGACTTGGTGATCCGTGGCGGGACTGTTGCCGATGGCTCCGGCGGGCCGCTGCGGGAGGTGGATGTGGCGGTCTCGGGCGGGCGGATAAGTGCCGTCGGCTCTGTCGTGCAAAACGGGCGGGAGGAGATTGACGCGCGGGGGCGGCTGGTGACGCCCGGCTTTGTCGACGTGCACACGCACTATGACGCGCAGGCGACCTGGGCCAGCCAGATCCTGCCGTCCTCCTGCAATGGCGTGACCACGGTGCTGATGGGCAATTGCGGCGTCGGCTTTGCGCCGGTGCGGCCGGAGCATCACGACATGCTGATCTCGCTGATGGAGGGGGTGGAGGATATCCCCGAAGTCGTGATGAAAGAGGGGCTGCCATGGACCTGGGCCAGCTTCCCCGACTATCTGGATACGCTGGCGGGCCGGCAGTATGACGTCGACGTGGCGACACAGGTGCCGCATGCGGCGCTGCGGGTGTTCGTCATGGGCGAGCGCGGCGCGAACCGGGAGGAGGCGACGGCGGAAGACCGGGCCGAGATGGCGCGGCTGACGGCGGAGGGCATGCGCGCTGGCGCGTTCGGTTTTTCCACCTCGCGGCTGTTGCAGCACCGCACGGCGGCGGGCGAGACCGTGCCATCCTACGGCGCGGCGGAGGCGGAGCTGGCGGAGATCGCCGATGCGGTGGCGGATGTGGGCCGCGGCTGGATCCAGGTGGTCGGCGACTATGGCGATGCGATTGACGCAGAGTTCGGCCTGTTGCAGCGGTTGGCCGAGCGCTCTGGCCGGCCGGTGACCTTCACCTTGCTGCAAACCCACCGCTATCCGGAGCAATGGCGCGACCTGCTGGAGCGCACGGCGGCAGCGAATGCGGCGGGGGCAGAGATCATCGGCCAGATCCGCGGGCGGCCGACCAGCACGCTGCTGGGGTTCGAGCTATCGGAAAACCCGTTCCTCGGCTGCGAGAGTTGGGCGGACGTGGGCCGGTTGCCGATAGCGGAGCGGGTGGCGGCGCTGCGCGACCCGGCCCTGCGCGCCCGCCTGATCGCCGAGCCGGGCGGCAGCCGGCGGCAGGTGCGGCGCTTGCAGGACTGGGAAAATCTCTATCCGCTGGGCGACCCGCCGCAGTATGAGCCGGACCCCGGCACCAGCATCGGCGCGGTGGCGCGGCGGCAGGGGATCGCGCCGGCGGAACTGGCCTATGACCTGATGCTGGAGGGCGACGGGCGCGGCATTCTCTATCATCCGATGACGAACTATGCCGGCGGCGACATGGCGCCGGTCTACGAGATGCTGGGCCATCCGAACACGCTGATCGGCCTCGGCGACGGCGGCGCACACGTCGGCATTATGTGCGACGCGACCGACATGCTGCACACGCTCACCCATTGGACGCGGGACCGCTCGCGCGGGCCGAAGCGCGGGCTGGCGGACATGGTGCGCCGGCTGACCGCCGCCAATGCCGACGCGATGGGGCTGGCAGACCGCGGCCGGATTGCGCCGGGCCTGCGGGCGGATATCAACGTGTTGGACTATGACACGCTGAACCTGCGCGGGCCGGAGGTGCGCTATGATCTGCCGGCAGGCGGCAAGCGCATCCTGCAGGGCTCCCGCGGGATCGAGGCGACGCTGGTGGCCGGCGTGCCGGTGTGGCAACACGGCGAGGCGACGGGGGCCTTGCCGGGGCGGCTGGTGCGCAGCGGCGGTTAGCGGCGCGCGGAGGCTCTGGTCCTGGCGCGGCGGAGAGGTTAGCCTTTCGGTCTGACCCTATTTCGCAAGCCAGGACTGCCCCTCCTCATGATCCAAGGCAAACTCCTCGTCGCCAATCGCGGCGAGATCGCTGGTCGCGTCTTTCGCGCCGCCGCAGAACTCGGACTGCCGACGGTGGCGGTCTATCCTGCCGACGACGCCGCCAGCCTGCACACCCGCAAGGCGGACGAGGCGGTAGAACTGCCGGGGCGGGGCGTAGCGGCCTATCTGGACGGTGAGGCGATCCTGGCGGCGGCCAGGGAAACCGGCGCGACGGCGATCCATCCGGGCTATGGCTTCTTGTCGGAGAATGCCGGGTTCGCGCGCGCCTGCGCTGCCGCGGGCATCACCTTCGTCGGCCCCTCGCCGGAAGCGCTGGAACTGTTCGGCGACAAGCATGCCGCGCGCCGTCTGGCGGCGGAGCAGAGCGTGCCGACACTCGCCGGCACGGCCGCGCCGACCTCGCTGGAGGAGGCGCGGGCCTTCCTGAGAGACCTCGGCCCCGGCGGTGCGGTCATGGTCAAGGCGGTGGCCGGCGGCGGTGGCCGTGGCATGCGGCCGGTGCTCTCCGAAGCCGATCTGGAGGAAGCCTTCACCCGCTGCCAGTCGGAGGCGCTCTCCGGCTTCGGCAATGGCGACCTGTATGTGGAGCGCCTCGTCCGACGCGCCCGGCATATCGAGGTGCAGGTGGTGGGCGATGGCCAGGAGGTCTCACACCTGTGGGAGCGGGATTGCTCGCTGCAACGGCGGCGGCAGAAGATTGTGGAACTGGCGCCGGCGCCGGACCTCTCGCCCGGCCTGCGCGACCAGCTGCTGGAGGCCGCCATGCGGCTGGCGGCGGCGGCGCAATACAAGAACCTCGGCACGATCGAGTTTCTGGTCGACGCGGAAAGCGGCGAGTTCTTCTTCATCGAGGCGAACCCCCGCCTGCAGGTGGAACACACGGTCACCGAGGAGGTCACAGGTCTTAACCTGGTGGAGGTGCAGCTTCAGATCGCGGACGGCAAGACCCTGGCGGAGCTGGGCCTGACCCGGGGCGAGGTGCCGAGCCCGCGCGGCATGGCGATGCAGTTGCGCGTCAATACCGAAACCATGCAGCCGGACGGCGAGGCGCGGCCGGGCGGCGGCGTGCTGACCGCCTTCGAGCCGCCGTCGGGCCGCGGCATCCGGGTCGATCATTATGGTTATGTCGGCTATCGCACCAACCCGGCCTATGACTCGCTGCTGGCCAAGCTGATCGTGCATACCAGCAGTCAGAAGCTTTCGGATGTGCTGGCCAAGGGCTATCGGGCGCTCTGCGAGTTCCATATCGCCGGGGCGCCGACCAATGCGCCCTTCCTGCAGAACCTGTTGCGCGATGCCGGCGTTGCCGAGGGCAGGGCGCACACCGGTTATGTTGAGGAACACGCCACCGCTCTGGTGCTGGGCGCGGACGCCCAGCACCCGCACCTCTATTTCGCGCCGACGACAGAGGCCGCAAGCACGCCTGCCCGCGCCGGGCGGGCGGGGGTGAAGGTCGATGCGGTGGACCCGCTCGCCGTGCTTGCCTTCGGGCAGTCCGACTCCCGTCAGGGCGCTGCGGCCCGAGCTGCGGCGGAGGAAAACTTGGCGGAAGGCATGGTCGCCGTCCGCACGCCGCTACAGGGCACAATCATCTCCGTCACTGTGGCCGAAGGCGATACCGTCCCCCGCGGCACACAACTTGCCGTGATGGAAGCCATGAAAATGGAGCATGAGATCAAGGCGGAGACCGCCGGCATCGTCCGCGCCATCTATGCCGAGGCAGGCGACACCATGTGGGAGGACCAACTCCTGATCGCGCTGGAGCCCTCCGACGCTGCTGACGACATGGCGGCAGCGGAGGAGGAGATCGACCCGGACTACATCCGCCCCGACCTGGCGGAAGTGCTAGAGCGCAAGTCCCTGATCTATGACGAGAACCGTCCCCAGGCGGTCGCGCGCCGGCGCAAGACCGGGCACCGCACGGCGCGGGAAAACGTCTATGACATGGTGAACCCGGAGACGTTCATCGAGTACGGCTCCATGGTGGTCGCCGCCCAGGTGCGCCGGCGTGGGCTGGAGGACCTCTACACCCGCAGCCCGGCGGACGGCATCATCGTCGGCGTCGGCCAGGTAAACGAGGATCAGTTCGGCGACCCGGCTTCGCGCGTGGTGGTGCTGGCCTACGACTACACCGTGTTTGCCGGCACCCAGGGCGTCCACAATCACTGGAAGACGGACAAAGGGATCGACATCGCCGACGACGGCAAGATGCCGGTAATCTTGTTCGGCGAAGGCGGCGGCGGGCGGCCGGGCGACGACGACTATGGCGGCTTTGTCGGCATGGACACGTTCCACCACTTCATGAAGCTTTCGGGGCATGTGCCCATCGTCTGCATCGTCTCCGGGCGCTGCTTTGCCGGCAATGCCTCGCTGGTCGGCGCGTCGGACGTGGTGATCGCGACCCGTGACGCCAATATCGGCATGGGCGGCCCGGCCATGGTGGAGGGCGGCGGCCTCGGCGTGTTCGCGCCGGAGGATATCGGGCCTTCGGACGTACAGTCGCGGAATGGCGTCATAGACGTGTTGGTCGAGGACGAGGCCGAGGCGGTACAGGTCGCGAAGAAGTATCTGTCTTACTTCCAGGGGCCATTGAAAGAGTGGAAAGCCCCGGACCAGCGGCGCATGCGCCACATCGTGCCGGAGAACCGGCTGCGCATCTACGAAATCCGCGACGTGATCGAGACGCTGGCGGATGAGGGCAGCGTGCTGGAATTGCGGAAGGATTTCGGCCGGACCATCGTCACCTGCCTGGTCCGGATCGAGGGCCGGGCCGTCGGCGTCATCGCCAACGATCCGAAACACCTCGGCGGCGCCATTGAGAGCGACGGCGCCGACAAGGGCGCGCGGTTCATGCAGATTTGCGACGCCTTCGACATCCCCATCGTCCACCTCTGCGACACTCCCGGCATCATGGTCGGGCCGGAGATCGAGAAGACAGCGCTCGTCCGCCACGCAGCCCGCATGTTCGTGACCAGCGCCAACCTCAGCGTGCCCTACTTCACCGTCATCACCCGCAAGGCCTATGGCCTCGGCCAGAGCGCCATGGCGGGCGGCAACCTGCGCTTCCCCTATTTCTACATCGCCTGGCCGACGGGTGAGTTCGCACCGATGGGAATCGAGGGCCAGGTCAAGCTCGGCTACCGGGCGGAACTGGAGGCGGTCGAAGACCCGGAGGAGCGGCGGCAGCTCTACGAAAAGCTGGTCGGCCAGCTTTACGAGAGCGGCAAGGCCATCAACCGCACCGCCAATTTCTCCCTGGACGAAGTCATCGACCCGGCGGACACGCGGAAATGGGTGGTGAACCTGCTGGCCTCCATCCGTCGCCCGCCGGCGGACGGCAAGAAGCGGCGGCCGATGATCGATTCCTGGTGAGGAGAACGGTCGCTATCGCAGTTGTAGCAGGGCCTGGGCGGCTTGCCGGTCGCAACCCTGCTCTGCCATCTTGATGACCAATTTTTGGCCGGCTCCTCTCGGCATTGCCACGATGGTGAATTCATTGACCTCTGGCTCGTCGCTGGCGGCGACCGTATAGGTTACGCCCGCTTTGAAAGGCAGGCTTTTCGGCCAGTCGACCTCGGTCTGCCCGTCCGCCAGTTGCACCTTGGCGAAGCCGCCGTCGCTGGCAGTCAGAACGAACGGCGACAGGCCGGCCTTCGGGCGGATATAGAGGCAGGGCGGTTGCCGGTTTGCGGCGGCGCAATAAGTCTTGTCCGCTTCGATATCCAAAACCGCCTGCGCTTTGCTCGCGGCAGAGCACGTGCTGACGGCTTTGGCGGGCCCAGCGCGGACGGCGCCCATGCTGTTGAAGAACTGGTCACGGCCCACGACGCTGAACAGCCGTTTCAGCGCGCCTGACGATGCGCCCTGGCACGGCATGGCAGGGCCTTTGTAGGGGCCGCGGCGTTCGATGGCGCCGCCTTGCGCATTGAGCAGCCGCACCACTGCGCCGGCCGGCAAGTCCAGCGGCGCATCGCACGTCATGGTTTGCCCCATGCGAATGCTGTCGGTCGTGGAGCTTTGCACGAACACGTCCTGGGCACGAACGGACGCGGCGGAAAGGCCGATGCAGATGGCAAGCAGGATGATGCGGATCATTGCGATTTCTCCTCCAGGCGGATGACGGGCGAAGCCAGGCCCCGGTCGCAGCGTTGCAGGTGGTCGCGCACCAAAGGGTCGTTCGGGTAAGCCGCCGCAAGTTCGCGGAAAGCAGCGTGCGCGGCCGCAGGGTCGGACGCAAGCGCCGCGAGCGCAGCGTGGTAAGTGTCTTTGTACGCCAGTTCCGGCGAGTCCGTCGCGACGACCTGGTACAGGGTCAAGGGCTCGGCCCGTCCTTTGACCGTTACCATACCGATGCGGCGGCATGCTTGGTCGGACGCCGCCGCAACCGTCGCTTCCGATGCGCAGACCCGCGTGCCGAAGAAGCTGTTTGCGCCTTCCAACCGTGCGGCAGTGTTTACCGTGTCGCCGATGGCGGTGTAGTCGAAGAAATCCTCGCCGCCAAAGTTGCCGACGGTGACGGGTCCGGAATTGATGCCAATGCGCGTGATGCCGAACGGGATCCCGTCGGCCAAAGCTTGCCTGCGGAAGGTTTCGGCAAATTGGTCGAGCGCGCGCGCCAGCCTCAGCGCGACGGCGGCGTGATCCGGCACAGCGATCGGCGCACCGACGAAGCCGACGACCGCGTCGCCGACGAACTTATCAACCGTTGCGCCATGGGCAAAGAACAGAGCCGACATACCGGCCAGATACCGGTTCAGCAGCGCGACCAAAGCATCCGGCGGCATATCCTCGCTCAGCTTGGTGAATCCTTGGATGTCGGTGAAAATACAGGTGATTTCGACCCGCTCACCGCCCAGGGCCAACAGGTCCGGCCGGGTGGCGAGGCGATCGACCAGCGCTGGCGAGACGTAGCGGCTGAAAGCATAGCGCAACCATTGGCTGTGCTCGCGCTGTTGCTGCCAGCGGCGCCAGCCGCTCCAGGCGGCAGACACGGCAAACGCCAGCATCGGAGCGGCGATGGGCAGGCGGATGTCAGCCAGGTGCAGGCAAAGGCCGACGCCACCGGCATAGAACGCCGCGAGCACCAGCGCCGCCGCAATGCGCCAGCCCGTCGCGATCTCCCAGCCCATGACCCATGCGCCGACCGCCGCGGCGGCCAGCGCTAGCGCCAGCAAGGCATGCCAACCCGGACGCACGACCGTCCAGCCATTCAATAGTTGCGCGACCGCATGGGCCTGTAGCTCGAACCCGGGAAGCTCGCTGGCCTGCAGGCCGAGAAGGGAATTGCCGATGATATAGTGCCGGTCGCGTCCAGGGAGATCCGCGCCGATGATGATAACTTTGCCAGCGAACCATTGCTGCGGCAGCATCGGGCCGACATCCAGCAGCATGCGGCCGCTGAAGCATGGAAACCGTTTGAGCTCATAACTTGCGCAGGAAGCTACCGTGGTTTGGGGAATGTTGACCGGCAATCGGTAGACCAGCCGCTGCGGTGCTGCGCTGGCTTCGCCCCCGGCGGCGGCGGCAATCGCAGATGCGAAGCTGTCCGCCTTTCGGCTGAAGGGCACCCAGCGGGAAACGCTGTTGTCGTTGTCCACCAGGATCTGGATGTCGCCTGGGATGGTATCTTGCCCGAACCCCGCGAGCGCGCTCTCGCGGGCGCTCGCGACGGCATCAGTTGCGCCCAAGCCTAAGACAGACAACGGCGCGAACGCCGTGATGATCTTGGTATTGCCGGCATTGGCAAAGGCCTGCCGCAGGGCTTCGTCCTTGTCCGGCTCGGTGTGGCTGTCGAGCAGCACGTCCAGGCCAATAACGGCGGCATTTTTGCCAACCAAGGTTGTTACCAAGCGGGCAAGCACGCCGCGGTCGACCGGTTCGCGGTAAGGCAAGCCTTCCAGCGTCGCTTCATCCAGCGCGATTAGAACGATGCGTTCGTCCGTTCCGGTTTTCGGCAATGCAATCCGCTCGATCGCATCGCCGGCATTCTTTTCGAGCAACCGCAGTTCCGGCAGATAGGTGACTGCCAGGGCTGCCGTCATGCCGATCAGCGCCACTATCAGGGCGGAGCGCGTCCAGAGCCTGGACCGGATGGATCGGGCCAGCACCGTCAGCGCCAATCTCCTATGGCCAGAAACGCCCCCCAAATCGATGGGTCCGCCGCTGCGCCGCCATTCCGGATCATCGTGGCCTGTGCCTGAGCCAGCGCGGCTCCACGCGCGCTGCCGCTGGCGAGCGACGTGTACAGGTCGTCCATCATGTCGGCGGTTGCGCGGTCACGGACCGGCCAAAGCGAAGCGACGACGCTGCGGGCGCCGGCGCGGAACGCGATCCCGGCCAGCCCAAGCGGCGCCAGGTCATCGCCGCCGGCCGTGGAGCACGCGCTCAACGTCAGCAGTTCCAGCGGGCGGGAACTGAGCAGGCTGCGCGCGCGCAGCGCTAGCGCCAACTGGTTCATGTCAATCGGGCCGTCGATGGCGGCGATGAAATTGTCTTCCGGGTTGGGCCCGACCTCGGCGTGGCTGGCCACATGAATGACGTCATACGGCTGATTTTGCAGCGCTCCAGCAAACTTCGACTGTGAAAACTCTGTCTGGAACAGGCGGTCGGCCTGCAGGTGCGACACGACTCCGGCCAATTCGCGCTCCACCGCGGGCAGGGGGGTATAGCCGGGAATTGCATCCGCGCCCGCGACCAGAGCATAGGACTGTCCAGGGACTGCGCTTTCAGCCGGAACGAACGTCAGTCCCAGTACGGTTGCGACGGCGAACCGCTCCACCAAAAAGCGCTCTCCATCCCAAAGTGTGGCAAGCGGCGCCAGGCGCAACGCAGCGTCCGGCGCATAGACGATCGTTCGTGTGCCGGCCTGTGCCAGTGCATCGGCGATCGGCGCAATCATCGCGTCGTACAACTGCTTGCCGCGGCGGCGGAAATCGCGGCGCGGGTTTTCCAGGTCGCGCCGAAACCCTCGCACCAGGCTTTCCAGTGCGGGTTTGGGCAGCGGCACGGTGCGGCGGAGCAGAGTCTCGCCTATTTCCACCAACAGCTCCATGCGGTCGGCCAGAACGACGGGATACAGCACGGCGACGCTATCGCCGGCCTGGGCAGCGGCCACGCCGCCAGCATTGCGGGGCACGCAACGTTCCTGGAAATAGTCTTCGACCTCATCGGCCTTCAAATCTTCGACGATATCGCGGGCTTCGCGCAGAAAGGCGGGATCGCCGGTCGTGTCGTGGCGCGCCATCAGCACGTCGAAGAACGCATGGTGGAAATTGCCATAGCTGCGGCGGTACAGCGATTGGCTGGTGCTGGCCACATCCGCCGCATCGCCCCGCGCCCGCTTCAGGCTGTTGAAAGCCAGGCGGTAATACCGCAGCGACTGGTCGGTTTCGCCTGCCTCGCTTGCGACCTGTCCGGCGCGCCACGCCATGCGAAAGGCCAATTCGTCGTCGCCGATCTGTTGGGCAGTGCGCAACGCCTGCGCAGCCAATGCCTGCGCCTGGCCGAGATCGCCGGCAGCAGCGGCGAGCCCGGCCTGCTGTTCCAGCACCACCGCAGCCAGCCGCGGGATCGGAGTCCGACCAGCGATCGCCAGTGCCGCGGCGGCAAGCGACGTCTGCTGTTCAGCGCCGGCCAGTTGGGCTGCCTGCAACGCCAGTTGCCCGGTGGCTAGGGTTTGCGGCATTGGCGCGAGCGCGTCCAAGGCTGCGCGCAGATGTTGGCTAGCGGACCGGCGAGCCTCTGCCTCTAGGGCGGTGAATCCAACTTTCGCGGCGGCCAGGTGCGCCATTGCCAGCAGATCGCCGCGCCGGGTGGCGCCAGCGCGCGCCAGCGCCCGTTGTGCCCAGCCGCTGGCCTCGGCACGTTGCTCGGTTTCGAACAAAGGATTGACGCCTGGCGGTTTGCTGAGAGTCGCCAGGGTGGCTGCGGCGATAGCCTCGATCGCGGGGTTGGGGTGTTGGGTGGATAGATTGATGGCCTCGGTCATCGCTGCCATTGCGGCAGATTTCCGGCCGGCTTGGGCCAGGGCGGTGCCATAGGCGGCCAGAACATAAGCGCGTTCCGGTTCGCTGGGCGCAAATGTGAGGGCGCGGGCAAGATCGTCCAGGCTAAGCGCCAACTTGCCGGTCAGCCGCCGCGCCTCGGCCCGGCGGACCAATGCTTCCGTCACCTGCGAAGGCGCGCCGCCGGCCTGAACCGCAGCGTCGGCTTCGGCAAGGAGGTTATCGAGGGCGCTGCCGGCGTTTGCGACCGGTGATAGCAGGCCGAGCAGAGTTATCAGGCAGAAGACGAAAAAACGATTGGCCGGGCAATGGGGCATGATCGGCTCAAGGGTAGGTGAGGGTGAAGGTAAAATAGAAAGCTTCATCGGTCAGATCGCTTTCCCCTAAAGGCCGCTCCAACGTCCGCAACGGGTGAGCATAGGTTAGGCCCAGCGACACATAGGGGTTTGGCTGCCAGCGCAGCGCGGCTCCGATGCCGGCGAGTGTGGTGCGGCTGCGGTCGGAACGGCGGCTCCAGGAAACTCCCGCATCCACGAACGGCGCAATTTCTATCGGGCCGCGGAGCGCGGTGGGCAGCGACGGCATCCACTTGGCGGGATCGAGACGGACGGGCAGCTCAATCGAACCCATCGCGCCATTGTCGTTCACCGCGGCGTTCTTGCGATAGCCGCGGACCGTATCCAGGCCGCCGATGGCCAGTTGCTCGGTCGCGAACAGCGGACCGGACGCAAGCTGGGTCTGCGCTTTGGCGACCAGGCGCAAGCGCTCGCTCAGACGGCGCACGTATTGGGCCTGACCGAGCCAGGTAATGAAAACGCTGGACGGGGAATCGCTGCCTGCGCCATCCGAAGCGCCGAACAATGGTAAGCCGACGCCGAAAGACGACCGCAGGGCTATGATTTGATCCGTGCGCTGATCGGTGAATTCTTGGCTGAACCGCAGTACGGAGACGTTGATGGTCTCGTCATCGACGCCGGCGGGTGGCAAAGGCAGACCCAGCAGCCGCGTCTCGCTTTCCTTTACCTCGAACGACGCACCCAGGCTTACGCGTTGACTGGGGGGGCGGTACACCGGGGCATCGACCCCGATGGCGGCGCGGCGGAAGGCATTGGTGATGCCAAGCGCATCGAACGGCTGTTCGACGACCTCCGATTCGGCGTATTCCACCTCTATGTACGGGGTGACGTCGCTGGTGGTGACGGGGGCAGAGACCCTGGCGGACGTCCGGCGGCGGCCTTCGCTGCCGTCGAATTTCAATGCCAGCTTGTCGCCCCAGCCGGCCAGGTTGCGCACCTCAAACGCAAGCGCGACGCCGATGGCGCCGGTCGAAACCGTGTTGCTGTTATCTAGGCTTGCGCTGGCGGAGACGGGACGCACGGATTCCGCTTCCACCAGCAGAATAGCCTCGCCGGGCGCTGCGCCGGGTTGCAGGTCGCCACGCAGGCGCGCAATGTTGGGATCTTCGAGCAACTGCGCGAACCGGTCCTGCAAGGCATTGATGTTCAGGATTTCGTCTGGTTGCCCCAGCAGCCGGCGTTTAATATAGGCCGGGTTCACTTCGCCGACGGCGCGGCCGGCTTTCGCCCGGTTGACGACCACGTCCGTCAGTCGGCCTTCGACCACCCGGAAGACGACAGTTCCCCCGCTCGCATCCTGCTGCGGGATCAATACTCCTGAATTTACGTAGCCGGCGCCGATGTAGCGTGCCGTCATGGCCTGGCGGGCGGCCTCAATCTCCGCGAGGCTGACGACGCGCCCAACCATGTCGCCCAATTCGGCCTCAAGCTCGGATGGCCGGAATACCGTCGCGCCTTCGATGCGGACCGCCGTGAGCAGGAACCGTGCGGCTGCCGGACGGACGTCTGGCCGTGCCGGCGGCGCAACTTGGAGCCGGTCGGGCGGTGCGGCCCTCTCCGGCAAACTAGGCAAGGTGGGCAACGGCCGTTGCAGATCGAAGGACGGCGGCGTCTGCGCGACCGCGCCGCCGCTAAGCATGCCGAGGGCCAATGCCGCGGCCAGCAAGTTCGCGGCCTGGTGGCTCCAACATCGAATGGCTGAATGGAGCGGGAGAACGTGCTGGCGCATTCAGAGGCACCCCCCTGTAGCGCTGCCAGCCAACGGGCCAAGGGCCACCTGGCGTTCAGAGGCAACGGCAGCGTTGGATGAAGAGGGGTAGGGTATTGCATCCAGGAAGACTGCCGCGGGAGCGGCGTCCAGGCGGTGCCCCTGGCTAGCGTTGCCGGTCACCAGGTCGCTGCGGCCCAGAAGTGCAGCCAGGCAAGGGTTGCGCAACAGCCGGTTGGCCGCCAGGAAATCGGACGGCAGGCCGACGACCGTGGCCGTCTCTGGGTTTTGCGGACCGGCGATGTTAATCGTGCCATCGATGCCGAAGGTCGACGAGGCGGAGATCAGGGTCTGAAGGGTGCGGAACAGACCATCGGTTTCGATCGCCATCGCGCCGCCATTGCCGCGGAAGGCATTCGCGGTGATCGACGAACCAGGCAAAAGGACGATCAGGCTCGATTGGATATCGATATTGCCGCCGTTGTCGGTCCCGTCGAAGACCGAGGACGAAATCGTGCTCCCGGCCAACTGGAGGAAGCCGGCGTCGCTGATTCCGATCGCGCCGCCGCCGGATATAGCCGCCGTAGTGGCGATCCGGGCGTTGTCGGCGAGGTCGATGCCATCCAGGATGATCGTGACGCTGCCAGCATCGCCGGCGTCAAATGCGGCGGAGGTGATTTCGCTGCCGGTTAAAGCGACGGTGTCGCCTTCCACCGGCCAGGCGGTCGGATGGCGGGTGATGGTGATCGATCCGCCGTCGCCGCTGCTATGGGAGGCGGCGGCGATGCCGCTGCCATCAGATACGGTTAGCGTCCCGACCTGTAACAGGATATTGCCGCCATGGCCGGTCGAAAACGCCTCCACACTCAACAGGCTGTTGCCGGAAAGGGTGATAGTGTCGGCGGCGATGGCGATATCGCCGGCTCTGCCGTCGGCATCGCTGACCGATTCGATCAAGCCGCCATTGGCCAGCGCTACAGATGCGGCGCTGATACGGATGCCGCGTGCGTCCGCCGTGCCGGCCGTGTTGGAGGAGATGATGCCGTTGTCTCGCACGTTTAGCGCGCCGGCAGTGATCTCCATCAGGCCGCTGCGACCGGCGCCCAGGCCGTTTGCGATGATGCGGCTAAAGTCGTCGGCGATTGTCACTGTGTCTGCGGTTAACCGGATATTGCCGGCGTCGCCGCTGGCAAAGCTGGTGGAGATCAGGCGTCCGCCATCGCGCACCGAGACGTCGCCGGCGATCAGTTCGATCGTGCCGCCCGCGCCTGTTCCTTGCGTTTCCGCGACGAATTCGCTGAAGCCGGAATCAAAGCCGCCGGGCAGGATGCCAGAAACCAGAATTGTGTCGGCTTCGACATGGATCAGGCCGCCGTCGCCGGAACTGGCCGGTCCGGTGAAGGTCAGGATCGCGCCGTCGTCGGTCAAGGTCACGGCTTGGGCCACGATGGAAACCTGCCCGCCGTTGCCAGCCGCGAAGGTACTGGACGAGATATCGCCATGGTCATGGACCGCCAGCGTTTCGGTGACGATGGCAATTGAACCGCCGTCGCCTGCGCCAGAGGTATCGGCCCGGATCGCCGTACCAAGCCCGGACACCGCCAGGTCGCCGACGGTAATGGAAATACCGGGCGCTTTGCCGCTGCCTTCGGTGTTGGTCTGGATCACGCTGCCGGATTGGACCGACAGCGAATTGGCTTGAATGGCGATGCCGACGCTGCCATCGCTCGTTTGCAGTCCGGCTGCTTCGACGACGCCACCGTTGGCGACGGTCATGGTCGCGACGTCGAAGGTGAGGAGGCCGGAACGCCCGCCGCCGAACACGTTGGCCAGAACGCGCCCGCCGGGCCCGCTGATGATCAGGTCGTCGCCGGTGATCGTCACGCTACCGCCGTCACCCGGGCCGTCGGCCGTCGCCGCAATTTCGCCGTTCAGAAGTTGGATCGTGCCTCCGTTCAGTGTTGCAGAACCGGCTTGGCCGGCTCCCGCGGCCTGGACGTTGATTTGGCCGCCGTCGATCAATTGGATGAGGTCCGCATTGACGACCACGTCACTGCCCCGCGCCGATGCGGACGTATTGCCCAGGACCACCGAACCCTGGCCGAATGGGTTGAATCCGTCGATTGTGAGTCGGTCCGCACCGATCCGCACCGACCCGGAAGCGCCAGCGCCGCGCGAGCCGGAGAAAATATTGCCGCCGAAACTGAGGTCGACCGTGCCCGCCTCGATGGTCAACTGGCCGCCATCCCCACTGCCGGCTGCGAAAACCGCAATCTGGCCGCTATCCTGAATGACGAGTTCGCCGACGTTCAATGTCATGCGGCTGCCGGCGCCCGCACCGTTGGCTTGCCCCTGAATCCCGGTGTTTGTGCCGGCAATCGCCAACTGGCCGGCGGTAATATTGACGTCTGCGGCGGTGCCGCCCGTGGACGAAGCGGCCTGAATCTGACCGCCATCCAGGATCAGGACTGTTGCCGCATCGATCGCCAGCCGCCCGCCGGAGCTGCCCTGGTGCGCTTCGATATGGACGCGGCCATCGGTATTGATCACCAAAGTCTCTGCGCTCAGGTCGATGACGCCACCGGGGCCGCCGCCATAGCTGCCTGCATAGAGGCCGTTGGGGCCGGTGATCTCAACATAGCCGACATCGGCCAATATTGCGCCCGCGCTGGCGCCGGAATACGCTGAAACCTCCACATAGCCGCCGTTATCGACATAGACTTGATCACCGGAGAACCCGACCGTGCCGCCCGGGCCGGACCCAACGGTTACAGCCGTGATGGACGAAAAATTGGTGATGACGGTCAGGCCGGATTCTGCCGTGATGCTCCCGCCAGCTCCGCTGCCAAAGGTATCGGCACTGACCGCGCTGCCGCCTTGGATGAACAGCGAGCCGGCGGAAAGCCGGGTGTTACCGGCATCTGCATTGCCGTTGGAGTTGGTTGACACTGTGGACGCGTGGATGACGAAGAGGTCGCCGTGCAGGTCCAAATCGCCGATGTTTGCTTGGCCCTCGACGCGGCTGCCGACGGCGGTGTTCACCAGATAGAGTTCCGCGGCGTCGATCATCATCGCGCCGGGAACAGCGCCGGGTGCGCCGCTGGCGGATGCAGTGGCTAGGCTGCCGTCGCCGCTGGCGAGGCTGGCTGCGCCTTGGATATACAGGATACCGCCGGTTGCGGTCAGGCCGGATTTACCGTCGCCCTGGTCAGAAAAGTTCAGCAGCGAGGAGTCAATGATGTCGGCGCTGCCGAAGCTGAGTGCCATGGACGTGGCGACGGCGTTGAAGACGGTGTCGAAAGCGTCGATGCGGTTGACGGCAATTTCAAGCCCGGCGCGGGCATCGGGCGATTGGTCGGGCTGCTGGAATTCGGCGAACAAGTCGGTCGTCATGGTGAAGAGCAGGCTGCCGCCGATCCACAGCCGCCCGTCCAGTGCGCCGACCTGGGAATGGTCTAGGTCGATGGTCGGTGCGCTGGCGACGGCGACGGGCGCAGCATCTGACAACAGGAAAAACGACCCGGCCGCCGGCACCTGCAGGCGCAGGTCCGCGCCATCGGTCAACAGCAGGCTGTTGCGGGCGACAATGCCGCCCGCCGCGGACACGGACATGGCGCCGTCATTGACGACCTGCGCGTTCTGAAAAGTGATGCCGCCGGAGCCAGCTGTAAGGAAACCAAAGGCCGCGGGCGCTGCACTGGCCAATACGTCGGTCCCCGGAGAAGCTGCGCTGAAGTGGCCGCCGTCGTTCAGGAAAATGGCGCCGGCGTCGCTGACATGGAAAGCGGCGGGAACATCGATACTGGCATTCTGGCCGAACAGCACGCCGGCGGGATTGAACAGATAGAATCCCTGGCTGCCTATCTCGGACCGCAACGTGCCATTGATAGCCGAGGCAGATCCGCCGGTAACGCGCGAGACCACGTTTGTGAAATCGCCCGGGCCGGTGAAGGTGACGGTAGCCCCGGAATTGACATTGAACTGGCTGAAGCTGTGGAAAAGATTGCCGCCGGCGGCTGTGCCGAAGCTCGCCGGAATTGTGGCGTTGCCAGCACCAAAATCCTGCGCAGCGCCGACGCTGCCATCGGTGCTGACCTGGGCATTGGCAGGCGCGCCGACCAGAACGACTGACACCGCCAGCGCGGCAACGCGCATGCAGCCGTGTGAATGTGGCCCTAGCCTCATAATCGTGCTGCGTCAGTGGGATTGGCGTTCTCTGGCATGAAGCCATCCAATCTCGGTACGGGACCGCCTTACAATCGGAGCACATGGCCGCGGCGACGGATGGCCAACGCCCAAATTCCAATCGCTGCGGAAAAGTCTATGGATGCAATTGAAAACGCACAACCGCTTAAAAGTTTTATCGCGGTTGTGCGCCGGTCACGTCGGGGTGCTCTGTTAACGCAGGTAAGCCGCCAATGCCTCATAACTGGCTGTGCGGGACCTTTCATCGTGGGCGGCAACCTGAATGCGCAGGTCGGTTGCGCCAGCCGCCCCATAGGCGGCCAGCCCGTCCAGCACCTGCTGCCAACTGCCGATCAGATGGATGTCGGACGGGTCGTCCAGGCCTTCGTGCTTGGCAGCGGCGGCGTATGATGGGATGGACTGGTATTGCGCCGAAATCTCGCGAGCCAGCACCTTGGCGCCGGCGAAATCGTCGGTGACGCAGATGCGGACCAGCGCCATGATGCGCGGCTTTGTGGTGCGGCCTGCGCTTTCTGCGCCCGCTTCCAGGTTCGGCCGGATGTAGGTGGCGATGGTGCGCGGGCCGCATTGGCCCAGTGTCGTGCCGGCAAGGCGGCTGCCAGCGAATTTCAGCATGCGTGGGCCGAGCGCGGCCAGCAGAATCGGCGTCGGGCCAGCGTCGATGCCAAGCTTGGTGTGAGCCGTCACCAACTCGCCGTCGAAGTCGGATTGCTCGCCGGCCAACAGCGGTTCCATCGCCGTGATGAACTCACGGGTGTAGGTGAAGGGCTTGTCCCAGGATAGGCCGAGCATGCCCTCCGCGCTGCGCCGCGCCGCTGCGCCGACCCCGAGCGTGAAACGCCCGCCAAGCGCGTTCTGCGCCGTTCGGGCCAACTGGCTGAGGCCGACAGGGTGGCGGCCATACAGCGGCGTGACCGAGGTGCCGACCTCTTTCAATCCCGGGAAATCTTTGCCGAGGCAGGCAAGCGCGACAATCGGATCGACGCCCATGGCGTGCGAAATCCAATAGCTGTCAAAGCCGGACGCCTCTGCATACTGCGCCATATCGCGCGCTTCCTGGATGGACGCCAGCGTTGTGCCGCCGGCGAGGCCCCAGCGGAGGCCGAAACGGTCGTTGCTCATGGATGTGGTCTTTCCTATCGGAGCGGAACTGCGGGCCGGCGGAGACGGGCGCAGTGGATGGGTCGGCAGCATTGCAGCGCAAAGTCGCGCGCGCCGCAACTTGAACTATGCTCAATCCTCTGGAGCATTGCGCTGCGCGTGCTCGGCAATGCGGGCGGCGCGGCGGAGATTGCGTTGCGCCTGGAATGCATCGCTGAAGGCGGCTGCAAAGATACCCGCCGGCAGGGCGACGAGGCCGATGGCGATGATAGCGGTGAAGCCTGCGATGATCTTGCCGGGCCAGGTCACCGGGACGACGTCGCCATAGCCGACGGTTGTCAGCGTCGATACCGCCCACCATAGCGCCCGCGGAACCGATCCCAGTTTGTCCGGCTGGATATCGCCTTCAACGAGGTACATGAGCGTTGCGCTCATCAGCAGAACGGCAAAAGCCAGCCCGAACGACAGTAGCAGCTCAATCTTTCGCGCTGAAAGCGCGGTGGCCAGCGCGTCTAAGGCTGTCGCGTACGAACCGATCCGGGCGTACCGGACGATCCGGGCAATTCGGGCGAGACGCACGATGATCGAGTCGTCGGTCACGCCCAGGAATACTGGCCCGATCGCCAACAAATCGATGATCATCCGCAACCGGGTTACAAAGCGCAGGCGCCCGCGCCAGCCGGCGTATTGCGGCAGGGCGCCGGCAGCGTAGACCCGGCCGGCGTATTCGACGATGAAAAGGAAAGAGCAGAACTTCAAGAGCCGGTCGATCCAATCCCGCAATTCTCCGGACAGGGTCGGTTCGGTCTGGACAATGGCGAGGAACGTGGAAAACAGTATCAGGCCGACGATAGTGCCTTCGGTGCGCGAGAGGCCGCGGGGTGTGCGAGTCTCGGAAAACAACTCGCGAACGAGAAAATCGCGCATAGCGCAGCATCCTACACCAGCAGGCGAGAGGAAATCGGTGCAAACAG
>JAPOJR010000048.1 GCA_029978325.1 Alphaproteobacteria bacterium | reverse complement strand
GGCCTGCTCATAACAGGCGATCGCGGGGCCCGCGCCACCCACCCACTCGGCAAGGAGCTCCGGACTGGCCGCGCCCGCCTCCGGCACCAGCGTGAACTGCGCGAGATTGTTGAGCGCCTTCAAGAGTTTTGGTCCCACCATCTGCGGTGACATCGGCGCCGCGTCGGCAATTATTCCCAATCGTCCCAATGTGATACTACGCAGAAATTCCCACGGCACGCTGGTAGGCAGGCCGGGCGGTTAGCCGGTCGACGTAGGCGGCCACATTCGGCTTGTCGGAAAAGTCGGCGTTCAATCGCTTTGAGACGATGCAGGCATGACCGGTCATGATATCCGCCCCGGAGAAGCCACCGGCCAGGAATTCCTTGCCATCGGCCATGTGCGCCTCGACCGCGGTCAGCATACGGGTCAGCAGCTTGGTGGCCCGTTTCACGTTTTCTTCGTTGCGCCGCTCCGGTGGCAGGAAAAATGTCTCTACCATGATCAGGTTGACCTGCGGCATCAGCATGCCTTCGGAATAGTGCAGCCATTGCAGATAGCCGGGATAGTCGGCGCTATCGACCGCCGGGCGCATGCGGCCATTGCCATAACGGGTCAACACATACTCGGTGATCGCCCCGCTCTCGAAAATCGTGACATCGCCATCTTCGAGCGCCGGCACACGACCCATAGGATGTTTCTTCAAGTACTCCGGCGCGCGCATGGCCGGATCGCCCAGCTTGTAAACCTGGAGGTCGTACGGCAGGCCCAACTCCTCGAACAGCCAAAGGGCGCGAACGGAGCGGGAGTTCGGTGCATGGTGGATTTTCATGGACTTGGGCCTGCGCAACTTCGAATTGGTATAAGCCTTTTCTACTGTGCTGTGATGCCCCCGTCCACCACCAAGCCCGAGCCGGTCATAAAGCCGGAGTCATCACTGGCCAGGAAAAGGATGCCTTTGGCAATATCCTCGGCAACGCCCAGGCGGCCAATCGGATGCATTTTGGCGGAGAATTCCTTTGCCTTTGAGGGATCGTTCAGCCCTTGCTTCTGCGCCCGCGAGACGAAGGTCTGCGCGCCCATATCGGTGTCGATCACGCCCGGATGGATCGAGTTGCAGCGCACCCGCTGGCCCTTGCGCGCAAAGAACAAAGCCGTCGACTTGGTAAACAACGCCACGCCGCCCTTGGTCATCGAATACAGGGGGTCCAGTTGCGAACCCACCAAGCCGGCAATCGACGAGGTGTTGACGATGGCCGACCCATGCGGGCTGTCGGCGCCGCGCGCCGCCAGCGCGTCCGCGCACAGCTTGGTGCCAAGGAATACCCCGGTCATATTGACGGCGACCAGCTTGTTCCAGTCGTCGAGCGTCGCCTCATCGATGCCAAGGCCGGTAAACACGCCGGCGTTATTGCACAGCACGTCCAAGCCGCCGAATTTGCTTTCCGCCAGTTCCACCGCGGCGCGCCAGTCGGCTTCCTTGGTGACGTCCAGGTGGATATAGGCCGCCGCGTCGCCCAGCTTCTTAGCCGTTTCCCGGCCCAGATCGTCAAGCACGTCGGCGACAATCACCTTAGCGCCGGCCGCGACCATTAGTTCGGCGGTTTTCGCACCGATCCCGCGCGATGCGCCGGAGATGAGGGCGACCTTGCCGTCGAGTCTGTTCATAAGGGGTTTTCCTTGGGTTGGAGATGGATTTGGGTTGGGGACGGGTCAGAGGCCTAATATGAAACGCTTTGCACTGCGCCCCAACACGCCACCTTGCCTTCCGGTTTGATCAGGGCGATGCGGGAGAGGCGGTCGCCAGTGTGTTGGCCATGGATCGCCAGCAGTTCGTCCCAGAACATCGGGCGGCGGAAGCGGACTTCCATCTCCAGCTGCTTCGGCGGGCCGCCGCCTTCCCGGACCAACGGCTCCATCATGATGTGCGAGCCCATGATGCCGGCGGCAATCGGCGCGCGGTAGCCGAACTGACGCGCGATTTCCGGATCGTCGTGGATGCGGTTAATGTTTTCATCGGAGAAATTGGCGACTCCATCGGGCGTCATCTGCTTCTGGCCGATCACCGGCAGGTCCATAAACGGCGCATCCGGATTATCCTGCGAAGCATTGCCGCCGGACGAGGGGCCCGTGCGCTCTGCATTCGGATCGGTGCGGACGCTGACACGTCCCAACTCCATCGCGACGGAGCCATCGCCCTTCAGCAGTTCGTACTGCGCCATGAACAGCGAGCCGCGCGGCGCTGGCTCGATGCCGGTAATCCGCCCACGCATCTCCACCTCTTCGCCCAAGCGGACCGGCGAGTGGACCTTATAGGTCTGGATCATGTGGACGCTGCCGTTGATCGAAAAGCCCTCGCGATTGACGATCTTGATGGTCAGCGTGGCATAGATGCCGGGATCGACGATGTCGCCCCAGATCGCCGGGTCGATGCCGCAGCACCGCAATTTCTGTGCCTGTGTTTCGGCGCTGACAGACAGGCGCCAGGGCGTAAACTCGAAGCCGGGCGTCAACTCGCTTTCAGAGCGAAGCGCTTTGCCGGCGGGGTCGGGCAGAACCATGCGATCTCTCCTTCAGCGCCGTCCGCCCGAAACGCCGCCATCGACCATATAGACGCCGCCGGTGCAGAAGCTTGAGTCTTCCGACGCCAGGAACAGCATCATCCGCGCAACCTCTTCCGGCTCACCATAGCGGCCAAGCGGCGTCGCCTTGGCCAGCGGCCTGTCATTCCGCCCGGCAACGCCGTGCATGTTTTCCAGCGAGGCCATCATGGCAGTATCGATGGGCGAGGGGTTGACCGTGTTGACGCGGATCTTGTTCGGCGCCCCATCCATCGCGGCGGACCGCATCAGCCCGATCGCGGCATGCTTGGACGCGATATAGGCGGACATGCCGGGCACTCCGCGGATGCCGGCGGTCGAGGACGTGATGACAATGGAGCCGCCATTCGCCTCCATCGCCTTCATCACGTATTTCAGCCCCAGGAAGACGCCGCGGACGTTCACCGCGATGACTTTGTCGAAGGTGGCGGTATCGTATTCGGTCGGATGGGCAAGCGCGCCCTCGATACCAGCGTTGAGCAAGGCCACGTCGACCTGGCCGAACCTGGCCATGGCCTGCTCGACCAGATTGCGGACCGACGCTTCATCGGTAACGTCGGTGATACAGGTCGCGGCTTGCGGCCCGATCTCCGCAGCCAGCGCTTTTAGCGGCTCGGCCAGCAGATCCGCCAGCATCAGGTTCGCGCCTTCAGCTGCGAACAGACGGGCGGCGGCGGCGCCAATGCCGCGGGCTGCCCCGGTAATAATGGCGGTCTTGCCGGCAAGCTTGGACATGGGCTGACAGTTCCTCGAATGGTAGGTGCTTTGATTGGACCCATGGTCGCGCGCATCGCCAAAGCCGTCAATGGCCGGTGCTAACCACTTCAGGCCAGCACCATCGTCTCCAGCTTGCTCGCCTCGATCCGCGCCCAGTCGTAGTGCATGCCGAAGCCCGGCCCGTCCGGCACGGGCACACAGCCATCGGCCTCGACGCATTCCAACTCATCCGAATAGCCGCCCTCGTAGATCGGCAGGTTCCAGGCGTTGCCGCATTTCGGGTGGATCAGGTTCACCTCGTAATAGTTGGAGTTGCGCAGCGCCGCCATCAGGTGCCGCATCGCCGGGCCGCAGGAGTGCACCTCCATGTCCATGCCAAGCCCCTCCGCCGCGTGAGCCAGCTTGTAGCAGCCGGTGAGGCCGCCATCGTAATCCGGGTCGCCGCGGGCGAAATCAGTCGCGCCGGAGACCAGCATGTCGGTCGAGGTCTCCAGGTTGCGCACGTGCTCGCCAATCAGGATCGGCGTCTTCACCGCCTGCTTCAGCACCTGATGGCCGCGGATGGAGAGGCCGCCGTCGGCATACGGGTCCTCGTACCAGTACAGATCGCACTCGTCGCAGACCTTACCGATCAGAATCGCGTCGGCGAGCGTGTGCAGGTGGCAGGAACTATCGTACATGATCCGCATTTTGCCGCCGACGCGCTTGGCGACCGCGCGCAGCATGGCCGCCTCCTCCTCCACATTGCCGGCAGACCAGCCATGCATCTTGAAGGCCGGATAGCCCAGTTCCAGGCATTGCTCGGCAAAGTCGGCGTAGGCTTCCGGCGAGGACAGTCCGTCCGGCTGCCGGTCGCCATGCAGCGTGCTGGCATAGGCCGGCAGGCGGGTGCGGTGGCCGCCCAGCAATTCATAGACCGGCGCGCCATGGTGCTTGCCCGCCAGGTCCCAGAGCGCGATGTCGATGGCGCCGATGCCGACCTCGCCCACGTGCTTGGTCAGGCGGCGCATGGTGGTGTAGTGCTTTTCGCGCTGCAGAGCCGGTTGGCCGATCAGGCGAGCGCCCAGCGCGGCGGAGGCGCTGGCGATCACCTTGGCCCGCCCCCTGCCCGGCACGTACTCGCCGACCACGCCGCTGTCGCCAAAAATGCGCACCGCCAGCCGTATCTGCGGCGTGCTCTGGCCAGGCGTGTAGGAAATGCCGAAGCCAGAGGGGTCAGCCGAGATATTCGGCTGCTCGATCTCGAACAGGGTGAGTTCGATACGCTCGATGAGGGGGGATGTGGGCATGGCCAGACGCAGCTCCAAACGGGAATCGGCGGGCGCCAGGCTAGCATGCGTTCATCGGCACGGGCGAGCTTCCTTGTACGGCCGCGGATTTGGCACTAGCGTCGACTCGAGGGTCGCGCATGGCGGGCCGGCCGGGAGATCGATGGTTCATGCTGAAAAGTTTCCGAGGATGGCGCCGGCTGCTCGCGACTGCGATTGGGCTGGCGATGGTGGCCAGCGTCGCCGTCGCCAGAGATGGGTCCACAGGGCCAGGTGACGACAGGGGCCGGGAATCGCCGATTGGCCTGGATTACATCCCATTGCGCGGCGGGTTCATCGATATGGCGGTCCGCAGCATCGTATTGCTGGTCGACGGTCACGCCTACCGGATGGAGACCAAGCACGGCTTGACCGTAAAAACCCAAGACAAGCTGCCGACAGGTGGGATTCCCATCCTGCGGTTCTTCCTGGAGCCACCCTACGAGCGCCGTGATTTTGCCGAGGATCGGCGGGTCGGCGATGTTGTGGCGAGCGGCACCCAACTCGTCATCCGTCTCAACACGCCAATGCCACTGCCCGACGCGGTAGCCGTCCTCAACCAAAGCAATGCCTTTGTACTGGCCAACAAGCCGCCGGCCAAAATTGCCGATGTGCCGTTCACCGGCCCGATTGTCGGCGGAGCATTTTTAAAGCCCGAGGATCGCACCTTGCTGGTGATGATCCGTCCATCGATTGTCCTGGACGGCGGCCTATTCTAACCAGGCTCGCCGCGTCTCTTTATCAGTAGGAGGATTTCGAATGCTCGTCATGGACGCAATGGCCCAGATCCTGCGGAAAGAAGGCATGGACACCATGTTCTGCTTTCCCACGACGCCGATCATCGAGGCCGCCGTCGCCGCGGGCCTGCGCCCGATCATCTGCCGGCAGGAGCGGGTTGGCGTAGACATGGCCAGTGGCTATGCCCGCGTCGCCAACGGCAAGCCGCCCGCCGTATTCGCCATGCAGTACGGCCCTGGCGCGGAGAACGCCTTCCCCGGCATTGCGTCGGCCTATTCCGACTCCGTCCCTCTGCTGCTGCTGCCGCTGGGGCACGGGCGGGCGATGTCGCAGGTCTACCCGATGTTCAAGTCCACCCGCACCTACGAGTCCGTCACCAAGCAGGTGGAGGAGATCACCCTGCCGGGCGAGGTCGGCAACGTCATGCGCCGCGCCTTTAACGCGCTCAAGAACGGCCGTCAGGGGCCGGTGATGGTGGAAACGCCGGTCGACGTCGTCAAAACGGAACTGGACAAGGAACCCGACTACCAGGTCGTGCGCCGCACCCGCTCCGCCGGCGACCCGGACGATATCGACCGCGCGGCAGAGATGCTGGTCGCCGCCCGCACGCCCCTGCTGCTGGCAGGCCAGGGCGTACTCTATGCAGAGGCCTCCGCCGAACTGCGGGAACTGGCGGAGGTGCTGCAGGCCGCCGTCATGACCACGAACGATGGCAAGAGCGCCTTCCCGGAAGACCACGCACTGGCGCTGGGCACCGGCGGCATCGTCTACTCGGCCCACGGCAAGGCGCTGCTGGCGGAGGCGGACGTGATCCTGGGCGTCGGCGCCAGCCTGACGCCGCACCGCATCACCAGCCCGGCCCTGCCCAGGTCTGCCAAGGTGATCCACGCCACCAACGACGCCCGCGACCTGAACAAGAACTACACGACGGAAATCGGCATTCTGGGCGACGCCAAGCTGGTGCTGCGCGTGCTGATAGACTGCGTGCGCGACCGCCTCAAAGGCACACAGCGCGACGACAGCATGACGCGCAAAATCGCCAGCCTGCGCGATCCCTGGCTGGCGGAATGGCATGCCAAGCTCAACAGCGCCGAGGTGCCGATGACGCCTTACCGCGTCATCAACGAGTTCATGCGCGTCATTAATCCCGCCGACGCCATCGTCACCCACGACAGCGGCAGCCCGCGCGACCAGATCCTGCCGTTCTATCGGGCGACGGTGCCGCGCTCCTACCTCGGCTGGGGCAAGTCGCACCAGTTGGGCACCGGCCTTGGCCTCGCCATTGGCGCCAAGGTGGCCGCGCCAGACAAATTCTGCGTCAACTTCATGGGCGACGCCGCCTTCGGCATGACCGGCCTGGATTTCGAGACGGCCGTGCGCAGCAACATTCCCCACTGCACGATTGTGTTGAACAACTCGACCATGGCCATCGAAATCCCGCACATGCAACTCAGCCATGAGAAGCACAAGGCGCGCGACCTGGGCGGCAACTATGCGGCGCTGGCGAAGGATCTGGGCGGCTGGAGCGAGCGGGTGGAAGACCCGGCGGACATCGGCAACGCCATCCTCCGCGCCAAACGCGCAACCGAGGAAGGCCACACCTGCCTGCTTGAATTCATCACCAGCCCGGAAACCGCTTTCTCGAACCGGATTTAAGCAAATCCGTCATTGCGAGCGGAGCGAAGCAACCCAGGGGCCTAAGGCTGTTTTCCCTGGGTTGCTTCGTCGCCTTCGGCTTATCGCAATGACGGCGAGGGCGCATTTACTCCGCAGCGATAGCCTCTACATCCAGCGGCGCGTTCGGCTGTGCTCCTGGCGGCAGGTTGATACCCAGCGGCCTGCCCGTCTCCGGATCGGCGCCATAGCGGGCGTACAGAGGCTCCGGCAGCGGCCAGCCGTCCGGAATGGTCAGCCAGAGGCGGTAGAGATGCCGCTTCTTCTCCGGCTCCGGCCAGTCCTCGTATTCGGTGCGGGTGTGTAGCGTGATCAGGTTGTTGACCAGCTGGATGTCGCCCGGACGGAAATCCATGTCCAGCTTCAGGCGCGGGTCGTAGGCCAGGCTGTCGATCAGGTCCATCGCCTCGATCTGCTGGTCGGTCAGGCGCGGCACCTGCTCGAAGCGCTGGCAACTGAAGATGAAGCGGCGGACATAGGCGACGGCCATACGCTCGCCGGCCGGCATGAACACCGGCATTTCGTACCAGGGGTCCTGGCCCTCAACCTCCTCGCCGCGGCGGTCGCGGAAGAAGGGTCGGGCCAGCACTTCCGCCAGATCGGGACGGCGGTCCTTGATCTCGTTCCAGATGGTGGCGGCACTGACAATGCTGGAGCGACCGCCCGACTTTGCCGGACGCAGGCAGAACAGGCAGACCACCTCCGCACCGATATCGGTATGGAAAGGCAGGTTGGCAGCCGACTGGTAGCCACGCTGCGTCGGGTTGTCGGCGTCTCCGCCGATATCCTTCACATGCCCCAGCACATGCCCGACCGGGTTCTGCACCACGGCCCGGCCGACACGCGCGCCGATAGCCCAATAGGCTCGCGCCGAGACCTCCTTCGACCAGCGGTCCACCGGCATGCCGCGGACCAGCGCAAAGCCGCGCCCGTCAACAACATCATTGCGCACCTTCCGCAGTTCGGCGTCCAACGTCGGCAGCGGCAGGTCGGCAGCGGTGAGGGTCGCAACGTCACGGTCCAACGTCGCCTCCGCCGCGGCCTCCAGTTCTGCAATATGAGCTGGCGTCAGCGCCAGCAGCCAGTCGTCGCTCTTGGCCAGATCGGCACCGTACCAGGCAGCGTCGCCGGTGTATTTGGGAGGTTGGGTCATTTGGGCGTCTCCTCAGTCAATCGCTGGCGCAGTCTAGAAGAACCAAGCCTAGAGCCCAAGCGCCGCGCCGACAATGGCTAGACGCCGGCGCCTCTTCGCCGACGATTGCCCTGCCACACGTTGCGGTAGAGATCGAAGCGGCGGTCCTTCAATTGCTGCACCGTGCCCTCATTGCGGCTGACGAACAGGTCGGCGAAGCGCAGGTCGGCAAACGCGATCATTTCGGTGTTTGCGCCGGAATCCGCCGCCACCCCGTCGCGGGCAAACGGAAAGTCGCAAGGCGTCAGGACACAGCTTTCGGCGTAGTGAATGTCCATGTTTTCTACGTGCGGCAGGTTGCCGACAACGCCGGACATCACGACATAGCATTGGTTTTCGACAGCGCGGGCCTGGCAGCAGTAGCGAACCCGCAGATAGCCGCGGCGCTCATCAGACGAGAACGGCACGAACAGGATCAGCGCGCCCTGGTCGACCAGATTGCGCGAGACTTCCGGAAACTCGCAGTCATAACAAACGACGATCCCGATCGGCCCGCAGTCGGTGTTGATCGCCTCCAGCCGCTCGCCGCCTTTGATGTTCCACCAGTATCGCTCTGCCGGTGTCGGGTGCAATTTGTCCTGTATGAAAACACCGCCGTCGCGGAGGAAGGCATAGCCGGTATTGCGGATGCTGTCGTCGGCTTGCAGCGTCGGGTGCGAGCCGCCGATGATATTCACGTTGTAGCGCACCGCCAGACCGCTCATGAACTCGCGGTAGCGCTCGGTGTATTGCGCCACCTTGGTCACCCCCTCCAGCGGGCCCAGCGGCTTGGTCTCGGCAGCGAGCAGTTGCAGCGTGAACAGTTCCGGAAAAACGACGAAATCGCTGCGGTAATCGCTGGCAACGTCAACAAAGTATTCGACCTGGTCCTCAAAGGCCTGAACGTCGGCGATCTGGCGCATCTGAAACTGCACGGTTGCGACCCGCACGCTTTCCGGCAAACGGCCCATCGGCTGGGCGGAGCTGGCTTTTTCCGCCTCCGTCACCAATGGATTGCGCCAGATCATGTGGCTGGCATAGCCGCCGGATTCGCGGTCGTCCGGCAGATAGCCCTGCAATACGCCCAGCAGCTCGAAATCGTTCGAAAGCTGGAAGTTCAGCACCTGGTCGCGGATTTTCTTTTCCTGAACCTGTTCCAGATAGGCCTCGACCGACCCAACTTTGGCCTGTGCGCGGCCATAGCCTGGCAAACGACCGCCGAAGATAACGCCCTTCAGTTCCAGGTATTCGCAAAGCTCTCGGCGGGCATTGTAGAGGCGCTGGCCGATGCGGGTGCGGCGGATATCGGGATCCACGGCCACCTCCATGCCATACAGGTAGTCGCCATTGGCATCATGGCGGGAGGCATAGCCATTGCCGCTGATTTCCGCCCAGGTGTGCGGCGCCAGCGCTATTTCGCCTGCAATGATAAAGGTCGCCGCGTGACCGACGATCTGGTCGCCCAGTTCGACGACGAACTGGCCTTCGGGAAAGGTGTTGATGTTACCGCGGACGCACTCAGGGGTGGTCGCCAGATCGCCCTGGTAAATCTTGCGGGAGAGCGCGACAATGCCATCCACGTCGCCCATTTGGGCGTTGCGGACGACAAGACGGGGTTTTTCGGACTTTTTCTTGGTCTTCGCAGACTTAGAGGATGGCGGCATAGCACGGCATTTCTTATCGGCGGGACCAGGAGACCACTATGCCGGATTCCCGCAGCAGCGTGAACCGAAACCTGCTGGCAGGGACCGGTCGGCCTGTGCCAAACTCGCATCGGACTGAGACTTCAGACAAAGGCGCGCCCCTATGACCCGTATTTTGGTAGTCAATCCGAACGCGACCGCGACCTGCACCGCTGCCATCGACCGGGCGGCAGCTCCATTCCGGCTGACGGCCGGGCCGCGCGTCGATTGCATAACCAATAGCGAGGGGCCGCCGGGGATACAGAGCCAGGCGGACAGCGACGGGGTCATCCCGCACCTGCATGCGATCTGTCAGCGCGAGCGGGCAGACGCCTATGTGATCGCCTGCTTCTCCGACCCCGGGGTCCTCTCGTTACGAGAGCGGACCGGGCGACCGGTGATTGGTATTGCCGAGGCAGGGATGGCGGCGGCGTTGAGCCTCGGCGAACGCTTCGGAGTCGTAGCCATTCTCCCGTCCAGTGTTGCCCGCCAAAGGCGCTCTGTGCGGGCCTACGGACTGGGCGAGCGCTATGCCGCCAGCCGGTCCATTGGCCTGGGCGTACCGGAACTGGCGGACGGCGCGCGGACTAGGGCAGCGATGATCGAGGCCGGCAAGCGGCTGCGGGACGAGGACGGGGCGGACGTGCTGATTTTGGGATGCGCCGGCATGGCTGACCAGCGTGCGCCTCTGGAGGACGCGACCGGACTTCCGGTGGTGGAGCCGAGCCAGGCAGCTATCGCCCGGGCGCTGGGCGCTGTCCTGCAGGGATGGTAATCCAGGCCCTGCCCCAAGCCATACGGGATTAGGGGTTCACGGCAGCGGTTGTCGGGCCTCTACTGTCAGTTCCGTCAGCCCATTGCTTCGACGACGCAAGAAGGTTCGTATGTCCCGCGAAATCCTGCTCAACGCCTTTCACATGAACTGCATCGGCCACCAGTCGCACGGTCTCTGGACCCATCCACGCGACACGGCCCGGCACTACAACACGCTCAGCTACTGGTGCGACCTGGCAAAGACGCTGGAGCGCGGGCTGTTCGACGGGCTGTTTTTGGCCGATGTGCTGGGCGTCTATGACGTCTACGGCAACTCCCCCGACGCGGCGCTGCGCAATGCGACCCAGGTGCCCGTGAACGACCCGCTGATGCTGGTGCCGGCCATGGCGATGGTGACGGAGCATCTGGGCTTTGGCGTCACCTGCACGCTGAGCTACGAACCACCCTACACCTTCGCCCGCCGCATGACCACGCTCGACCACCTGACCAACGGGCGGATCGGCTGGAACATCGTCACGGGCTACCTGAACAGCGCCGCCCAGGGCATGGGACAGCAGGGACAGGAAAGCCACGACCGCCGCTATGAGATGGCGGAAGACTACATGCAGGTAGTCTACAAGCTGTGGGAGGGCAGTTGGGAGGATGGTGCGGTTGTCGAAGACCGTAGTGCCGGGATTTTCGCCGACCCAGCCAAGGTGCATCGGGTTCACCACGACGGCCCGTTCTATCAATTGGACGCCATGCACCTGTGTGAGCCCTCGCCCCAGCGGACGCCGCTATTGTATCAGGCCGGCGCCTCACCGAAGGGGCGGGAGTTTGCGGCCCGCAATGCCGAATGCTTGTTCATCGCCGCCACCTCTCCCGAGTGGATCAAGGGCTATGTAGCCGATATGCGAACCCGCGCGGTCGCGGCAGGACGCCGGCCGGACGACCTGAAAATCTTCGCCATCTGCACGCCCGTTGTCGGCGCAACAAAAGCGGAAGCCGAGGCAAAATTGGCCGACTACCGATGTTACGTACGGACCGAAGGCGCTCTGGCCCAGTTATCTGGCGCGATGGGGGTCAACCTCGCCGACTATGACCTGGATACCCCGGTTTCTGCGCTGGGAAACCTCGAAACGGACGCGACCCAGACAGCACTGGAAACACTGGCGCGGGCCAGCGGCAACCCGTATTCGACCATTCGCCAGATGGCGGAATTCGCTGGCATCGGCGGCCGCACGCCGATCTTTACTGGCACCGGCGCAGACGTGGCGGAGGAAATCATCTCCTGGGTCGACCGGACCGGCGTGGACGGCTTCAATCTCGCCTACGCTGTGATGCCGGAAACGTTCGAGGACTTCGTCAACCACGTTGTCCCGGAGTTGCAGACGCGCGGACGGTACAAAACGGCGTACACTCCGGGCCCCTTACGCACTAAACTGTTCGGCCGGGCGCGGCTGGCGGATAATCATCCGGCGGCCGCTGCCCGTACCAGCCTTAAAATCTAAGGACACCCCATGGCCACCATGAACCAATTCGGCCTCGACGTCGGCATCTATGGCCCATTGGCCAATCCCGAGACCATCACCACGCTGGCTCAGTTCGCAGAGAGCGCCGGCTTCGAATCGATCTGGCTGGCCGATCATGTAGTGTTCCCAGCGCAAATTAAGTCGCGCTATCCCTTCAGCGCCACCGGCAAATTTCCCGCCCCGACCTCCGATCCGTTGCTGGAGCCGATTGCCGCCATGGGCGTGCTGGCCGGCGCGACAAAGCGGGTGAAGATCGGCACGGCGGTGCTGATCATTCCCTACCGCAACCCGGTTTTGCTGGCGCGGATGCTGATCACCATCGACCAGTTCTCCGGCGGACGGGTCATCCTGGGCGCGGGCGTTGGCTGGCTGGAGGAGGAGTTCGAGGTGCTGGACACCGCCGACTTCAAGCTGCGCGGCAAGGCGACCGACGAATACCTGGAAATCTTCAAGGCGCTGTCTGCCGGCGGCGAAGTTGGCTATCAGGGCGAGACTTACAGCTTTGCGCCCGTGCATTCCGTGCCGGGCTCCTTCCAGAAACCCCACCCGCCAGTGCTGATCGGCGGCGTCTCCAACCCGGCGCTGCGCCGTGTCTGCCGCAATGACGGCTGGCTGGCGACGGCGCTGGGGCCGGAGCAGATGACCGAGCGGCTGGCGGCATTGAAACGCATCGCCGGTGAAGAAGGCCGCCGGTTCGAGGATCTGGATCTGGTCTACAAAATCTTCATCAATCCGGGCGAGCCGAAACAGGGCGTCTATGGCGGACGGGAAATCGGCAGCGGCTCGCAACAACAGATTGCCGACGACCTGAAGGCGATCATCGACGCAGGATTCCCAAAGATCGTGGTCCGCTACCGCGGCGACAGCGCCAAAGCGCAGATGGAGCAGATGGAGCGCTTCGCCGCTGAGGTCGTGCCGCGGCTTTGATACCGTTGTGATCCGGCCCAGGCGAGGCTAGGTTCCCGGCACCTGACAAATTGGAGACACCCAAATGAGCGATACCCTGATCCTGGAGCTGAAAGATGGCTCCGTCACCATCCAGATGCGCCCTGACCTGGCGCCGAATCATTGCGCCCGGATCAAGGAACTGGTCGAGAGCGGCTTCTATGATGGCCTGAAGTTCCATCGCGTCATCGACGGCTTCATGGCTCAGACCGGTTGCCCGCAGGGTACTGGTACCGGCGGATCTGGCAAGAACCTGGCGGCCGAATTTACCAATGCCAAGTTCGAGCGCGGCACGCTGGGCATGGCGCGTGCGCAGAGCCCGAACAGCGCCGATAGCCAGTTCTTCATCATGTTCGACCGCTCGCCCCATCTGGACGGCCAATACACGGTATGGGGCCAGGTCACCGCGGGCATGGAACATGTCGACTCCATCAAAAAGGGCTCGTCGGCGATGAACGGCTCGGTCGACAAGCCGGATACGATCATCAGCCTCAAGGTTAAAGCCTAGCGCCGGCGGCGCGCGTCGCGCCAATCCTTGTTCGAAGGGGCCGTCAGCGTGTCCGCCTTGCTCGCCCTGTTGCCCTGCGCGGTGGTCATCGTCGCGGTGCTGGGACTGCATCGCAGCGGCCTTGTCGCCGCCAGCGCGGCTTTTGCCGTGACGGCGGCGCTGTGGCTCAGCGGCGTGTTTGCACCGGTGGACGCAATGGCGTTGCCGCATGCGGTCGAAGACGGCCTGTTGCTGACCAGCCTGGTCGGCTCGGTGATTGTCGCCGGGCTGCTGTATGTCGAGGTGTGCCGCCGCGTTGGTTCGCTGGACGCCATCAGCCGGGTCATCGCTGCCCTACAGTTGGACCCGCCGAAGGCCGCGGTTGTGCTGGTGGCCGGCGTCGGCGTCATGCTGGAGTCGCTCACGGGCTTTGGCGTGTCGCTGCTGGTCACGGTCCCATTGATGCTGGCCATGTTCGAGCGCCGGCAGACCATCGCCCTGGGCCTCATCGGCATGAGCCTGATGCCGTGGGGCGCGTTGGCGGTATCGGCCCTGCTGGGCGCAAAGCTGGCGGGAATGCCGGTGCCGGACCTCGCCGGCGCGTTCGTCTGGACCAGCGGCCCGGTTGCGGCGGTCATTCCCCTGGTATGCTTGGTATTCGTTTCGGGCGTCACGCCCGGCTCCATCCTGTTCGCCCTCGCCGCCGGCGCTGCATTGGTCGGCGGCATCGTGCTGACCAACCTCGCTATCGGGGTCGAGGTGGCCGGCGTCGGCGGTGGGTTGGCCGTGCTGGCGCTTGCCGTTGCAACTGCCCCAGACCGGCAGCGCGCCTTGCGTGCAATCACGGCGCCGCCGCTGGCCTTGCTGGGGCTGCTGGTCGCCGGCGTCGTAGCGCAGAAATTGCTGGTGCCGGTTCTGGCCCAAGCCGGCTTCGCGCCGGTCGTCGGCACCAGCCGCGTCGGCTATGCACTGATGACCTCTCCCGGGATCGCATTGCTGTTGGTCGCTGCGTTCGGTGCGCTCGCCTGGCGCCGAGCGGTGCATCGCGGCAGCGAACCACTGGCCTCACACGTGGCCACAAGAGCCTGGCGCTCGCTGCTGACCATCGCCGTGTTCCTGTCGATGGCGCGGTTACTGGTCGAAACCGGTGGGATCGGCGCGCTCGCGGGGTTGCTGACTCAGGCTGGCGAATATGCGGCCGTCGCCATTGTCAGCGGCCTGGCCGGCGTCGGCGCGTATGTGACGGGCAGCGCGGTGCCGGCGGCGGCTTTGTTCATGCCCAGCGCCGCCGCGACGGGCCAAAGCTTCGGACATCTGAACCTGTTCGCAGCCTTGCAGCACAGCGCCGCCGGACATACCGCAATGGCGTCGCTGCCGATCATCTCCATCCTGCTGGCCGGTCTGCCCAATCGCACGTTGGCGGACGAACGGGAGGCGCTGCGCCGCGGCCTGTTGCTGGCGGGCCTGTGGATGAGCCTGGTGGTGGCCAGCGGCTGGGTCTGGCTGACGTTCGGTTGAAGCCGGCTCGACAGGAGCGCGGCATCGGGGATAGAGTTTCGTCCGATCATCATCCCCGCCGAAAGGGCACTACCTATGAAACTCAAACTGCACCGCGCCAGCGATCGCCCCACCAAAGTCGCGCCGGCTGAAAACTTCACCGGCACCGTCATGCAAGACCCGGTGCTGGTCGGCGAGGCGCCATCCCGGATGCGGGCGACGAATGTGCACTTCACGCCCGGCGCTCGCACTGCTTGGCATCAGCATCCGGTCGGGCAAACTCTACTGGCGGTCTCCGGTATCGGCCGGGTGCAGATCGAGGGCGAGCCGGTGCAGGAATTGCGGCCGGGCGATACAGCCATTATCCCGCCGAACACCCGGCATTGGCACGGCGCAGCACCGGACCGGCTGTTCACGCATCTGGCCATGTCAGAAACCGGCGAAGACGGCAGCGGCACCGCCTGGTTCGAGCACGTCAGCGATACCGACTACGGCAAGAAGCCGGCCTGAACCATCGGCTAAACGTGCTGGCCGCCGTTGATGTGCACCTCTGCGCCGTTCACATAGGACGCGGGCGCGGTGCAGAGGAAATAGATGGTGGCCGCCACTTCCTCCGGCTTGCCTAGCCGCTTTAGCGGAATTTCGTTTTCGACGATTTGTTCGGTACCGGGCGACAAAATAGATGTGTCGATCTCGCCCGGCGCAATCGCGTTCACACGCACGCCCAGCGGGCCGAATTCCCAGGCCATCTCCCGCGTCAACGCCGCCAGCGCTGCTTTGGAAGTCGCGTATGCGGAGCCAGCAAACGGGTGCACCCGCATGCCGGCAATTGAGGTGACGTTGATGACGGCGCCCTTTGCCTTCCCAAGTTCCCCGATCAGGCCGCGGACCAGGAGCGCAGTGGAGAAGAAGTTGACGTTGAACACCTGCTCCCAGACCATCCGGTCGCTGCTGAGGATACCTAGCCGTTTGCCGCCCTCGGCTTTGGGCGAGATGGCGGCGTTATTGACCATGGCATCGAGCATTCCGTCGCCCAAGCGCGAGCGAATATCGTCAATGGCATTCGGCAGGTTATCCAAATCGGAGAGATCGAGCTGGATGTGGTTTTCCGCACCTCCATCCCAAGGGCAATCCTCGCTAAATCCCATGCGGGAGACGGTCAGCACGCGCCAGCCGGCCGCACTGAAGCGTTTGACGGTGGCATGACCGATGCCGCGGCTGGCGCCGGTCAGCAGAATGGTTCGTTGACGATTTTCGGGCATCGGAATTGTGGGCCTTTGCTTAAACTGACGCTATCATAGCATCAAAGTGCCGTTAGGTGACGATTCCGAACCATGGTGTCGGTTACGACGCAGGCGCCGGTCACACGGCCGCGGCCGCATCCTTCATCGTCGATGCAATCAGGGCGTAGGTTTCGGCCCAGGCTTGACGCACTTCCGGCGTAAAGTCATCGCCCAGACCCTTGGCCAGGGTATCGAGCAGCGCCTGGCCGACGATATCGTAGTGCGCTGGTTCAACGCCGTACCCGACATGGCGGCGGCCCATTTCCTGGATCGCGGCGGCGATCCGATCGACCTGATGCAGGTTCGTTACCGCCGTTCCCAACATTTGCATCAGTTTCTTTTTCTGGTCGCGCAGGTCGTCCGGAAACATTGGCCGCACCGACGGCGCCAGTTCGAATACGCGGTCATAGAAGATGTCGGCTGCTACTCCAGCAATTGGCACTACCTTTTTGAAACTGTCCTGCACCAACGCGATTTTCGCTGAATCCACAAGATCGATCTCCTATGCGCTGCGAAATGGGGCCAGCTGGTCAAACGGGCCGGCCCCGATATTCAAACGGCTATGCAAACGTAGCCTTAACCTTACCCAGAGGGCCGAAGTCGGCTTCCGCGACGCACGGCGCCGGGCACTGAATGACGCCGGTGGCGGACCCGGTTGTAACGAACTGGCCCTTTTCCAAGGTGATGCCGCGAGCAGACAAATAGTTGGCGAACCAGGTCAACGCCTCCAGCGGATGCCCCATCATCGCCGAGCCCTTGCCCCGGCCTTTCTCCTCGCCGGAGAAGGTGAGCGAGACTTCGGTATCGGCGCAGTCGCGGGTCTGCCAATCGGTGAATTCATGCCCGATGACATAGCGACCGGTGCCGCCGTGGTCAGACAACGACCCCAACGCGCCCAACGAGTGCTTATCGCCCAGGCGGCGCTCCGGAATCTCGAACCCGATGATCAGCGATCCGACCGCCGCCTCAACCTCCGCCCGGGTATAGGGCTCTTTGCGTGGCGGCAGGTCGGCAGCCATGCGGAAGGCGTATTCGCTTTCGACGATTGGCCCCAGCATGTCGGCATATCGGTAGGTGACGCCGTTCTGGTCGATCATATCGGCGGTCAGAAACCCGACGAACGGACCGGACAGCCCCATCGCCTTCTGCGCAGCCGCCGTGGTCGCGCCGATCTTCCAGCCGACAATCGGCTTGGTGTTGCAACTCAAGATATGCGACCAGATCGCCGCGCCTTCCGCCTCGGTCTTTGGCTTGAGCGCATCCGGCAGGTCGGGCTCGCGGCGCCGGGCGGCGTTGGCGTCCATCAGGAATTGGGCGGCTTGGCGAATCTGGTCAGGTGTCATCGAGGACGTTCTCCGTTAAGCGCTTTCTGCGCGTTGTTTGACGATGTCGTCAGCTTGCCGGCCGGAGAGTTCCTGCAGGTGGTCGAAGCGCCATTCGAAACTGCCGACCCCCATGGTGAGCGACCGCAGTTCAACGATCATGTCGCGGATTTCCGCTTGAGGCATATACGCTTCGACCCGATCCCAGCCGGACCAGCCGTCGCGGGCATCATACCCCAAAATCTGGCCGCGTCTCCCCGAAAGCAGGCGTTGAACCGCCGCAGTGGCGCTATCCGGCGTAAACACGGTGACATGGCAAATCGGCTCCAGCAGCACCGGCTTGCATTCCGGCAAAGCCTCCTGCACCGCCATGCGGCCGGCGGTCTTGAACGCCTGTTCGGAACTGTCGACCGCATGATGTTTGCCATCGGTCAGCGTGACTTTCAGGTCGACGACCGGAAAGCCCAGGGGACCGCGCACAATCGCCTCTCGCATTCCGGATTCAACTGCCGGGATGTATTGTTTGGGCACAGAACCGCCCACGACCGTTTCGGCAAACACCTCGCCTTCGCCGCGCGCCAGGGGCTCCACCGTAATATGGACATCGCCGAACTGGCCATGTCCGCCCGACTGGCGCCGGAACCGGGCATGATGGCTAGTGCCGGCCTGGATGGTCTCGCGGTAGGGCGTCGCGACCGGATTGGTCGTGACAGCGACGCCAAAGCGGTTTTTCAGCCGGTCCAGCGCAATCGCCGTGTGCTGCTCGCCCTGACCGCGCAAGATCAGCTGGTTCAGCTCGGGATCCTGGTCGATGGTGAGCGATGGGTCATCGTCCCGCAGTTTCTGCAGCGCCCCGGACAACTTCACTTCGTCCTGGCGGTTTTCGGCATGCAGCGAGACGGCAAAGGTCGATGATGGCGGCACGGGCCAGGTCGGCACCGCGCGGCGCCCACCGTCCGCCAGCAAAGTTTCACCTGCCGCCAAGGTTTCCAGCCGCCCGATGGCAAATACCTGTCCGGTGTCGGCGGCGGCGCATTTGCTGGTTTTTTCGCCCTGGAGGGTCAATAGCGTCCCCAGCTTTTCACCGCCGAGCGTATCGCCTTCCTTCAACGATCCCGCCAGCACACGGGACACCGCCAGCTTGCCTGCATGGCCGGCATGATAGGTCTTGAACACCTGGACCGCGGTGGGACCGTCGGCGGCGCAGCCAAGCCGTTCCGCCGCAAGCGCCGGTCCGGGCGTGTCGTGACGCAGCGCCTTCAACAGCCGCCGCACGCCGTGGTCCTTCTCGCCGGCTCCGATCAACACGGGCACGACCAGGTCCTGGCCGACATCGGTTTGCAGATGCGCGTAGATTTCTTCCTTTGGCGGCACGGTGTCTTCGAGCAACTGCTCCAGCAGGGCGTCGTCGAAATCCGCCAGTGCCTCCAGCATTTCCTGGCGCGACTCCTCCTTGCGGTCGATAAATTCCTCCGGGATGGAAATCATCTCGCTCGCCTGCCCTTCCTGGTATCGGTAGGCCCGCTCGGATATCAGATCGACATAACCGGTCACCTGCTCGCCCTCACGGATCGGCACCTGCCGCAGCACCAGCGGGCGCGCCGACACGGCCTGATAGGCCTCCAGCACATCGCGGACCCGCATTTGCGACGTGTCCATCTTGTTGATGAACAACATGTGCGGGATCGCCTGCTCGTCGAGGAAATGCAGCAGCGGCGCAATGGTCAGCGCCCGTTCCGGTAACGGCTCGCAGACGACGACAGCGATATCGGCAGCCATGCAGGCGGCTTTGGCTTCCTGCGCCAGTTCGATGGAGCCGGGGCAATCCAGGAATGTCCAGCGGTCGCCAAGGAATTCCGTCTCGGCGACATTCACTTCCGTGCTCATAGATCGGGCGCGCGCCTCGGCGCTGCTGTCACCCACCGTATTGCCGTCTTTCACGCTGCCCTTGCGCGAAATCGCGCCGGTCGCATGCAACAGGCTTTCGAGGAGCGAGGTCTTGCCGGAAAGATAAGGCCCAACAAACGCAGCGCAGCGCGCGCCTCTAATGCCGGACGGGGTTCCTGACGCAGTATCGTTTGGCATAAGCAATGGCTCCCGGTGTTTTACGGTGCCGGCGCAATTCCAAACGGACCAATCAAGGCGCTGGACTGCGCCGGTCTGGGCATGGTGCGCCAAGCCGCCGCGGAAGCGCAAGGTCTAATGTTCGGGAACCGAGCCCAACCGCGACCGCGCCGACCGATGTGCGGCCGGGTGTCTGCACCGATAGAACGCCTGGATCGATTGAAGGATGCTGGCGGCTTGCACGGCCGCCACCGGTCGTGTGTCAATCCAGCAACAAAACAGGTTTGTACGCGACAGAGGGTACTATGCTGATAGCCTGCGATTTGGGTGGAACCAAAAGTCAATGGGCGGCTTTTGACCTAGATTCATTCGAAAATGGCGAAGATACGCCAATGCTGTTCCAACGGTATGAGGTCGCCAATACACCGAATTTTTACGATCACCTGTACGAATTCCTAGATCATGTCGAAGATAAGACAGAAAACATAAAGCCCTGCCGTCATCTCACTCTGGCGATATCGG
>JAPOJR010000047.1 GCA_029978325.1 Alphaproteobacteria bacterium | reverse complement strand
CCGCTCGCGCCTCAGGCAGAAGGGCTATGAGATTGGGGCTACTTGAGCCGAAAACGCTCTAGGCTGAATCGACATTCATCTCATCCAAATTAGAGCAGCGGCGATGCAGACGAAGGCATGGAAGGATGCTTTGTGCCTGTCGTATCGTGTCGATATTCGCCTGAAGTGCTTGAGCTTGTTGAAACATCGCTCGATGAGATTGCGCTGCTCATAGGCTTCGAAATCATAAGGGATTTGGCGTTTTCGTGTCGGATTGCAGGGAATGACGGCTTCTGCACCCATTTCTGCGATGAGCGCACGGAGATGGTCGGCATCGTAGGCTTTATCAGCCAGCACTCGCTTTGGTGCGAGCCCCTTGAGCAAGCAGGCGGCGATCGGAGCATCACCACGCTGGCCCGGGGTGAGGATCAGCTTGAGCGGACGGCCTGCACCATCGACGGCCATGTGGATTTTCGTTGTCAGTCCGCCTCGGGAACGCCCCAGAGCCTGGCCCCCCCCCCGCTTTTTGGCCGCTGCCGCCACCGGTTGCTGCCTGTTGGTGCGCCCCCACCAGGCTGGAATCGAGCGAGACGTAGTCATTGTCCGGGTGTTCGATCAGGTGCTCGAACACCCGCTCCCATACGCCCGCCTTGGCCCAGCGCGTGAACCGCTTATGCACGGTCTTCCACTTACCATAGCGCTCCGGCAGATCGTGCCAGTGCGCCCCAGACCGCAGAACCCACAACACACCGTTCACAAAATTCAAATTATCAGTGCCCGACCGGCCGGGATCACCGGGCTTGCCTGGGAGAAAACCTTCAATCGTCTGCCATTGCCCCTCGTTCAGTTCATACCGTTTCGGCCGTTGCATCACAAAGCTCCAGTTTCGAAGAACCGGAACTTTATGAATCACTTGATTTGCTCAAGGGGAATCATGAATGTCGATTGAACCTAGAGCATCGCCGCCAGCGCGCGTCCGAGGCTGACGACCGATAGCGCCGCCAGGACCAAAATGACGCGCCGGCGGAACCGGTCGGGATCGGCGCGGTGGAATATCAGCGACCCAACCCAAGCGCCCAGGAACATGATGGGCGCAGCTAAGGCGACCCGTAGCAGCGTCTCTGTCACGACTAAGCCCTTGTAAGCCGCCATTCCACCGGCGAAGAGGTCGGCCAAACCCAGAAAAGCAATCAACGACGCCCGCGCCACTGCTACCGGCAATGGGCTGGAATAGTAATACAGTACGATGGGCGGCCCGCCGGTGGATGTCGAGCCCGTCAAAATGCCGGATAACGTGCCGACCCCGACCGTTCCGAGAACACCAGGCTGTTCTTTCAGATGCCAGCCGGACCGCAGCATCAGGCAGGCGCCCAGCACCACGCAGGCGATGACGGCCTGCATCGGCGGCGGCGGCAACCAGGCAAGCAGCGCCAGCCCGAGCGGGGTTGCGGCGACGCATACCAGCAGCAACAGCGTGACGCTGCGCCAGGCGACCTGCCGCCACACGCCCACCAATAGAGCTGCGGATGCCAGCACCTCCAATATCAGGATCAGCGGCACGGCTTCACTCGCGGGGATGGCAAAGGTCAGGCCGACGACATAAATCATCGACGAGCCGAATCCGGTGAAACCGCGCACGAACGACCCAACGGCGAACACCGCGGCCAGATAGGCCAATTCGATCCACTCCAGACCCGCTATCAAGCGCTTGCTCCGATCCCGCTATAGCAAACCGCCGTCCAAAGCCTTGTGCTTGGGACGGCGGCTAAAGCTGCCTTTGCCCTTTTTGGGCCTAATGCGGCGCTGATGGAAGAGACGATCTGCCAGGCGCCGCGCGGAGGGATTGCGCGGCTTCATGAACGGAAACTCCGGTTCGGGTGGAAATGACGGTACATGGGGCTAATGCGCCCTGATGTCCACACCGGTCTTGCGTCTCGGAGCGGATGCGGTTCCACAGGCGATAGCGTTTCACCCTTGCTTGGATCGCCACAATCAGTCCAAGCTGCGGCGAATACTGGCGAAAAGACGCACGGAAGGATTTTATTCATGGACGTTAAAGGCAAGGTCGCGGTGGTGACCGGCGCGGCAGGCGGTATCGGCTTCGCTCTGTCCAAGGCACTGCTCGCCGCGGGGGCGAAGGGAGTCGCCATGGCCGACCTCCAGGCAGACATGCTGGCGGCGTCGGCAGGAAAGATTGGGGGCCTTGCCGTGCCAACAGACGTGACGGACGAAGCTGCTATCGTCGCACTGCTCGACAAGGCGGAAGCCGAGCTGGGCCCCGTCGATCTGTTCGTCTCCAATGCGGGAATTAGCCCAAAGCCGGTTCGCGACGATAACGCCCACTGGCACCAGCAATGGAACGTCCACGTCATGGCGCATATGTATGCGGCGCGCGCGGCGGCTCCCCGGATGGCGGCGCGCGGCGGCGGCAAGTTGGTCAATACGGCCTCTGCGGCCGGCATTCTGATGCAAGTGAACTCTGCGGTTTACACGGCGACGAAGCACGCAGCCGTCGGCCTGGCGGAGTGGCTGTCGGTCGAATGGGGGCCGAAAGGCGTCAGCGTCGCTGTCGTCTGTCCCCTGCGCGTCGCCACGCCGATGACCGAGAACACGCCGGATAGCGGCACCGTCCGCGATGGCGTCATGAGCGCAGACGAAGCTGCCGCCGTCATCATGGCAGGCATTGCCGACGACCGCTTTATGATTTTCACCCACCCGCCGGCCGGCGCCTATTGGGCAAAAAAAGCAGCTGATCCAGACCGCTGGATTGAAGGCATGACCCGGTTGAAACAAAAACTCCGCGGCGCCGCTGCTGACTAGAACATCGCCCGATCCGTTAGCATTTGATCGGCCGGGCGGTTTTACCGGGTGCGGCAGCAAAAACGCGCCAACAGGCGTCACGCTTTGCGGTAGCACCAGATCCAGGCTGGCGGGACGTTCATGGCAACAAAGCCGCATCGCTCGGCCTTTACGCCCCATTCCGCCAGCTTGGATAGCGGCACCGGACTGCGAAAGCCGTAGGTGAACTGGATAAAGACCGGGTCCGGGCCGGCATTCAGCGCGCCGGTGATGATCCGCCGCTGGATGTCCCGCGGCATGGACAAAATCGGCAGGCCGGACACGATCGAGCCAACCTCGCTAATGCCATGCCGCGCCAGCAATTCGGGCAGATCAGCAGCATCGCCCATCGCCAGCGGCGCGCTCGGCACCCGGCGCTGCAGCCGCGCGAAAAACACCGGGTCGCGCTCCACGACCAGCAAACGCTCAATGTTGGGCGCCTGCTCCATCAGTACCCGGGTAAAGGCACCCATCCCCGCGCCCAGCTCAATGACATGCCCGGGCTTTGCCCAATCAACCGGCCGCACCATGGCTTGCGACAGCGCGCGGCCGCTTGGCGTTACTGCACCCACGCGGGTTGGATGACGCAGCCAACGCAGCAAAAAAACGGGATCGTCCGTTGAAAGAAGTTTAGGCCTAAGCCTCTGGATTGGCTCTAACACTGTCGCCTCCCGCCGATGAAGTATCACCGGACGCTGCCAAAACGGTGCGCGCCAGTTCACGCAACGTATTCAGGGTCAATTACAAGACTACCCATATAATCCCTTCATCGCCAGAAAGAAGCATTGGATATGGGCAGGCCCCTGCTCGGACTAGCGGCATTTGCGCCGATTCCCGGCAAACGACTGCCATGGAAGCCAACTGGCCAGGTCGTTGGATTCGCGCCACAGGGTCGAATCTTCACCTGAGTTCCGTCAGGGCATTTCCCATGGCCCTTGCAACGATCCGGCGACAGCTTCTACAACACTTGCAATTGCTGCATCGCACCATGAACGAGTTTCCCTTATGCCTGATCTTCCCACCGCTTTGAGCGCGCCTGCCGCCGCCCGCCGCCCCCTGCACACCCGTAAGGTGGAATGCCAAGGCTATATTCGCGAAGACGGCCTTTTTGACATCGAAGGCCGGATTACCGACACCAAGGCCTACCCGTTCGACAACCACCACCGCGGCGTCGTCGAGCCCGGCGATCCGGTGCACGACATGCTGGTGCGCATCACGGTGGATGACACCCTGACCATCGTCGCCGCCGAGGCCTTTAGCCAGAAAACGCCTTACTCCATCTGCCCGCTCGCCGCACTCAACTTCCGCCGGCTCGCCGGCATCCGCATCGGCGCCGGCTATATGCGGAAGGTAAAAGCGCTCTATGGCCGCGACCAGGGCTGCACCCATATTCTGGAACTGCTCTATCCGCTGGGGACAACAGCGTATCAGACAGTCTACCCCTACATCGAGAACAAGCGTCGCCTGGATGGAGAGGGGGAAGGCGAAGCGATGGACGACAAACGCCTGCTGAATTCCTGCTATGCGTTTTCCACTCGGCGGGAAGTTGTGCGTGAACTCTGGCCGGACCAATACGAAGGCCCGGAAGAAAGCAACGAAACCGGCGCAGCGGCCTAGGCAGAAGCCCCTGACGTCTTTTATATAGCGGGGTTGACCGATTCTGGCGAAGGAGCCTGCCCCATGGCCGCCACCACTATTCGAGACCTGCTGCGCGCCGGCGAACCCGACGCCCCAGCTATTGGCGCACCAGAGCGTGAGGCCCTGACCTATGCCGGCCTGGGCAAATTGGCGGACGATACCGGCCGGGCGCTGAATGACTTCGGCATCGGACGCAACGACCGCGTTGCCATCGTCCTGCCGAATGGGCCGGAAATGGCCGCGACCTTTGTGGCCATCGGCGCGAATGCGACCACCGCCCCGCTCAATCCGGCATATCGGGAGGAAGAATTCGCCTTCTACCTGGAAGACCTGAGCGCCAAGGCCTTGGTGGTGATGGATAACGATACCACTGCCGCAGTCGCTGCTGCCGAGAAATTGGGCATTCCCGTTTTGCGGGTATCCGTTCCCTCCGGCGCGCCCGCGGGGCAGTTCGAACTGTTTACTGAAGGTGCTGCCGCCGGTCAGCCAAGCGCCAGCGGCGCCGCTGCCGAGGAAGATGTCGCCCTGGTGCTGCATACCTCGGGCACCACCTCGCGCCCGAAGATCGTGCCGCTGACCCATGGCAATGTCTGCGCATCCGCCAGCCATATCGTCGCGACTTTGTCGCTGACGGCGGCAGACCGCTGCCTCAACATCATGCCGTTGTTTCATATCCACGGCCTGATCGCAGCGACGCTGTCGTCACTGGCGGCTGGGGCCAGCGTCTGGTGCACCCCTGGCTTCAACGCCCTGCGCTTCTTTACCTGGACGGACGAGATCAGGCCCACCTGGTACACCGCCGTGCCGACCATGCACCAGGCTATCCTGGCGCGCGCCCCCCGCAACAAGGAGGCCGTGGAGCGCCTGAAGCTGCGCCTAATCCGCTCGTCGTCGTCATCGCTGCCGCCGCAAGTCATGCTGGCGCTGGAGGAAGTCTTTGGCGCGCCGGTGATCGAAAGCTACGGCATGACCGAAGCCGCGCACCAGATGGCCTCCAACCTGCTGCCGCCCGGCAAGCGCAAGCCCGGGTCCGTCGGCGTGGGCGCCGGACCGGAGGTCGCAATCATGGATGAGGCCGGCACATTGTTGGCACACGGCAACACCGGCGAAGTGGTGATCCGCGGGCCGAACGTGACCAAGGGCTATGAGAACAACCCGACCGCGAACGAAGGCGCTTTCACCGACGGCTGGTTCCGCACCGGCGACCAAGGCGTGATGGATGATGAAGGATATCTGACCATCACCGGCCGCCTGAAGGAAATCATCAACCGCGGCGGCGAGAAAATCTCCCCGCCCGAGGTGGATAACGTCCTGATGGACCATCCGGCCATCGCCCAGGTCGTCACCTTCGCCATGCCGCACAAGTCGCTGGGTGAGGAAGTCGCCGCAGCCGCCGTCCTTCGCGAAGGCATGACCGCGACCGAAGCCGAAATTCGCGCTTTCGCCGCCGAGCGCCTTGCCGACTTCAAGGTGCCGCGCAAGGTGCTGATCCTGGAGGAAATCCCGAAAGGCGCGACCGGCAAGCTGCAACGCATCGGCCTGGCCGAGAAGCTGGGCCTGGGGTCCTGACGCGGGGGGAGCGGTAGCCGATGAAAATCGCGATCTACGGCGCCGGCGCCATCGGCGCGCATCTGGGCGCCATGCTGGCCCGGACTGAACACGAAGTCTCGCTTATCGCGCGCGGCCCGCACCTGAAGGCCATGCGGGAAAAAGGGCTGGAATTCCGCTCCGCCGAAGAGACATTTACCGTTCACCCAAACGCCACCGATGATCCGGCAAGCTTGGGCCCGCAGGACTATGTCATCGTCACACTGAAGGCGCACCAGTCTGCTGGCGTTGTCGACCAAATGCAGCCACTGTTGGGACCCGAGACAGCGGTTGTCACCTGCATGAACGGCGTGCCGTGGTGGTATTTCCATGGCCTTGGCGGCGAGCATGAGGGCCGCACGCTCGAAAGCGTCGATCCCGGCGCCAAACAATGGTGCGACCTGGGGCCGGAGCGCGCCATCGGCTGCGTCGTCTATCCCGCCGCCGAGATCGTCGAACCCGGCGTCTGCCAGCACATCGAAGGCAATTCCTACCCCCTCGGCGAGCCGGATGGCTCACGCAGCGAGCGGGTGATGGCGCTCTCCAAGGCGCTGATCGCCGGCGGCCTGCGCGCCCCGGTCCGCACTTCCATCCGCGACGAGATCTGGGTGAAGCTCTGGGGCAATCTCTGCTTCAACCCGATCAGCGCGCTGACCCACGCGACGCTGGAGCAGATTGGCACCGACCCGGCCGTCCGCGCGGTGGTGGTGCGCATGATGCAGGAAGGTCAGGCGGTCGGCGAGGCGCTGGGCGCCAAGTTCAAGATCGCGCTGGAGCGCCGGGTCCAGGGGGCGACCGATGTCGGCGCCCACAAGACCAGCATGCTGCAGGACCTGGAGCGCGGCCGCCCGATGGAGATCGACGCCCTGGTCACTGCGGTGGCGGAACTGGGCGACATCGTCGGCATCGACACCCCAACCCTGGACGCCGTGCTGGCCCTGGTACAGTTAAGGGCGAAAGTGGCGGGGCTATACCCGACCCGCTGACGGGCCGCCGCTCGACATTCCCGGCTCTATCGTCTGAATGCGCTCCATCCTGCATAGTCGCGACCAGAATTGCCAAACCTGTTCGGCGGCCTATCAAGGTTCAATCAAAATGCGGCCCGTGATTTCCACGGCGCCGCCCACGCCCTGTTGCAGCACAAACACCTCTCCAGAAGCGGGATAGGCCCCCGTCAGCGCGCTGATATTCACCTGGTGCGTCACCAGTACCACCCGCTGCCCCTCGGGCAAGGCGGCCAGGAACGCCCTTGTCGCTGCGGTCTGCGGTCCAGAGCGTTCATATCGCCCGAAAAACGAGTTGAGGCTTACCAGGGACTCGACATTGCCCAGGCCCAGCAATTCTGCGGTTTCACGGCAGCGGCACCATTGGCTCGATACGACCCGGTCAACAGCGATCCCCTCGGCTCGGAAAGCGGCGCCGATCGATCGGGCTTGCATCCGGCCGCGCTCGTCCAGGTTGCGTTGGGTGGAACAGTCATCGATCTGGAAGTTGGCCGGGTCACCCGTTCCCGGAGCCAGCGCATGGCGCATGATCGCTATAGCCCCCGGTCGGCGCAACGCCTCCCATCCCTCCGCCGAGGCAAGAACGCTGCCCGCCAGACCCAGAACCATAACGGCGATTGTCGCCGCCATTACGCTAATCGTTCGCACATGCATCAACCAATCTCCGCTCTATCTTTCCGTTGCTCTGGTATACGCAGTGAAAATCCGCTTGGATTACTCCACAATCCACACCAGCTTCGGAGACCGAACCCATGTCCCCATCCTGGCGCGACCGCGCATCGGTGCCGCTCGCTTGTGAAAAACGCCCGGCCACCGGCTCGCGTGGCATGGTCACTGCCAACAACCCGCTCGGCGCGCTGGCCGGGGCGGAGATGCTGGCGGCCGGCGGCAACGCCGTCGATGCAGCCGTCGCCACCCTCTTCACCCTGACGGTGGTCGAGCCGATGATGGTCGGCTTTTCCGGCGGCGGCATCTTCCATATCCGCACGCCCACAGGCGAGCACATCATCATCGACAACCAGTCCAAGGCACCGCTCGCCGCCCGGCCGGACATGTTCGAACCCGTCGCCGACACGCCCGACCGCCGGCTGGAGACCGTCGGGCGCAAGAACACCGCCGGCGTGCTCGCCATGGCAACGCCCGGCAGCCTTGCCGGCTGGGCAGCAGCACTGCAACGCTTCGGCACCTTCTCGCTGGCAGACGTGCTGGAGCCGGCGATCCGCCATGCGAGCCGCGGGTTCGTTGCCTCCTCCTATCTGGCCGAATGCGTGGACGAGGCCGCCGCGGACATGGCCCTCTGCCCCCACCTTTCCACCCTCTACCTGCCGGGCGGCACGCCGCTAAAGGCTGGCCACCGCGTCGTGCAGGGTGACTATGCCGAGACGCTGCGCACCATCGCCCACGACGGCATCGGCGCATTTTATGACGGCGCTATCGGCGGCGCGCTCACCGACCACATGGCGCGGGCCGGCGGCATCGTCTCCCAGGCCGACCTTGCCGACTGCGCGCCCATCGACCGCCAGGCCATCCGCGGCAATTATCGCGGCTTCGAGGTGATCGGCCCGCCGCCGCCCGCCTCCAGCGGCGTCCATATCAACCAGATGCTGCAAATCCTCTCGGGCTTCGACCTCGCCGGCATGGGCTTCGGCTCGCTGGAGGCAACGCACTTGCTGCTGGAAGCCCTGAAGATCGCCTTTGCCGACCGCGTCGCGTCCACCGCCGACCCGGCCTTCGTGAACGTGCCGGTGGCGCAATTGCTCGACCCCGCCTACGCCACTGAGCGCCGAGCGCAGATCCGCCTGGACCGCACGCAGGACTGGGGCCCCGGCGTCGCCTCGCACGAAAGCGACCACACCACCCACCTGAACGCCGCGGATGCGGATGGCTGGGTGGTCTCGACGACCCAGACCATCAACAGCCTGTTCGGTGCGCGCTTCATCATTCCCGGCACCGGCATCGTCGCCAACAACTACATGGCCCTGTTCGACCCGCATCCGGGCCGCGCCAACTCGATCGCGCCCGGCAAGCGCGTTACCACCTCCATGAGCCCGATGATGGCCTGCCGTGATGGCCGCGTGCGCTATGCCCTGGGCCTGGTCGGCGGCCTGCGCATCTTCCCCTCGGCCATGCAGGCGCTGGTGAACCTGCTGGAGCACGGCATGAGCCTGCAGGAGGCGGTCGAGGCGCCGCGCGTCTGGACCCAGGGCGAGTCGGTGGAGGTCGAAAACGGCTACGGCCCCGCCGTGCAGCACGGCCTAGCCGGCCTCGGGCATGCGGTCGTGCCTTCGCCCTGCATCGGCGCGGGCATGAACGGCATCGCCATCGCCGAGGACGGCACGCTTACCGGCGCCGCCTGCTGGCGGGCGGATGGCGCGGCCATCGGCATTGGCGGCGGCAACGCCCGCGAGGGCATCCGCTATTGGCCGGAACGGCCCAAGTTCTGAGAAAAACGCCCGCGCAAGGGATCGAATCCTTCGCGCGGGCGAATGGACGCCTAGCCTGCCGGCGATCAGGTCTTGATCGGGAACAGGCCCATGCGATGCGCCCGGTTGGCGGCGCTGACGACGGCGCGCAGCGAGGCTTCGACGATGTTCTCATGCCGGCCCACGCCGAACAGCGTCTGCTCGCCCGGGCCGCGCATTTCAACATAGGCAAACGCCGTAGTCTCGGCGCCGGAACCCACCGCGTGCTCGCGGTAATCGACCACGTCCAGGTCAAATCCGAACGTATCGCGCATGCCATGGACAAAGGCGCTGATCGGGCCGTTGCCTTTGCCTTCGATCACCCGTTCTTCACCAAAGACGCGCAGGATCGCCTTCAGGTCGCGGTCGCCGTCATCGTCGGGAATGGTCTGATAGCGCAGGAAGGTCAGCGGGCCGTTCTGGTCCAGGTATTCGGCGCTGAACACATCCCATATCTGTTGCGGCTGCACCTCGTGGCCCTCGCGGTCGGTGAGCTGCTGGATCACTTTGGAGAATTCGATCTGCGCGCGGCGCGGCAGCGCCACCCCATAGTCCTGCTCCAGGATGTAGGAAATGCCGCCCTTGCCGCTCTGCGAGTTGATGCGGATGATCGCCTCATAGGTCCGCCCGACATCGGCAGGGTCCATCGGCAGATAGGGCACATCCCACAGCTCGCTGTCTTTTTCGCGCGTTTCCCGCATGCCCTTATTGATCGCGTCCTGGTGCGAACCGCTGAAAGCGGTGAAGACCAGTTCGCCGGCATAGGGGTGTCGCGGATGCACCGGCAGTTGGTTGCAGTATTCCACCGTCCGGATCAGCTCGTTGATATCGTCGATCACCAGTTCAGGGTCGGTGCCCTGGGTGAACATGTTCAGCGCCAGCGTCACGATGTCGACATTGCCCGTCCGCTCGCCATTGCCGAACAGCGTGCCTTCGACCCGGTCGGCGCCGGCCATCAGGCCCAGTTCCGTCGCCGCAATCGCCGTGCCGCGGTCATTGTGCGGATGCAGCGACAGAATGATCGAGTCGCGGTTTTTGATGTTGCGGCTGAACCATTCGATCTGGTCGGCATAGGTATTCGGCGTCGACATTTCGACGGTTGCCGGCAGGTTCAGGATCAGCTTGTTCTCGGGCGTCGGCTGGAACACGTCCATCACCGCCTCGCAGATCTCGACGGCATAGGTCAGTTCGGTGCCGGTAAAGCTCTCCGGGGAATATTCGTAGCGCACGTTGCAGGTACCGGCTGCGCCTTCGGCGTGCAGCTGCTTGATCAGCTTCGCGCCGCTGGTCGCGATTTCGGTAATCCCCGCCTCGTCCAGACCAAACACGACCCGGCGCTGCGTCGTCGATGTGGAGTTGTACAGGTGAACAATGGCGTTCGGCGCGTCCTTGATCGCCTCAAAGGTACGGGCAATCAGTTCCGGCCGCGACTGGGTCAGCACCTGGATCGTGACGTCCTGCGGGATCAGCTTGTTGTCGATGATGTGGCGAACGAATTCAAAATCGGTCTCGGACGCAGACGGGAAGCCGACTTCGACCTCCTTGAAGCCCATCTTCATCAGCACGTTCCAGAACCGCAGCTTGCGATCGGGGCCCATAGGTTCGACCAGAGCCTGGTTGCCGTCGCGCAGGTCGACGCTGCACCAGACCGGCGGCTTGGTGATGGTTTTCGAAGGCCAGGTGCGGTCGCTGAAATCGACCGGCACATAGGGAAAAGCATAGGGCTTGTATTTTTCGGAAGCGGTAGCGTGCATAACGCTCAGATCTCCGTAAGCTAGCGCGGGCACCGGCTTTATGCGGCGGCGACGCGAGAGGGTCAATTCATTGGGGTGCGGCGCAAATCACAGCCGCCGGGGCCGCGCGTCGGTCAGGACGCGATCCGACGGCCGCAGCTAAGTCGCAATGCGCGCGATTTTAACCTGAAGGACATTGGGAAAAGACCTAACGATTAGACCGGAACAACGCTCAACACAAAATCCCCGACACTCAAAGGAGCGTCGGGCCGATAAGGAGCAGGAGGTCTTGCCGATTGGTCATGGCGGCAAAGGTATGGTGCCCGCTGGCCTAAGTCAAGCCAGTCGCAAACGCGGCCGCTTGCCGATCAGTCTCCCCTTGACAGGCAGGCCGGCCTGTGGATCGTCACGCTGCACATTCCCCAATGATCCTGAACTTTAGCCGGAGCACCCCCACAAGTGCCAAAACTCGCCGCCAATCTCAGCCAACTCGGCACCGAAACCGCTTTCGAAGTGCTGGCGCGCGCCGGTAAATTGGCGGCTGCCGGAAAAGACATCATCAACCTCGGCATAGGCCAACCAGACTTCAAAACGCCGCCGCATATCGTCGAGGCCGCAATCAAGGCGATGCGCGACGGGCACCACGGCTACACTCCGGCAAACGGTATCCCCGCCCTGCGCGAGGCCGTTGCGGCGGACATTGCCAAGTACCGCAAGGTCGAGATCGACCCGGACTGCGTCATGATCATGCCCGGCGGCAAGCCGACCATGTTCTTTGCCATCATCATGTTCGGCGAACCGGGCGCGGAGATCATCTATCCGAACCCAGGCTTCCCGATCTACGAGAGCATGATCCGCTATTCCGGCGCGACGCCGGTGCCGATGCGCCTGCTGGAGGAGAACGGCTTCGCCTTTTCCGCCGACGAGGTGCTGGCGCAGATCACGCCCAGAACGCGGCTGATGATCCTGAATTCGCCCGCCAATCCCACCGGCGGCGTTGTGCCGAAGGAAGAGTTCGACAAGCTGGTCGCCGGCCTGGAAAAATGGCCGGACGTAGTCATCCTGGCCGATGAGATCTACGCCCGCATCCTCTACGATGGCCGCGAGCATGTGACGCTGCTGTCCTACCCCGAGATCCGCGACCGCGTCATCCTGCTGGACGGTTGGTCCAAGACCTACGCCATGACGGGCTGGCGCCTGGGCTACAGCGTCTGGCCGAAGGACCTGTTCTACTATGCCGAGAAACTGGCGGTGAATAACCACTCCTGCGTGAACGCGCCGACCCAGTACGCCGGTATCGCCGCATTGCAGGGGCCGCAGGACGCCGTCGATGAGATGTGCAAGGCGTTCGACAACCGCCGCCGCGTCATCGTCCGCGCGCTGAACCAGATCCCGGGGTTCCGCTGCGTCGAACCCGGCGGCGCCTTTTATGCCTTCCCGAACATCGAAGGCACCGGCATGACCGCCAAGGAGCTTCAGAATAAAATGCTGAACGAGGCCGGGGTCGCTACGGTCGCGGGCACCAGTTTCGGCGCAATGGGCGAGGGCTTCATCCGCTTCAGCTATGCCGCCAGCGTCCAGGATATCGAACGCGCCTGCGACAAGCTGCGAGCGATGCTCGCCTAGGCATTCGTCTATTTTATAGGCGGTGATTTGCCTAATTTAGCGCCAATAGGCGGAAAATAGAGCATATCACCGCTTCCGCCGCGGCGCCCCTGTGCCGATTATCTTGGCTATAGCTATTTGGCATGGCATTTGCTTTAAGATCACCGATGCGGCGTGTCTGCAATCCCGAACCAGGTTCTGTAGCTCCAATGAAAAAGATCGAAGCCATCATAAAGCCGTTCAAGCTTGATGACGTTAAGGACGCCCTGCACGAAGTCGGCGTTAAGGGCCTGACCGTGCTGGAAGCCAAGGGCTTCGGTCGACAGAAGGGCCACACAGAACTGTATCGCGGCGCCGAATACGTTGTCGACTTCCTGCCGAAGGTTAAGATCGAGATCGTAGTCGATGATTCGATTGCAGCCCGCGCCATTGAAGCCATTCAACAGGCCGCGCACACAGGCCGCATCGGCGACGGTAAGATTTTCATCTCTACCATTGATGAAGCCATCCGCATTCGCACCGGCGAAACCGGCAACGAAGCCGTCTGAACCCACCCCATTCTCTTTTTCCCGTACCTAGGAGAGCTTGCCCAATGACGCTCAACTGCAAAACGCCGGCCGACGTGCTGAAGGCGATCGCCGATAATGACATCAAGCATGTCGACCTGCGCTTCACCGATCCGCGCGGCAAGCTGCAGCACCTGACGCAATGGCACACCACCATCGAAGAAGACGTCTTCGAAGACGGCTTCATGTTTGACGGATCGTCCATCGCCGGATGGAAGGCGATCAACGAGTCCGACATGTGCCTGCAACTGGACGTCTCCACCGCTGCGATGGATCCGTTTGCCGCTGAGCCGACGATGATCATCACCTGCGACGTGCACGACCCGATCAGCGGCCAGCCCTACGAGCGCTGCCCGCGCTCCATCGCGAAGGCCGCCGAAGCCTATCTGAAGTCCACCGGGGTCGGCGATACCGCCTTCTTTGGCCCCGAAGCCGAATTCTTCGTGTTCGACGACGTGCGCTTCGCCACCGACATGAACAACATGTCCTATCAGCTGGATTCGAACGAAGGCCCCTATAACAGCTTCACTCAGTTTGAAGACGGCAACCCGGGCCACCGCCCGCCGGTCAAAGGCGGCTATTTCCCGGTTCCGCCGGTCGACAGCGCTCAGGACATGCGCTCGGAGATGGTCAGCGTCATGGCGCAGATGGGCCTGGACGTCGAGAAGCATCACCACGAAGTCGCCTCTTCGCAGCATGAGCTTGGCGTGAAGTACACCACGCTGGTAAACGCTGCGGACGGCCTGCAGACGTACAAATACGTGGTTCAGATGGTCGCCCACGGCTATGGCAAGACCGCGACCTTCATGCCGAAGCCGATCATCGGCGACAACGGCAGCGGCATGCACGTTCACCAGTCGATCTGGCGCGACGGCGCCCCGACCTTTGCCGGCAACCTCTATGCCGACCTGTCGGAAACCGCCCTGCACTATATCGGCGGTATCATCAAGCACGCCCGCGCGCTGAACGCCTTCACCAACGCCACCACCAACAGCTACAAGCGCCTGATCCCGGGCTTTGAAGCGCCGGTGCTGCTGGCCTATTCCGCGCGTAACCGTTCGGCCTCCTGCCGCATTCCGTACGTCGCCAGCCCGAAGGGCAAGCGCGTTGAAGTGCGCTTCCCGGACCCGGCCAGCAACCCCTATCTGGCCTTTGCCGCCATGCTGATGGCCGGCCTCGACGGCATCAAGAACAAGATCCATCCGGGCGAAGCCATGGACAAGAACTTGTACGACCTGCCGGCTGAAGAACTGGCCAACATCCCGACGGTTTGCGGCTCGCTGCGCGAAGCTCTGGCCGCGCTGGACGCCGACCGCGCCTTCCTGACCGCCGGCGATGTATTCACCGACGACCAGATCAGCGCGTATATCGAGCTGAAAATGGAAGAGGTGCACCGCTTCGAGCACACGCCGCACCCGGTCGAGTTCGCGATGTACTACAGCAACTAAGCAACCGTCTCCGGTTACGCTGAAAAGCTGTTGCAAAGCCCCCGCCAGTCCGCTGGCGGGGGCTTTCGTCTTGGAGGCCGACAAAAGCGTGTTAGGCTGGCGGTTCAGGATCAAACCGTCTTACCCTGTCAGGTAAAATCAGTGGCCAAAATCGTATCGCAACCGGATGCGGCAAGCTTCGAAGTTCTGGAAGGCGAAAGCCTGCTGACGGCAGGCCTCCGAGCCGGCATAGCGTTTGCGCATGCCTGTGGCGGACGTGCCAAATGCTCCACCTGCCGTATCTGGGTGCAGAGCGGATTGGACGCCTGCAACCCACGCACCGACCTGGAACGCGCCATGGCAAAGCGGTTGCGGCTCGACGACCACGTCCGGCTGGCCTGCCAGTTGAAGCCTAGCGGGCCGGTCTCCGTCCGCCGGCTGGTGTTGGACGAAACCGACCTGATGATGTGCAGCCAATTGGACAGGGAGGTCGCCGGCCGGTCGGGTGAGATTTCCAAGGTCACGATCTTTTTCAGCGACATCGTCAATTTCACCGGCGTGTCCGAGCAGTTGCTCGCCTATGACGTCATGTACCTGTTGAACCGGTATTTTGTGCAGGCCGGCGACATTGTCGAACGCAATGGCGGCTATATCGACAAGTTCATCGGCGACGGCATGATGGCGATCTTCGGCGCCGACGGCCAATCCGACGCCCCGCTGCGGGCGGTGAATGCAGCCGTGCAGACTCTGGCTGCGGTCGACCGGATGAAGCCTTACTTCAAGTCGCTGTACGATGCGGACTTCGACATCCGCATCGGCCTGCACTACGGAGAGGCGGTCATCGGTACGCTTGGCTCGGTCGGACATGAGCGAATGACCGCCATCGGCGACGTCGTGAATGTCGCGAGCCGGGTCGAGGCGGCTAACAAAGAGGCTGGAACCCGGCTGCTGATATCGGAAGCATTGCTGGAGCAGGTGGAGGGCCTGGTCACCGTCGCCGACTTCATCCGAACCCGCCTGCCCGGCACCAGCGAGCGCATCACGCTGCACGAAGTCGATGCACTCACGCTGGAGGGGCAGGCGCGGCTGGGGACGTCATCCGGCCGGGACCGGATGTATTTTGCCGGCAAATCCTGGACACAGATGCTGCCGGCTGACCAGTTGCGCGACGGCGAGCACGCCGTACTGTCGCTGGAGGACCTGGACCTAGTCATCCTCAACGACAAAGGCACAACATTCGCGTTTAACAACGCCTGCCCGCATCTGCACATCCCTTTGTTCGACAAGCGACCTGATGCGGTCGAAGGTAGCGCCGGCATGATGCCGGACAACGTAACCCCCCGCCCGCTTTGCAGCCGGTTGACCGGGGACCGGGGCCTAGTCTGCCGCTGGCACGACAGCTGTTTCGATCTTCAAACCGGCGAAGTACGGGACTGGGTACCGGTGCTGGAGGACGGCCTGTCCCCAGGCTGGGAATTCATTGGCGACATCTCAAAAAACCGCGCCCGGCTCAAGACCTATCCCTGCCATATTCAGGATGGTCATGTCTGGGTGGCGTTGGGCGAACGATAACCCGCTGTCCCCCCCTCACCGGCCGCCGGCGACGGCCAAGGTATGGCCGCTGACATATCCGGCTTCATCCGAGGCCAGGAATACGGCCGCCGAGGCCACCTCCTCAGGCGTGCCGAGGCGGCCAAGCGGCGTCATCTTGCTGGGGCTGAACGGAACGGTCTCGTCCATCCTGCGCAATCCCGGGCCGGTGCGCTCGGTATCGATCGGGCCGGGCGCGACGGCGTTGACGGTGATGTTGAACTCCGCCAGTTCAAGCGCAACGTCGCGGATAAAGCCATGCACCCCGGCCTTCGCGGTCGAATAGGCTGCACCGCCCTGGTAGTAGGCTGTCCATGGCGTGCCCTCGCGGCTGCCGGAGGACAAGCAGATGATCCGCCCGGCCCGCCGCTCTTTCATGTACCTCGCCGCAGCGCGGGTGCACAGGAACGTGCCACGCAGGTTCAGGCGCAGGACAAAATCCCAATCCTCGACGCTCATATCCCAGATTTTGCGATTGCGGCTGCCGCCCAGGTTGTTCACCAGGATGTCCAGGCCGCCGAACCGGTCGATAGCGCTTGCCACCAAGGCTTCCGCGCCCGCTTCCTCGGTCAGGTCCGCGGCCAGAGTCACGACTTCGCCGCCGCCCGCACGGATCGTCGCCGCGGTCCGTTCCAGCGCATCCGCCTCCAGGTCGCCGATGGCCAGCCGTGCGCCTTCCGCAGCAAAGCGCTCGGCAATAGCCTTGCCGATACCGTTACCGGCCCCTGTGACGACAGCGATTTTTCCAGTCAACCTGCTCATGCGCGATGTCCCAGCAAATAGTCTCGATAGCCGCAGCATAGACCCAACCGGCTGCGGCGCGAAACCATCGGTGAATCGCCGCGCGATAACGGCTATAGTTCCCCCACAATACCTGTATCTGAAGGAGCCCGCCCATGACTTCGCCCACCGGCATCGGCGCCGTCGACTACTCGACCTCCATCCCCAACAATGTCGATCTCGGTTCGGATCGCCGTGTGCTCCGAGCGCTGGAGCGGTGGCATCCCGGCTATCTGGACTGGTGGAAGGACATGGGTCCAGAGGGCTTTCAGGAGGCGCTGGTCTATCTGCGCACCGCCGTCAGCGTCGACCGAGAAGGCTGGGCCAAGTTCGATTACGTTAAAATGCCGGCCTACCGCTGGGGCATCCTGCTCGCCCCGCAGGAGGAGGGCCGCACCATTCCCTTTGGCCGCCACAAAGGCGAGCCGGCGTGGCAGGAAGTGCCTGGCGAATACCGGGCGCTGCTGCGCCGATTGATCGTCATCCAGGGCGATACCGAGCCGGCAAGCGTCGAACAACAGCGCCATCTGGGCCAAACCGCGCCCTCGCTCTATGATCTGCGCAACCTGTTCCAGGTGAATGTTGAAGAAGGCCGGCACCTGTGGGCGATGGTCTACCTCCTGCACAAATACTTTGGCGCAGATGGCCGAGAGGAGGCGGATGAATTGCTGCGCCGCCGTTCCGGCAATGCCGATAGCCCGCGCATGCTGGGCGCATTCAACGAGCGCACGCCGGACTGGCTCTCGTTCTTCATGTTCACCTTCTTCACCGACCGCGACGGCAAAATGCAGTTGGAGAGCCTGGCCCAATCCGGTTTCGACCCGCTGTCCCGCACCTGCCGCTTCATGCTGATGGAAGAAGCCCACCACATGTTCGTCGGCGAGCGTGGCGTCGGCCGCATCATCCAGCGCACGGCGGAAGCGATGAACGAGGCCGGCATCACCGATCCCTACGATACAGCCCGCATCCGGGCGCTGGGCGTGATCGACCTGCCAACGATCCAGCGCAAGGCCAACCTGCACTATGCGCTGACGCTGGACCTTTTCGGCAACGAGTTGTCCACCAATGCCGCCAACGCTTTTACGGCAGGCATCAAGGGCCGCTTCCGCGAGACCTATATCGACGACGACCACCAACTCCTGAACGACACCTACCCGGTGCTGCGCTTCCAGGGAGGCGCCTTCACGGAGGTGCGGGAGCCGGCGCTTCAGGCCCTGAATATGCGCCTGCGCGATGACTATGTCGCCGACACGGCCCAGGGCATCGCCCGTTGGAACAAGATCCTGTCCGACCGGGGCATCCAATTCCAGATCACGCTGCCGCACCAGGCATTTCACCGCCAGATCGGCACATTCGCCGGCCTGCTGGTCTCGCCCAGCGGTGAGGTGCTGAACGAAGGCGCGTGGGCCAAGGCCTCAGGCGGCTTTCTGCCGACGGCGGACGACGCAGCCTTCATCAACTCACTGATGGTGCCGCAGACCGAGCCCGGTCAATACGCCGGCTGGATAGCACCGCCCCGCGTCGGCATCGACAACAAGGGCGGCGATTTCGAGTACGTGCGTCTGGCGGCGTAACGCGAACCGGCCGGATCAAGAATCCGGCGTAATGATCGCCTCCAGCGCCGGCTTGCCGAGGATCATGTCGGAGGCTTTCTCCGCAATCATCATCGTGCCCGCCGCCAGGTTGGCGGACATCATGCGCGGCATAACGCTGGCATCCACCACGCGCAGGTTCTGCATGCCGTGCACCCGCAACTGGTCGTCAACCACCGCCGTCGGGTCCGTGGTTGGCGACATGCGGCAGGTGCCCATCGGGTGGTAGGTAGTGGCGCCGATGCGGCGGGCGGCGTCCAGCAACTCGTCATCGCTCTGCACCGATGCGCCGGGGATCTCCTCCCGGTCGATATAAGGCGCCATCGCCTGCGTGCCGATCAGGCTGCGGGCGAGACGCATGGCGGCAACCGTGGTGCGCTGGTCCAGTTCGTCGGCCAGATAGTTCGGCTGGATCGCCGGTTTCTGGAACGGATCGCTGGACTTCGCCCGCACATAGCCGCTGCTTTCGGGCCGATGCTGCCAGGCCGCGACGGTAAAGCCCGGCCAATCCGCCAACAAGCCATGCTTGCCCTCGTCGTAACTGGCCGGCGTGAAGATGAATTGCAGGTCGTTGCTCTTCGTCACCGGGTCGGAATGCCAAAAACCATAGACCAACGATGGGTTCAGGTTGACGATGCTGTTGCGGTCCCCTGCCAGGTATTTGGTGATCTCCCAGAGCTTGCGCAGGCCCTGCGCCTTCTCATTCAGCGTCTCCACATCCTTGACGCGAACGACGAAGCGGGGGGCGTAGTGGTCTTTCAGGTTCTCGCCGACGCCGGCAAGCTCGTGCTTCACCTCGATCCCCAAATCCTTCAACAGCCCCGCCGGCCCGATGCCGGAAAGCTGCAGCAATTGCGGCGAGTTGATGACGCCGCCGGACAGGATCACCTCCTTGTTGGCCCGCACCTCCGCCGGTGCTCCGCCCTTGCCGCCTTTGGTATAGGCAATGCCGACGGCCTTCTTGCCCTCCAGCAGGATTTTCGTGGCAAAGGCATTGGTGATCACCGTCAGGTTGGAGCGCGACTTCGCCGGATGCAGATAGGCCCGCGCGGTGCTGACCCGGCGGCGGCCCTTCACATGCCGCTGCACATAGCTGATGCCTTCCTGTTTTGCGCCGTTATAGTCCGGATTGTGCGGAATCCCGACCTCAGCCGCGCCTTTGATGAAGGTATCGCAGAGCACGTGCTTGTAGGGCATGGTCTCCACCGACATGCCGCCGTCACGGCCGCGATAGGTGTCGTCGCCTTCGCCCACCCGGCTCTCGCAACGCTTGAAATAAGGCAGCACGTCGGCATAGCCCCAGCCGCGATTGCCCATCTGCGACCAGGAATCATAGTCCATGCGCTGGCCGCGGTTGTAGATCATGCCGTTGATCGAGCTGGAGCCGCCCAGCGTCTTGCCCCGCGGCACCGGCATCTTGCGGCCGTTGATGTGCGGGCTGGATTCGGCCTGGTACATCCAGTTGATGTTCGGGTTGGACAGGTTCTTGATGAAGCCTGCCGGAATATGGATGTAGATGTTCCGGTCCGGCGGCCCGGCCTCCAGAATACAGACGGAGTGCTTGCCATCGGCGGAAAGCCGGTTGGCCAGAATACAGCCCGCGGAACCCGCGCCGACGATGACGTAATCGAATGTGTCTGCCATGGCTTGGCCTTCGGCGCCGGAGGATAGGACGCCGCTCCCTGAATAGTGTGCCTGTGCTTTACGGAAAGAGGCTAGCCGGGCTGGCGGGATTGTCCAGATGTGTTGCGCCTTCCCCTGACCCCACCCATGCTTCGGCACCCTCCCACATTCGCCTTAACGCTTGATGCCGCTACTCATTCAAACTACCATACAGGTTGGGCGATCGGATCTTTAAATTGGGCTGAAGATGAAATACAGAGTAATTGC
>JAPOJR010000046.1 GCA_029978325.1 Alphaproteobacteria bacterium | reverse complement strand
TTTTCCTGCTTCAAATTTTATCGCCTATTTTTTGTTCATTTGCACCAATCTTTGCAGTCAACCTCGCCTTGAAAGCACGCAAATGACTGCGCCAGCCATTCGCGCGCCACGGCAAAGCCCCACAATCCATTACCGTCGCTCGCCCTCCCGCGGCGGCTCCAGCAGGCCCAGTTCCATCGCTTTGATCTGCAGGGCCATGTATTTGGAGTTGATCCGGCATTGCGCCAGTCCTCCAGCGATGAACCAGACGCCCTGCTGCGGCGTGCGCCGGAACATATTGCAGAGTTCGCCATCCGCATCCAGACCCCAGACCGGCCCGATCTTATCGGCCATCTCCTGCCCAAGCGCGCGGTTTACCAGCTCTTTTTGCGGATAATACCCGGTCGCCAGGACGATCAGGTCCACCGGCATCAACGACCCATCCCTCAACACCACGCCATCAGCGGCAAAGCGCTCGATGGCATCGTATTGCAACAGGCCCAATTCGCCCTTGATCATCAATTCCGAGCTGCCGGCGTCCAAATTGTAGCCGCCGCCGCGCCGGAAATACTTCATCTGGTGGCCGGTTTCGTCTTCGCCCATATCATGCTTGAAACCGATCGTCTTCAGGCCCTCGATCAGATGCCTGTCCAACTCATACATGCGTTGGGTGACCTGCCTATAGCCCTCGACCATCAGGGCGGGCGTCGTTGAAGCGACGATCAGGTCGCAATCATCAAGCGGCGGACCTTCATCCCAGATCGCCTCGTTCAACCGGGCGCTGGGATCAATGGAAACGACTGTCGTAGAGCCGCGCTGCACCAGCGTCGTATGCACGCCAAAACTGTGCAGGTCGAGCGCGATGTCGTTGGCGCTAGAGCCGGTACCAATGATCAGCGCGCGCTTGCCTTCCCAGCCGGCGCCGCTGTCGAACCCTTCGGAATGGATCACCTCGCCCTTGAAATCCTCGATGCTCGGAAGGTCAGGGACATAAGGATAACTGCTGACGCCATTGGCAAAGACCAGATGCCTGGGGCGCACCACCCGTTCCGTTCCGTCGCCGTGCCTCACGGTTGCCGTCCAGGTCTTCGTCGCCTCGTCCCACGCGCCCGCAACGAATTCCGTGTCGGTCCAGCAGTTAATTTCCATGGCGTCGGCATAGAACTCGAACCAGTTCCCCAGCATGTCTTTCGGGATGTATTTCGGCCAGGTTGGCGGAAAATCCATGTAAGGCAGGTGATTGAGGTGGATGGAGTTGTGCAGTGCCAGCGAATGATACCGCTTGCGCCAACTGTCGCCGATACGCGGCCATCGCTCGACCACCAGGGTATCGACGCCCAGTTGGTTGAGCCGCGCCGCAATGGACAGGCCCGACTGCGCTCCGCCGATCACCAGCACAGTCGGGTCGTGATCGTCATAAGCCCGCGCCTTGTCACGCACGTCTACCCAGTTGTCGCCGCCGAAATTGCGGGAATAAGCCGCCCCGGACGGCCGGTTGTCGCCGGTTTTCTCGGCATGCCCATCCAATTCATCCAGCGTGGTGGACAAATGCCAGGCCTTCATCCCATCGCCGGCATCCGACAGGCGGACAATGCCGGCGCCGCGGCCAACCGCTGTGCGGAACTCAAAGATCGCCTCGACACAGTCCCGCCCCAGGCGGCGGACCTGGCGTGGCGGCTTGCGGCCGGCGGGCAGGTGGAATTGGGCCGCGCCGGTCCGCTCCTGCCGCGCGGCCAACTCGCCGGCAATGCGCTCGCGTCCCTCAGCAGCAAACAGGTCCCAGGTAAACGCCAGGATATCGCGCCAATGGCATTCCCCATGAAACAGGCCGCCGATATGCTCTGCGTCCTGCGCTGACAGGGCCGCTTCGAACGCCGCCAGCCATTGCTCCGCGGCCTGTCGGGTCTGTGTGGCCTGCTGATACGCCTGCCAGGAGGTGTCTACATGGTTCATCGTTTCGACCCACCAAAGAAAGTATTGCTATCGATGACGCCATTTAAGGCGTCAATCCGAAAAAGGCCAATGGCCTTGCCGGCGGGTGTCGCCCGCATTCGGCCGGCAGAGGCCGGCTATTCCACCCCGACCATCTCGGTGCCGCAGCGGAAGCGCAAGGTGCGTTCCGCATCGGCGAAAGACTGGAACCCGTCGGGCTTCAGTTCGGCCCAGAACGCCCGCTGCGTCGCCAAATCGGGGAAATAAAGCTCGGGAATGCCGGCGTAAGGCGCGCGGGCCATGTCCATGCTCAAACTGACGACATAGCGGAAGCCCCCGACTTTTTTCAGGGTCTCCACCACGTTCGGCAAATGCACGTCCAGCCAATGGTCGAACAGCGCCTGCGCGCTGACGCCGGCGCGCAGCGGCACTAGCGACACCTGCTTGACGAACCCGGAGCGGGTGCAGGGAAATGGCGGGTTCAGCGTCGGCGGGTGCAGGGGCAACTCGCCATCGACAGCGACGTATTCCCTGGTCGCCCACGGCCAGTACGGCTCCACCTTTTCCTGAAAAGTATCGCGCGGCGGCTGGCCGCTAGGCCGGTCGGGATAGGGCAACGCCTCGGGATACCACAGTTGCGCAATCCCATCCCAGGCCGGCCGGTCGCCAGAGCGCGGGCCATCCGGCTGCTCGTCGAACAGGATGGCGACATAGTGGCTGGCGCTGGACTTTCCCTCCGCCGCCGCCTGGGCATTGCGGGCAATGACGCTTGGCATGTGGTTGGCGAACCAATGCGCGATCAATTCCTCGCGGCTGGTCGTGGGCCGGCGCTTGATCAGGTATTGCATCTTCGCGCCGGGAGTAGGGCTGGGTCGCATGGCCATGGCTCCGATAGGCAAGGGATCCGCGATCTGCGGCGGCCGCCAGCATACCACCGTCACCGAGGGCCGGGCTAGGCCCTGGCGGATACCAACAATTCCATCAGATAGCGCGCGGTCATCAAATCCAAATGGCCGCCGCCGGCATTCTTGAACAACGTGATTTCTTCTGCCGACTGTCGACCGGGGCAGAGGCCCTGGGCAAGGCCATAAAGGTCGCCCACGATATCCTCCCGCCGCAGCGCACCGCTGGCCAGAGCCGCCACGACCTCGCCGCTGCGTTCGCAGATTTTGGCGGCGGTGTCGCCCCAGATGTGGGCGCGGGTGAGTGCGGCTTCGTCGACTTCCCGCATCTCCGGCGTGTAGCTGCCGATCAGGTCCAGGTGCGTGCCAGGGCGCAGCCACTCGCCCAGGATCAGCGGGGAGGTGGCGTTGGTGGCACAGGAGATCACGTCGGCCTCTTGTGCGGCTGCCTCTAGTTCGGTGACGGCCTCTGCGTCCGGCGTTTCGTCGGCCAGCCTTTCCGCCTTTGCGTGCGTGCGGTTCCAGATCAGGACGCGGCGGATGGTGGGGCGGGCGGCCCGATGCGCCGCGATGACATAGGGCGCGAGGCCGCCGGCGCCGACCATCAGCAATGTCTCTGCATCCTCGCGCGCCAGGAAGCGGCTGCCGAGGCCTGAGTCCGCCGCGGTCTTGCGGTAGGTCAGCGCCGTGCCGTCGATGCAGGCGGTGGGGATGCCGTTCTCGGCGTCGAACAGCAGGAACACGGCCTGAACGGCAGGGATATCCAGCGTAGCCGATGGGTTGTCCGGAAACACGGTAACGACTTTGATGCCCATGGCCTTGCCATGCTGCCAGGCCGGCAGGGCGAGGAAGGCCGTGCCCGCTGCATCCCGCATCAGGTGGGAATAGGTATCGGCAGGAGGGTCCAGATGACCGCGCCGCAATGCCTCGATCAGGCCGGGGAAGTCGAGCAGGGCGTGAACCTGCTCGGCATCGACCATTCGCATGGGTCGGTTCGGTTCCATATGGGGTAGCCTCAACTCTCTTTCCCTTCACCTCGAGTAGGTCCTTCCGGACCGTATCGAGAGGCGGGTGGGTGCATCCCTCGATATACGCCCTTCGGGCGCACACGGGATGAGGTGGGTTCGTGCCAGCCTGCAACCTCTGCCCTTCAGCCTGAGGTGCTGCGCGGGGCGGAGCCTCGAAGGTGGCGCGCCACGCTCTGGCATCGCCCCTTCGAGGGCGCTCTGCGAGCGCCGCCTCAGGGTGAAGGGCGGTGAGAGGCTGGGTTGCGGAACTGCGTTGATGAAGGGAAGGGGTACTTACGGCAGCGTCTCCGCCCGCTCATACCGGCGCCAGGCGCTCATTTGCAGGGCGGAGGTCTTGCAGTGGACGACCACGGGCTTGGTCTTCACGGCGAAGGCACGGGCGATGCCGTCGGCGACCTCGTCCTCGCTTTCGATGGTGATGCCCTCCGCCCCGAACGTCCGCGCCCACGCGGCGAAATCCGGGTTGGTGAGGCGGGTGCCGTCCATGAACGCCCGCTCCGGATAGCGCACATAGGAGTGCATGCCGATGGTGCCGTACATGGAGTTGTCGGAGATGATCATGATCGGTGCAGCGCCGTATTGCACCGCCGTCGCCAGTTCGTTGCCCATCATCAACGCGCCGCCATCGCCGATGAAGCAGACGACCTGCCGGCCCGGCCGGCGCATCGCCGCCGCCACCGCCATCGGCATGCCGGAACCCATGGCCCCGACCACCGAGGACAGGAAAATCTGGCTCTGGCGGAAGCCAATATAGCGGTGGACGAAGCTGCCGAAATTGCCGGCGTCGGAAGTAACCGTGGCATCATCGGCCAGATGCTTGTCCACTTCGCAGACGATGGCAGCGAAGTTCACGCCGTCGGTCGTCGGCGCCCATTCCTTGGCCAACAGGTCGTTGTGGATCTTGTTCAACCCTTGGACCCAGCCCTGCCGCTTCGCCGAATCCGTTGGCGCGCCCCGCTTCAGCAGGGCTTTGATGACCTCGTGCGGGCTGGCGGGAATGCCCAGATCAGGACGCCAGACCCGGCCGACTTCGTTCGCATCCGGCCAGACATGAACAAACGGCAGTTGCGGCTGCGGCGCGCTGGGAAAGCTGTAGGACTGGCTGACGGTATCGGTCATGCGCTCGCCCAGGCAGACCATCAGGTCGGCCTTTTTCATCTCGCCGATCAGCGCCGGCGGCACGCGGATGCCCATATAACCGCCATAGTTCGGGTGGCGGGCGTCAAAGGCCTGTGGGCGGCGGTGGGTCGGAGAGACCGGCAGCACCCATTCCTCGGCGAGGCGGTTCAAATCGGCGAAGGCCTGTTTGTCCTCCACCGCATCGGCCAGCAACGCACCGCCGACCAGCACCAACGGACGCTCTGCCTGGGCCAGCATGTCGGCGAGCTGGTCCAGGTCCTCGGCGCGCGCGGCGGCTTTGACGCGCGGACGCGGCAGGTTGAGCGGCGCATCCGTCTCTTCGTCGAACACGTCTTCCGGCAGGATCACCGCGACCGGTCCGGGCGTGCCGTTCTCGGCGATATGGAAGGCCCGGGCAATCGCTTCCGACGCCGTCTCGGGTTCGTTCACATGGATCACGCTTTTGGTAATGTCGGCCAGCAGGACCGAGTAATCCTGTTCCTGCAGCGCCTGCCGTCCGAAATCCTTCCGCTCGACCTGGCCGACCAGCATCACCATCGGCGTCGCATCGTGAAACGTCGAGTGCAACGCCACGATGCCATTCGCAAGCCCGGGGCCGCGGCTGACCATGCAGACCCCTGCCCGGTTGCGCAGCCGCCCATCTGCGGCAGCCATGAAGCCCGCCCCGGCCTCGTGCCGGCAGACGACGACGCCGATGGAATTGCGCTCGACCATGGTCGACGTCAGCCCGATATAGCTTTCGCCCGGCACGCAATAGACCTGGTCGACGTCATGGGCTTCAAGGGACTCGCAGATCAGGCGGGCAACGGATTTTGTCATGAGGCTTAAGTCTTCCCTGTACGGCCGGGCCCGGCGCCGGGCCGGTAGCGTTCACATTGCGGATTGCGCCAGAGTGTACCGCTGTTCCGGTCGATTGCCAGCGCACAAATCGGCAGCATCCACGCCGCCAGCGCGCGTATGTCGCGTGCAATGGCGGCTTTCAGGATTTACCATCGGTCCGCACCACCAAGAACGATTGAGGTCCGCCATGCAATTCGATGAACTGGTCCGCCAACGCCGCAGTATCCGCGGCTTCAAGAAAGACCCCGTGCCGCGCAAGGTGCTGGAGGAAATCATCGAACTTGCGACGGGCGCACCATCATCGATGAACACGCAGCCCTGGCATTTTCATATCCTGACCGGCGAGCCGCTCGACCAAATCCGCAAAGGCAATACCGAGCGCACCCTGGCCGGCGCGCCGGTCCAGCGCGAAATTCCGATGCATGGCGGCTATGAGGGCGTCCACCGGCAACGGCAGGTAGAAGTGGCGATCCAATTGTTCGAGGCCATGGGGATCGAGCGCAACGATAAGGAGCGCCGTCAGGATTGGGTGCTGCGCGGGTTTCGCCAGTTCGATGCACCGGTCTCCATCGTCGTCACCTACGACAAAAGCCTGGAGCCGGGCGCGACCATCGCGCATTTCGACCTGGGCGCGGTCACCTATGGCCTGGTGCTGGCAGCCTGGAGCCGCGGGCTCGGCTCGGTCATCAACGGCCAGGGCATCATGCAGTCGCCGGTGGTGCGGGAGCACGCGCGAATTCCGGACGATCAGGTGATCATGACCTGTGTCGCCATGGGCTATCCGGACGAGAGCTTTGTCGCCAACGACGTGAAATCCCGCCGCCGGCCGGTGTCAGACGTTGCCACCTTTGTCGGCTTCGATGAGGCCTCCTGATGCCGGTCGAATTCTCCCGCCGCGATGAATTCGCCGTCATCACCCTGAACCGTCCCGAGGCCCTGAACGCGCTCGCGTTTTCGGTGGTGGAGGAAATCGACGCCGCCATCGATCAGGCCGCCGCCAGCGACGCCCGCGCCGTGATTTTTACCGGCGCCGGCGACAAGGCGTTCTGCGCCGGGGCCGACATCAACGAGTTGCAAAGCCTGGGCCCTGTCGCCTTCCGCACGCAGATGCGGCGCGGGCAGAGCGTGCTGGCGCGGCTGGATACGTTACCGATCCTCTCCTTTGCCGCGATCAATGGCTTTGCATTGGGTGGCGGCATGGAGCTGGCGCTGGCCTGCACCTTCCGCACCGCTGTCCCCGCAGCCCGTATGGGCGTGCCGGAGATCAAGCTCGGCGCAATTCCCGGCTATGGCGGCACCCAGCGCCTGTCGCGGCTGATCGGCGAGAACCGGGCGATGGACCTGGTTTTGTCCGGCCGCTTCGCCGATGCAGACGAGGCGTTGCGCATCGGACTGGTCAACCGGGTGATCGAGGGCGACCTGATGGAGGGCACCATCGCCTTCGCCCGCCAGTTCACCGCCATGAGCCTGGCGACCCTACGGCTGGGCCGCGAAGCCGTCGCCGGTGCGCTCGACCGCACCATCGCCGATGGCCTGAAGGTGGAGGCCGATCTCGCCGCATTCTCGTTCACACTGGAGGACGCCAAGGAAGGCACCAGCGCCTTCCTGGAAAAGCGCAAGGCGGTGTTCAAGGATCGGTAAAGCCGACCGGGATTTACCCCTTCCACACTTCTGGGTTGATCATGGCAATCGGCTCGCCGCGGTCGAAGGCCAGGATCTGCTCGAAGATGTCGTTGAACTGCAGGTCGTATTCCTCTTGGCTGACATAGCCGATGTGCGGCGTCGCAACGACATTCGGCATGGTCAGCAGCGGGTGGCCTTCTTTGCCGATCGGCTCGTGCTCGAATACATCGACGGCGGCCATCCCAGGCCGCCCGGCCTGCAGCGCCTTCACCAGAGCGCCTTCCTCAATCAGACCGGCGCGGCTGGTGTTGACCAGCAGAGATTGCTGATGCATCGCCGCCAGGTCCGCCGCCGTGATCATGCCGCGGGTCGCCGGGTACAGCCGGATCAGCAGACAGACCACATCGCTGGTGGCAAAGAACGCCTCGCGGCTTTCAGCCTTGCGGAAGCCGTCCTCGACCGCCTCTGCACAAGATTGCTCGCCGCCCCAGACCTGCACGTCCATATCGAAGGCCCTGGCGTATTTCGCAACGGCCTTACCCAGCCGCCCGTACGACCAGATGCCCATGGTCTTGTGGCGGACGGAATGGCCGACGCCCATCTGCCAATTGCCAGCCTGCAGCGAGGCCATCTGCTGCGGGATCTGCCGCATGGCCGCCAGCACCAGGCCAAAGGTCAACTCTGCCGCCGCATAGGATGGGCTGCCCGCATGCTGGTCCGAACACAGCAGCACGCCGTTGCGGGTGCAGGCCGGCACGTCGATATGCGGATAGACACTGCGCTGGCTGATCAGCTTCAGGTTCGGCAGCCGGTCCAGCAGATCGCCCTGAATTTTCGTGCGCTCGCGAAACAGCGCCACCGCCTCGGCATCCGCCAGGCGTTCGGCCAGTATATCGGTATCCTGCACATGGTCATTCCAGACGGTGACCTCGTGCCCGGCCAGTTTCTGGAAGCAGGGTAGGCCGCGCAATGTGTCGAACCAGTCGTCGAGGATTGTGATTTTCATCGGTCTCAGGCCGTGTTGAAGATTGGGACCAGCAATAGGCCACAGCCCGCGCCCGCTTGCCAGAGGCAACAGAGGCTTGTCAGTCGCTCCGTCTCAGCCGACCATGGCGCAAGCCAACGGCAATATGAAGGGAGATCACTCATGCCCAATACCGCCATCATCACCGGCGCGGCCTCCGGTATCGGCAAGGAAGCTGCCCGCGACCTGTTGGCCAAAGGCTGGATCGTCTACGGCATAGACGTGTCAGACGCGGCTCTGGCCCCAGCCACGCGGGAACTGGCGTCCGACCGGTTTCATCCACGTCCCTGCGACCTGCGCGATGCCAGTGCTGTAGCCGCTGTGATGCAGGGGATTGCGGCGGATGCGCCAAAGGTCAATGCCCTGATCTGCTCCGCCGGTGTGTTGAAAATCGGACATTTGATGGAAATGTCGGTCGATGATTTCGACCTGGTGCAGGGCGTCAATGTCCGCGGCCTTTGGCTGACCTGCCGCGAGGCGATGCCGATGGTTCGGGCGGCCACTGCGGCGGGGGAGATCGGGCGGGTCATCCTGATGTCGTCGATTGCTGCGATCCGGCCCAAGATCGACAGCGGCGCCTATTCGATGTCGAAGGCCGCCGTCAGCCAACTGACCCAGATTCTGGCGGCGGAAAGCGCCAAGTACGGCATTCTTGTCAACGCGCTGGCGCCTGGGACCGTCGACACGCCGATGATCCACCAGCAGGGCGACCCTGGCCAGCACAAAGGCTGGCGTCCGTCCGGCAACTCCCCTCTGGGCCGGGTGGCGGAGCCCATCGACATTGTCCGCGTCATGCGCTTCCTGCTGAGCGAGGACGCGGGCTATGTCACCGGCACCATCATTCCGGTGGATGGCGGGACCCGCGCCGCCTTCGTTCCGCCAACCTGACCAGGGCATCTGTCAGGTACGCATTTGCATTTCACCATCAGGAGCCCTCATGCCTTTCACCTGCTTCGATGTTTCCATCGAAAACAACATCGCTCATATCGTCATGAACCGCCCGGAAAAGCGCAACGCGATGGTGCCGGAATTCTGGGACGAGTTGCCGGCGATCATCGCCGACATTGACGACCATGCCAAGGCGCGGGTGATCGTGCTGTCCTCGACCGGGCCGCATTTTACCGCGGGCATGGACACCAGCGCATTCGGCGATGGCAGCCTGGTCGCCACCGACGAGAAAACCAAGCGGCTGCAGCATGGCGCGCGCTTCTACAACAACCTGAAGCGCCTACAGAAAACCTTCTCCTGCCTGGAGGATTGCCGCCTGCCGGTGCTGGCCGCGATCCAGGGCGGCTGCATCGGTGGCGGGGTCGACCTGATCACCGCTTGCGACATGCGCTATGCGACCGAGGATGCCTTCATCACGATCTTTGAAACCAATATCGGCATGACCGCCGACGTCGGCACCTTCCCCCGCATCGCCAAGCTGATCCCGGAGGGTGTCGCCCGCGAACTCGCCTATACCGGCCGGCGCATGCCGGCGGCGGAGGCGCAGGCGGTGGGCCTGGTCAACCGGGTGTATGCCGATCAGGCGGCGATGCTGGCCGGCGTTATGGAGATTGCCGCCGAAATCGCCTCGAAAGCGCCACTCGCCACCTATGGCAACAAGCGCATGATGACCTATGCGCGCGACCACAGCACAGCGGATGGCCTCGACTATATCGCCATCTGGAATGCCAGCATGCTGCAGATCGGCGAGATTCAGGAGGCTATGCAGGCAAACCGGGAGAAGCGTCCGGGCGCGTTCGTGGACCTGCCGCCGAACCAGCGCAAACGCTCCAGCTAGGGAAGAATGCACCATGCCGAAGCCGCCAATCCATCCAGACATGCAACTCCTCGCGGCAGCCCGCGCGCCCGCCGGCATGTTCGACTCGTCGATAGAGGGCCAGCGGGCCGCCTGGGACTATTATTCCAAAGGCCTTTACCAGCCGCCCCCTGCGGACATGCAGGTTCAGGACCGCGAAGTCGCCGGCGAAGGCGGGCCAATAGCTGTTCGCATTTACCGGCCCGCGAGCGCCCACGCCAGCGGCGCACCCGGCATTCTCTACATGCATGGCGGCGGCTTCATGAAAGGCGACCTGGACAGTTCGGAGACGGTCGCCTGGGGCTTTGCGGAGCAGGCGGGTGCCGTGGTCGTCTCGGTCGACTACCGCCTGACGCCGGAGCACCCCTACCCCGCAGCGGTGAACGATTGCTGGGCATCGCTGCTCTGGATGCACGAGCACGCTCGCGAACTCGGTATCGACACCGCCCGCATCGGCGTTGCGGGCGACAGCGCCGGCGGCAATCTGGGCGCTGTCATGTGCCTGAAGGCACGGGATGAAGGCGGGCCGCCCATCGCCTGCGCCGCGCTGATCTACCCCGGCACGGGGCTCGACCAGGACTATCCGAGCTATATCGAGCACGCCGACGGCCAGGGCCTCTCGCTCGCCGCCACGCGCGGCTATCGCGACATGTACCTGCCGGGCAATACCGAGACCGACGATCCCTATGCCCGCCCGATCATGGCCGAGGACTTCTCCGGCCTGCCACCGCACTGGGTGCACTCCGCCGAAAGCGATCCGATCCGTGACGACGGGCGGGAATACGCGGCCAGGCTCGCCCAGGCCGGCGTCACCGTCACTTACCGTGAGGCGAAAGGCATGGTGCACGGCTTCATGCGGGCGCGCTTTAAAGGCGAGGCCGCCAGGGCGGAATACGACCTGATCTGCAAATTCCTGCGCGAGCAGTTGGCGTAAAACTGTTCCCCGGAGCGCGCAGAGCGTGCATCCGGGGCCGTTATCGGCGTGCGAACACCGTCGCCACCCGTGTTCGCGAGATAGGGCGGTCCCGGCTCACCGCTCCGCGGCGGCCGGGAAACAGGCGAACCTGTTTAGGCGAGAAGCTTTGCCGCGAAGGCGCGAATTGCTGCGAGACTCTCTGCCTCCGCCTCGCGCCAGGGGGCGTGGCCGACGCCCTCCATCAGGTGGATGTCGGCGGGAGCAGGGCACAACTCCGCCACCACGTCTGCCTGCGCCCGCGTACCGTAGGGGTCGGCGAGGCCCTGCAGCACCAGCAGCGGCACGCGGATGTGGTGCAAAGCGTCCGTAATGTCCCAGCGATAGAAATCCGGGTTCAGCCAGGAGGCGTTCCAGCCGTAGAACGCATTGTCGACGTTCGCGCCATGATAGCGCTCCAGGCGGGGGCGGAGGTCGCCTTGCTCATAGGCCTGTTTCGCCTCGCGGATCGCCTGGATGCAGATATCCTCGATAAAGAAATGGGGCGCCATCAGAACCGCGCCCTTCACCCGCGCGTCACTCACGCTGCCGGCATAAAGCGCCGCAATGCTGGCCCCGTCGGAATGGCCGACCAACAGGCCGCTTTTGAAACCGATGGCGTCCAGGACGTGGGGCAGGACCTGGGTCGCGTGATCTTCCATATAGGTGATGGGCCAGGGCAGCGGCTCCGGGTCGGAACCGCCATAGCCGGCGCGGGAATAAGCACAGACGCCGAGGCCGGTCGCTGCCGCCAGCTTTTCTGGAAAGTCCCGCCAGAGCCCGGCAGAACCAAGGCCTTCATGCAGGAGAACCAAGGTTGGAGCCTGATCCGGCGCAGGCCCGACCCAGCGGACTTCCAGGCTGCGGCCGGCGGCGGAGATGGAAGTGAGAGTGGTCATGCCGGAAACTTACGAAAGCCGTTGGCTTGAAGTCCACCTTAGCGTCGAACGATTCCGGACTACCGCGGAGTGGTGAGCCGGGATCGCTTGATCTCGCGAACACCGCCGCCAATGGTGTTCGCACGCCGACAACGGCCCCGGATGCATGCTTCGTAGCTCCGGGGATCAGGGACTTTCCTCAGAACGGGATGTCGTCGTCGAGGTCCATCGGGTCGGCAGCCGGGGCGCTGCCGCCGCTGCGGCGTTGCTGGCCGCCGCCGCCACCGCCACCACCGCTGTAACTCTGGCCGCCGGCGGGGCCGCTGCTGTAGCCGCCTTCGTCGCCATAGCCGGGATCGCCGGAGGGGCCGCCGAAGCCGCCGCCATCTTCGCCACGGCCGGAAAGCATGGTCAGGCTACCACGGAAGCGTTGCAGCACCACTTCGGTCGTATACTTTTCCTGGCCGCCCTGGTCCGTCCACTTGCGGGTCTGCAACTGGCCTTCCAGGTACACTTTCGTGCCCTTGCGAAGATATTTCTCGGCCACATCGGCGATGTTCTGGTCAAAAATGACCACACGATGCCATTCGGTCTTTTCCCGGCGCTCGCCGGATTGCCGGTCACTCCAGCGCTCTGACGTCGCAATGGCCAAATTCACCACCTTGTCGCCCGACTGCATATAGCGAACCTCGGGATCGCGCCCCAAATTGCCGACCAGGATGACTTTATTGACACTACCGGACATCTGTTTTGCTCACTTGCTCGTAAATCTCAAAACCATTCGCCCACAGATAAGCAGCCCAGTTGGGGATAATCCAGCCCTTAACCGAGCCATTGCGACTAGGGCCTGTGGACCGTTTCCATTAGACTGCCGCCCATGCCGAACGACACCACCCCACCGACGAAGCGAACCGGAATGATCCACGACCGCGAGGCTCCTGCCATCCGTGTACGCGGCGCGCGTGAACATAACCTTAACAACGTCAATGTCGATTTACCGCGCGATAAGCTGGTGGTGATCACGGGCCTAAGCGGCTCGGGCAAATCTTCGCTGGCCTTCGACACCATCTATGCGGAGGGGCAGCGCCGGTATGTCGAGTCGCTGTCGGCCTATGCGCGCCAGTTCCTGGAAATGATGCACAAGCCCGACGTCGATTCGATTGAGGGCTTGTCGCCGGCCATCTCCATCGAGCAGAAGACGACCTCGCGCAACCCGCGCTCCACCGTCGGCACGGTGACGGAGATTTACGACTATATGCGCCTGCTCTGGGCGCGCATCGGCGTGCCCTACTCGCCTGCGACGGGGGAGCCAATCAGCGCCATGACCGTGAGCCAGATGGTCGACAGGATCATGGCCATGGGCGAGGGCGTGCGGCTCTACCTGCTGGCCCCGATCGCTCGCGCGCGGAAAGGCGAGTTCAAGAAAGAGTTGGCGGAGTTGCAACGGGCTGGCTTCCAGCGCGTCAAAGTGGATGGAACGCTGTATGAAGTTGACCAGGTCCCGGACCTGAAGAAGAACATCAAGCACGATATCGAGGTGGTGGTAGACCGCCTCGTCATCCGTGACGACATCGCCGGGCGGCTGGCGGATTCGCTGGAGACCGCGTTGGAACGCGCCGACGGAATCGCGCTGGTGGAGAACGCCGACACTGGCGAGCAGACTACGTTTTCCGCCAAATTCGCCTGCCCGGTCAGCGGCTTCACCATTGCGGAGATCGAGCCGCGGCTGTTCAGTTTCAACAACCCAGCCGGCGCCTGCCCGGCCTGCGATGGCCTCGGCGTGCAGATGTTCATCTCGCCGGACCTGGTCGTGCCGAACCCGCTGCTCAGTTTGGATGATGGCGCGATATTGCCGTGGTCCCGGGCAGCAACGCCATCGCCTTACTACAAGCAAACACTGATCGGGCTGGCCGACCATTACGGGTTTTCGATGAAAACCCCATTCCGCGACCTGGAGAAGGCGGCGCAAGACGCCATCCTCTATGGCTCCGGCAAGGAGCCAGTGCGCCTGGTCTACGAAGACGGGTTGCGCAAATACCAGGTCACCAAGCCGTTCGAAGGCGTCATCCCGAACCTGGAACGCCGCCTGAAAGAAACCGATTCGGCCTGGGTGCGAGAGGAACTCGGCAAATTCCAGGCGGAAAAGCCCTGCGCCACCTGCAAGGGCGAGCGGCTGAAGCCGGAGGCGCTGGCGGTCCGGGTCGGCCCGCGGGATTGGGCCGCGCCGATCTCACATATCTCCGACCTGAGCGTCGCCGACGCCCGCGACTGGTTTCTGAAGCTGGACGCAGCCCTGACTGACAAGGATAAGGAAATCGGCGAGCGGATCCTGAAGGAAATCAACGACCGGCTGGGCTTTCTCAATGCCGTCGGCCTCAACTATCTGAACCTATCGCGGACATCCGGCACGCTCTCCGGCGGCGAGAGCCAACGCATCCGCCTGGCCTCGCAGATCGGCTCCGGCCTGACCGGCGTGCTGTATGTGCTGGACGAACCTTCCATCGGCCTGCACCAGCGCGATAACGCCCGGCTGCTGGAAACGCTGGTGCGCCTGCGGGACCTGGGCAACACCGTCATCGTGGTCGAGCATGACGAGGAGGCGATCCGCGCCGCCGACTATCTGGTGGATATGGGGCCGCGCGCCGGCATACTGGGCGGCAATGTCGTGGCCCAGGGCACGCCCGAAGACGTTATGCGCTCGCCGGACAGCATCACGGCCGCCTATCTCACCGGCCGGCGCGAAATCGCTGTGCCGGTGTTCCGCCGCACCGGCAACGGCAAGACGCTGGAGCTTACCGGCGCCACCGAGCACAACTTGCATGGCGTGAACCTGTCGTTGCCGCTGGGCACATTCGTATGCATCACCGGCGTCTCCGGCGGCGGCAAATCAACGCTGATCATCGAGACGCTGTACAAGGCCATGGCGCGCGCCCTGACCAACGCGCGCGAAATTCCAGGCGCCTATGACCGGTTGGACGGGTTACATCATATCGACAAGGTGATCGACATCGATCAATCGCCCATCGGCCGCACGCCACGCAGCAACCCAGCGACTTACACCGGCGCCTTCACGCCGATCCGCGACTGGTTCACCGGCCTGCCGGAGGCACGGGCGCGCGGCTACAAGGCCGGACGCTTCTCGTTCAACGTCAAGGGCGGGCGCTGCGAGGCCTGCCAGGGCGACGGCGTCATCAAGATCGAGATGCATTTCCTGCCCGATATTTTCGTCGAATGCGACGTCTGCAAGGGCAAGCGCTACAACCGCGAGACGCTGGAGGTGAAATTCCGCGACCATTCCATCGCCGATGTGCTGGACATGACCGTGGACGAGGCCGCCGACCTCTTCCACGCGGTGCCCTCGATTCGGGACAAGATGGTGACGCTGCAGCGGGTGGGGCTCGGCTACATCAAGGTCGGCCAGCAGGCGACGACTTTGTCGGGCGGCGAGGCCCAGCGGGTGAAACTGGCGAAGGAGCTCTCGCGCCGGGCGACGGGGAGGACGTTGTATATCCTGGACGAGCCGACCACCGGCCTGCACTTCGAGGACGTAAACAAGCTGCTGGAGGTGCTGCACGCCCTGGTCGAGCAGGGCAACACCGTCCTGGTGATCGAGCACAACCTTGACGTCATCAAAACCGCCGACTGGATCGTCGATATGGGACCGGAGGGCGGCGCCGGCGGCGGCCGGATCGTGGCGGAAGGCACGCCGGAGGACGTGGCGAAGGTGGGGGAGAGCTATACGGGGCGGTACCTGCAGCCGTATTTATTGGCGGGGCGGTTGGCGGGGGTGGCGTGACGCGGAGGCGAGCGCCCCGGTTCTGCTTCCGGTCAGGGCAGCCCCATCGCCCGCGCCACCTTTTTCATCAGCGTCGGCAAGGCCAGTCCGATGAGGCCATCGCGGGTGCTCCATTGGGTGCCTTCGGGCAGGTTGACGCCACTGCGGGCCTTTGCTGTCAGCACCCGAAGTTCGACCTCAAAATGCGTGAAGGCGTGGGTCACCGCTCCCGGTTGCCGTTCCCAAGCCACCGCCAACCGCTCAATCTCCGGCGCGGTCGGTGGGGCCAATCGATCGTCCCACCCAGCGGACGGAAATTCCCACAGACCGCCCAGCATGCCCTTAGCCGCGCGCTTGCGCACCAACAACGCGCCGTCCGGCCGCTCCAGCCAATAAACGACGCCGGTCCGCTTTAGCCGCGCGGCCTTCGGCGGCTTTACCGGCAACGCCTCAGGCGCGCCGCCGGCCTGCGCCCGGCACCACTGCACCGCCGGGCACAGCAGGCATTTCGGCGCCCGAGCGGAGCACACGGAGGAGCCCAGATCCATCAGCGCCTGCGCCCAGTCGCCTGGCCGCTCACGCGGCTCCAGCGTCGCCGCAACCTTGCGCACCAGAGTCTTGGCCGGTGAGACCGGCTCGGTAATCGCCGCCAGACGCGAGACCACACGCTCGATATTGGCGTCCACCGGCGCTGCGGGCTGGCCAAAGGCGATGGCCGCGATAGCCGCCGCGGTATAGTCGCCCACCCCCGGCAGGGCCCGCAATTCCGCCAGACCATCCGGAAACGCGCCGCCATGGGTGTGGACAATTTGCTGGGCGCAGCGGTGCAGGTTGCGGGCGCGGGCGTAATAGCCAAGCCCCGCCCAGGCGTGCATGACATCGTCGATCGGAGCGGCCGCCAACGCCCCGACGTCGGGCCATCGCTCCAAGAACCGGGCGAAATACCCCTTCACCGCCGGGACCGTAGTCTGCTGCAGCATGATTTCGCTAAGCCAGACGCGATAGGGCTCGGCAGCCTGCCCCGGGGCAGCCCGCCAGGGCAGGTCGCGCCGGTTCGCGTCGTACCAGGCCAGGATCGCGGCGCGGATGCCGGCAATATCGCTGCCCGAAAAGGGCGTAGTCTGGACGTGCGGATTTGACATGATCGGGCTAAGGTATCGCCGAATGGTCACGATTCAATGGAGAGCCGGCCTTTGGCCCGAACCAGCCCGCACACCTACCGCCGCATGGGCCGCCCAATCGCCGCGAGCCTGGCCCCGATTCTGGCCAAGCCCGCTGCCAAGCGCGGTTTTCGGGAGGCGCGGCTGCTGGCCGAATGGCCGGCGATTGTCGGCGAGCATCTGGCCGCGCGGACACGACCGGAGCGCCTGGACCGCCGCGCGGGCGCGCCGACCCTGCGATTGCTGGTAGCGCCCGGTTGGTCGACCGAGGTGCAACACATGGCCCCTCAAATCGCCCAGCGCATCAATCAGTATTTCGGCCAGGCGATGGTGGAGCGGCTGGCACTGCGCCAGGGGCCGATCCCGGCGCGCCAGAGCCGCAAGCCGGCTCCGGCACTGCGCAGGGCAGCGCCGTCTGACGAGGACATGAGACGCCTCACGGCCAAGTGCGCCGCGGTTATGGACCCCGAACTGGCGACGATCCTGATGCGGCTTGGCGAAGCTCTGCTGCGCAAACCGACGGCCACAGACAGAGACTAGCGCCGACGACAAAACAATGCCGGGCTTGCTGCTGCGGCCTATCCCGCAATCACGGCGACTTCGTCGCCTTCTTCCACCGCGTCGCCTTCTTCCACCAGGATTTCCTTAACGACGCCGGCGCATGGCGCACCGATCGGGATTTCCATCTTCATGCTTTCAAGGATGATGATCGGGTCGTCTTCTTCCACCGCAGTGCCGACCGGCGCTTCGATCCGGAACACTTTGCCCGGGATCTCGGATTCGACCGTAGTATCTGCCATCTTGGCGTTTCCTTGAGAGAGACTAAATAGGGTGCCGGGACGTTAGCTTTCCCATTCTCTCCTGACAAGCATCTCCACCATTTAACCAAGGAGCCAACGCGCTTGAGCAGCATCCGCACCATCGACGACCTCTATGCCGGCTATCGGCGCTTTCGCGCCGGCAGTTTCCTGGAAGCGCGGGACCGTTACCGCCATCTGGCTGAACAAGGCCAACAGCCCACAGTCATGATGATCGCCTGCTGCGACAGCCGCGCCGACCCCGCCATGATTTTCGATGCCGGCCCGGGCGAGTTGTTCGTCTTGCGCAACGTCGCCAACCTGGTGCCGCCGCCGGCGGACGACAACGCTTTCCGGTCCACCAGTGCCGCGATCGAATTTGCGGTCAGCGTACTGAAGGTCCAGCACGTGGTCATCATGGGCCACGCGCAGTGCGGTGGCGTCCGCGCCTATGTCGATGGCGCGATGGGTGAGGCCGTCGCCGGGCGCTATATCGCCCGCTGGGCCTCGCTTCTCGGTCCCGCCTACGAATCGATCCCAGCCGGGCTTGCCGCACCCGACGCCGCAAAGGCCTTGGAGCGTGCTGCGATCCGCCATTCGCTCCAGCAATTGAACGCGTTTCCGTTCGTGGCGAGACGGGTGGCGGACGGCACTCTGACAACGCATGGCGCGTTCTTCGGCATCGCCACCGGCGTGCTGGAATGGTTGGATTCAGATAACGGCGAATTCCAGCCGGTGTCCTGAAATGTAGCGATGGAGGCCCACGGCGGCGGATTTTGTGGAAAACCACCTGGGCCGAAGGTCGACGCATCTGTACCATGGCGGCCAGACACAACAGGCAGAATGGGCCGGGCTGAGTCCTGAGCAGTGCTAGCCCGCCATCCAAACCCGCTGGGAGAAACACCATGAATGGCATCGACTACATCGCGCAAATTCTGAAGCAGGAAGGCGTCGAATGGATGTCCTGCTTTCCCAGCAACCCGCTCATTTCTGCCGCCGCCCGCGTCGGCATCCGGCCCATAGCGTTCCGGCACGAGCGCGGCGCGGTGATGGCGGCAGATGGCTTCAGCCGCATCAGCGACCGCCAGCGCTTCGGTGTCGTCGCAGTGCAGAGCCAGGCTGGCGCAGAGAACGCCATGGGCGGCCTTGCCCAGGCGAATGCGGATAACATTCCGATGCTGATGTTCGTTGGCGGCAACTCATTGGACAGCATCTCGGTCCGACCGAATTTCAGCGCGGCGCAGCAGTATCAGGGCTGGGTCAAGCGGGTCGAAGCGATCTACAAGCCCAGCCAGGTGGCGGACGTCATGCGCCGGGCCTTCCACGCGCTGCGCAACGGCACGCCGGGGCCGGTAGTGGTCGAACTCACCGCCGACGTGTGCAGCCAGGAGGTGCCGGAGGCGGCACGGACCTACAAGTCGCCGAAAATCCACCGCCAGCAGCCGGATGCTGCGGAGATCGAGGCCGCAGCCGATGCTCTCATCGCGGCCAAGCGCCCGGTGATCTGGGCCGGCCAGGGCGTCATGTTTGCTGGCGCCACCGCTGCGCTGCGCGAACTGGCGGAGCTGACGGCAACGCCGGTGTTCTGCACCATGCCCGGCAAGTCTGCTTTCGACGAGCGCCACCCGCTCGCCCTCGGCGCGGGCAGCGGCACCACCACTGGCCCGGCGAATGAGTGGCTGACCGGCAGCGACGTGCTGCTGGCGCTCGGCTCCAGCCTGACGCGCACGCCCTATGGCCAGAAGATCAAGCCGGGCAAGACCCTGATCCACAACACCAATAACCCGGACGAATTGAACAAGGACGAAGCCGCCGACATCGGTCTGGTTGGCGACACGCTGCTGACTATCCAGGCGCTGATCGCCTGCATCAAGGAGAAGACCGGCGGCAAGGGCTGCGGCAACCGCGCAGAGGCAGAAGCTGCCGTGGCCGCCTCCAAGGCCAAATGGATGGCCGATTGGGAAGCCGCTCTCTCGGGCGACGAGGAGCCGATTTCCTACTACCGCGTCATCCGCGCCCTGAATGAGACGTTGGACCTGGAAAACAGCATCGTCACCCACGACGCCGGCGCGCCGCGCGATTCCATCGTGCCGTTCTACACGGCGACGGCGCCGCACAGCTATATCGGTTGGGGCAAGACCACCCACCTGGGCTTCGGCATTCCGCTGATGATCGGCGCGAAGATGGCGCAGCCGAATAAGTTCTGCCTGAATATGATGGGCGATGGCGCCTTTGGCATGTCCGGCACCGATATCGAAACCGCGGCCCGCTCCGGTGCGGCGATCACGACATTGCTGCTGAACAACAGCGCCATGGCCACCTATTCCGGCCCGACCCGCGGCACCATTGGCGAGGAGGCGCGCAACGTCTATGGCGTCTCCACCATGCAGGGCAACTACGCCCAGATCGCCGAAGGCATGGGGGCCGTCGGCATCCGCGTGACCAAGGTGGCGGAGCTTGCTCCTGCGCTGGAACAGGCGAAGAAGCTGAACGCTGAGGGCCGCACCGTGCTGGTCGAAGTCATGGCCAATGTCGAGGAGCGCCGTTCGCGCTTCTAGAAGACACCCCGATCCGATAGGATCGGGTGAAGCTGCTCGAACGCTGCGAATTCAGAACATCTTGCCCCGATCAAATCATCTCATTTGATCGGGCGATGCTTTAATGTCCCATTCGGCGGGAGAAATCCCAAGAAACCATCGTCTCTGGAGTGATGCGGACGGCGCACTCGTCTTCGCTGCGCGCCAGCAGCCATTTCTGAAACTCTGGCGAACTCTCTCCCAGGTAGCGCTCCAGCAATTGCCGCAGCACGGGCACGCCGTCGTCCAGAACGACCGCCCGGCCCCGGCCTCTGACGCCCTTGTAAGGTGGCGTCTCCAGCGACACGTCGAACCCGCAACGGCCATCCTGTCGCAACAAACGGATCAGGCCGGCCCCAGGTTTCATCGCCATCCAAAAGCTCGCGTCCGCCCACAAATACCAGAGCGGCATGACGATCGGAAAGCCGGTGGACCCGTTCACGGCCAATCGAATGGGAACGCCGGATTTTTGCAGAAAACCGGACGCTTCGTCAGGGGACCATGGGCCGGATACCCGGCATTCGCTACTTGCCATTGCAATCAACCTTCTTGGTTATCGGCGCGGCCAAAGCCATGCATTTGCCAACGAAAATCTGCACCCTGGGCCGGCAGCGCAAACTGGCCTATAGTCACGCCCCATCCAACGCTGATAGCCATCGATGCTGACAGCCCGTCCATCACTAACCGAACGAGCCCATGGTGAGCACACAATCCCCTGCCGACCTGCAAGCTATCGCACGCGAAGCCAGGATGCGCGCCCGCAACGGCCAACTTTCGTCGCCGACGCCCGGCCTGTCGCCGGGGATTGTGCAGGGCAATGTTGCGATCCTGCCCAGGGATTGGGCCGATGACTTCCTCCGCTTCTGCCATCTGAACCAAAAGCCGTGTCCGCTGCTGACCGTTTCGCGGCCTGGCGAGTATAGGCTCAACGAATTGGGCGACGATATCGACATCCGCACCGACGTTCCGATGTACCGGGTTTTCCGCGACGGCCAGCTGATCGAAGAAGTGCCGGATATCCGCCATCTTTGGCAGGACGACTTCGTCGCCTTCGTGTTGGGCTGCTCGTTTTCATTCGAGGAAGCGCTGGTCAGCGCCGGCCTGCCGTTGCGTCATTTGCAGCGCAATACCGATGTCGCCATGTATCGCACCAACATCCAGACCACACCGTCAGGCCCATTCTCAGGCCCAATGGTCGTGTCGATGCGGCCGTTCAAGCCGGCGGACGCCATCCGCGCCATTCAGATCACATCCCGCTTTCCAAGGGTTCACGGTGCTCCGGTGCATTTCGGCGATCCCGCGCAGATCGGCATTCGCGACATCGACCAGCCGGACTGGGGCGATCCCGCCCTGATCCAACCGGGCGAGACACCGGTGTTCTGGGCCTGCGGCGTTACTCCGCAATCGGTAATTGAATATGCCAAGCCGCCGATCTGCATCACGCACAAGCCCGGCCGCATGTTGATCACCGACCGCCTGAACGCCGACTACGCCGCCATCTGAGCAGCATCGAAAGCCAAAGCCGCTACGACTGCTTGTCCCTGGCCGGAATGCCGGACAGGTCCATCACCCACGGCAGGCGCGACCGGGTCCAAACCTGGACTTTGGGCGTCAGTTCGGCCCGCTGCCGGATCGTGCCGACCCGTAGGCTGACAAACCCTGGTCCGCCGTCCGCAGGGCCGCCATAGATGCGGGTCCCGCATTCCGGGCAAAACGTCAGAGCGCGGCGGTTGCCGCTTTCCGCGACTTTTACGTGGGTTTTCATCGTTCCTGTCAGCAAGCGGAAACGGCTGATGTCGATCCCGACAACCACGCCATACGCAGACGCCGAATGCATCTGGCAGTCGGTGCAATGACAGATCGCAACTCGATCGGGCTCTACCTCTGCCTCATAGGTAATATGCCCGCAGAAACACTGGCCATCAATTTCCATGGATAAGGCTCCTAGTGGAATGAATTTGACATTCGGTACCTGCTCTGCATGAAGCTCCAGACCAAATGTCAAATTCGAGAATTCCACTAGATCTATTTTTTTTCTAGTGGTTCTTGGCTTCCAACATTTGCTACGGGCCTAGCATCAAGTAGGATGCA
>JAPOJR010000045.1 GCA_029978325.1 Alphaproteobacteria bacterium | reverse complement strand
GGACCTTGCAGCGCTGCCGTCACTTTGCAATGGAAGGAGTTTGGACATGGCCATAGATCAGCGCCAGCAAGTCAGAGAGCAAACACAGCATCTCATTGCAAAGTTTGCGACCGGCGATGCCCAACACCTGCCAAGTTTGTTCCGGTCCATTTATGGAGACCATTATCTTTCGGCGGAGGTCTATCGGCCGGAGGCATTCATCAGCGCCAACGCCAACGGCACCTGCAATTCTTTGGTCGCACTGGACCGCTGCGGTCTGCCGATCGGCCATCTCGGCATCCTCCGGTCGGCCCCGCATGCCGGCGTGCGGGAATTGGGACAAGGCGTCGTCGATCTGAACCATCGTACCCAAGGACTTTTGGGACAATTGATCGACGCCTGCATCAGCGAAGCCGACAGAGACCCCGGCTGCCACGGCCTGTTCGGCGCAGCGCTGACCAATCATGTGTTCTCACAGCGGGCGCTATGGAAGGCCGAGTTCGTCGATGTCGGCTTCGAGATCGGCTTCGTACCGGCCCGCATGATGCAGATAGAGGCCCCTGGCGCCGGCCCGACAGCTACCGTGCTGCAATACCGGGCGATGGACGATGCGCCGTCCAAGGTTTGCTACCTCCCATCCGCCTACAGCGATCTGGCGCTAGCGCTTTACGAGCAGATGCGCCTGACCCGCGTGTATGCGACCTCCGACCAGCCGCTGGACCTTGCCGGTCCGGGACAGATGGAGGTCATCGACCTGCCGCGCTTCGACCTGGTGCGGATTAACGTTTGGCGTATCGGGAATGACCTGACGGCCTATATAGGTCGAGCCGTCGCAGAGGCCCGGCGGAAAGGCCGAACCATGGTGCAGCTGGCGCTGTCCTTGAATTCTCCCTGTACCGATGCCGCCGTTGAGGCCATGCGAGCCGCTGGCTTCTGGTTCGGAGCCCTGCTGCCACGATGGATGGACGACGACGCCTTGCTCCTGCAACGCGCCATCGGCCGCCCATGGTTCGGCGACATTGAACTCTATACCAACGACGCCAAAGCCTTGCTGCGGTTCGTTCAGGAAGATGCGGCGCGCCAGCCGGTTCTGCTGTAAGGTTGCCGGATGCCGCACCCGCGAATTGCCGGGCCGGCCCGCAAGCGCCTGTAGAAAGACCAGCCAATGCCGGTGACCCTGACCGATATCCGTTCCGCCGCGCATGAGATCGCCGGCCATGTCGTGCGCACGCCGATGCGTCCGTCGCCGTCCATTTCAGCGCTGACCGGCGCGGAGGTCTGGCTCAAGCTGGAAAACCTGCAATTCACGGCGTCATTCAAGGACCGCGGCGCGCTCTATCGCCTGCAGGCGCTCAGCGAACTGGAGCGCGGCTTGGGCGTCATCGCGATTTCGGCTGGCAACCATGCCCAGGGCGTTGCCTACCACGCCGGCCGGCTCGGCATTCCCGCGACCATTGCTATGCCCCGCGGCACCCCGTTCGCCAAGGTGGCGCGCACCGAAAGCTTTGGCGCACGGGTTTTGCAGGACGGCAATGAATTGGCCGACCTCGAAGCCCTGGCCGCTGAACTGGTCGCCAGGGAAGGCCTGACGCTGATTCACCCTTACGATGACGACCGCATCATCGCTGGCCAGGGTACAGTCGGCCTGGAAATCCTGGATGCCGCGCCGGAGATCGACACAATCGTCGCCCCGATCGGCGGCGGTGGTCTGATGGCCGGCATCGCAGTCGCAGCCAAGGCGCTGAAGCCGTCGATCCGGCTGATCGGGGTGGAGGCCGCCGCTTATCCCAGCATGTCCTGCGCCATCGCCGGCAGCACCGCCCCGCCCAGCAAGCCGACCATCGCCGAAGGCATCGCCGTCAAACTGCCCGGCAAACGCACCCTGCCGATCATCCGCGAGCATGTGGAGGAAATCCTGGTGCTGGATGAAGCCGAGTTGGAATATGGGGTGCAGGAACTGGCAACCGTCGGCAAGGTCGTAGCCGAGGGAGCCGGTGCTGCGCCGTTGGCAGCCCTGTTGGCCTATCCGGAAAAATTCGCCGGCCGCAAAGTCGCGCTCGTGATCTCCGGCGGCAATATCGATGCAACATTGCTGGCGTCGACATTGATGCGCAGTCTCGTCCGGCACAAGCGTCTGGTACGGTTACGGGTCGAGGTGTCGGATGCCCCCGGCGGCCTCGCCTCTGCCACACGGGTAATCGCCGACGCCGGCGCGAATGTGCTGGAGGTCCAGCACAACCGGCTGTTCTTCGACGTCCCCATCAAACTGACAGAGATCGAATTCGTCCTGGAAGTGCGCGACGCCGCCCATTGCGACCGCCTGTTGGCGGCGTTGGCGGGCGAAGGCATCCATGCGCAATTGCTGGCCGCGCATGCCCATAGCATTCCCCAACTGTGACGCGCTAGACTGGCCGGGATCAACACTAAGACTGGGAGGAGTCCTGCTATGAAGCTGGGCGTAATCGGCGCCGGCGGCCGCATGGGCCGCATGCTGGTGCAAACCATCACCGAGACCGAAGGCGCAACGCTGGCGGCGGCATGCGAACAGGCAGGCAGCCCGCTTGTCGGCCAGGACGCCGGCGAGTTGGCGAATGTCGGCTCGCTGGGCGTCCGCATCGGCGCCGACCCGGTCGCCGTCTTTCAGGCCTGTGATGCCGTGATGGAGTTTTCCATCCCGACTGCGACGGTCGCCCACGCCCGCATCGCCGCCCAACACGGATGCGCGCATGTGATCGGAACGACAGGCCTGTCGGCCGCCGATGAGGCAGTCCTGCGCGATGTCGCGACCAAGACCGCCGTCGTCTATGCCCCGAACATGAGCGTCGTCGTGAACCTGATGTTCGCACTGGTCGAGAAGGTCTCCAGCCTGCTGGGGCCCGACTACGATATCGAGATCATGGAGATGCACCACAAGCACAAGATCGACGCCCCGTCGGGCACGGCGGTTGGCCTAGGTCAGGCCGCTGCGCGCGGCCGCGCCGTCGATCTGAACGAGGTGGCGCAGTGGAGCCGCGAGGGCCAGACCGGTGCCAGGCGCAAGGGCGACATCGGCTTTGCGGCGTTACGCGGCGGCGACGTCGTCGGCGAGCATGTCGTCATGTTCGCCGCCCCCGGCGAGCGGCTGGAGATCACGCACCGCTGCACCGACCGGCAATTGTTCGCCCGCGGCGGCGTCCGCGCTGCGCTCTGGGCCGGCGACAAGCCGCCAGGCCTCTATACCATGAAGGATATTCTAGGGCTGAACGTTTAGCGCAGCGCCCGGTGAATTACAGCGCGCTGCGCCGCACGCGCGCATCCTTGCGTTTCGGCACATCCGGCAACAGCCGGGTGCCGAGGCCCGGCCCTTCGGGAGCCCGGATCATGCCGTTTTTCACCGGCGGCAGTTCGGTCACCAGTTCCTGATACCAGCCATAGTAGAACGCCCGCACCATCTCCTGGATCAGAGCGTTCGGCGCGTTCAGCGACTGGTGCACGCTGGCGGTCAGCAGCACCGGGCCGGTGCAATCGTGCGGCGCGACCGGAAGCTGGAACGCCTCTGCCATGCTGCAGATCTTGCGGGCTTCGGAGAAGCCGCCGACCCAGGACAGGTCGAACATCACAACGCCCGCCGCCTGCATTTCCATCAGTTCGCGGAACTGGCCGCGCCCGCCCAGGGTTTCGCTTGCGGTGGTCGGGATGTGGGTTGAGTCCGCGAATTCCTTCAGCGCGCGCAGGTTATCCATTTTCATCGGGTCTTCGTACCAAAACGGCTCAAGCGGCTCCAAGGCCCGGGCGATTTTCTTGGCTGCCGTCAGGTTCCACATGCAGTGGAGTTCGCACATGATGTCCATCTTGTCACCGACCGCGGCGCGGATTTTCTCGAACGGTTCGATGGCCTTCTTCAGGTCCGCCGCGGAGATATATGTGCCGTTGGAGGCCTCCGCCGCATAGTCGAACGGCCAGATTTTCATGCCGGTAATACCCTGCTCCAGCAGCGATTGCGCCAAGGTGCCGGCATCGTTCAGAAACCATTGCAGGTCTTCATAGGGTCCTTCGGCGCTGTCCAGGCCGAAATTGTGCGTGCCCTGGTTCGGCTTCGACCGGACGTACTGGTAGCCGGCGCAGGTGTTATAGACCCGGATTTCGTCGCGCGAAGCCCCGCCCAGCAATTGGTGGATCGGCTGTCCTGTCGCCTGCCCCCACAGGTCCCAAAGCGCGATGTCGATCCCGGAAAACGCCCGCATCTCCGCTCCGGACCCGGTGTAGCCGACATAAGGCACCAGCGCTCGCGCGTGCCGGTCGATCAACAGCGGGTTCTGGCCCAGCAGGTAGGGGGCGATGAATTCGTGAACATGCGCCTCAACCGCGCCGGCGCCATAGAATACCTCGCCCAGGCCAACCAGCCCCTCGTCCGTCTCCACATGCACCCAGATCAGGTTCGGGAACTCGCCGAGGCGGATGGTTTCGATAGCGGTGATTTTCATGAGGCGGATCCTGGAGGAATGGGCATCTCATTCTACACCAAACCTCAAGGATTTCGAACATCCACTGATCTCCTTCAGCCTGAGGTGCGAGCAGAGCGAGCCTCGAAGGCCCATCTGCGGTGGCCCCGCGCTTCGAGGCTCGCTCTGCTCGCACCTCAGCGTGAAGGAACACCCTCCAAATTCAAAACCACGCATAGCAAGCGCTTTCCCCTTTCCGGGGCCAGCCCCAGACTCTACCTTGTGGCCAGCCATCCCCATTCAGACGGGAGTCCCAACATGCAACGCGTCCTCCTCACCGGCGCTGCCGGCTCTATCGGCACTTTCCTGCGCCGCGAACTGGCCGGGGTGTATCCGGAACTGATCCTCGCCGACGTCCAGCCGATCACGGACCTCGGGCCCGGCGAGACCTTCCTGCCGCTCGACATTACCGATGGCGATGCGTTCACCAGGGCATGCGCGGGCGTCGACGGCATTCTCCACTTTGCCGGCCAGGCCGGCGAGAACACGTGGGAGGATATCCGCGCAAAGAACATCGACGGCGTCTACAATCTGTTCGAGGCGGCGCGCATCCAAGGCGTGAAACGGGTCTGTTTCGCCACCTCCAACCATGCGGTCGGGTATTACCGGCGGGGCGCCCGCATCAATACCGAAATGAAGGTGCTTCCAGACAGCCGCTATGGCGTCTCCAAGGCGTTCGGCGAGGCCATCGGCGCGATGTACGCAATGAAGCATGGAGTCGGCGTATTCATGATGCGCATCGGCAACGTGTCCGAAACGCCGGTGGACAGGCGGCGGCTTTCGATCTGGATCAGCCCGCGCGACATGGCGCAACTCTGCCGGATCGGACTGGAGCATCCGGAGATCAAGTACGAGATCGTCTTTGGCGTTTCCGACAACGACCGCACCTTCTACGACAATTCGAACGCCTATCGCCTCGGCTACAAGCCGCAGGATTGCTCCGAGGACTATGCTGCCGACGTGCTCGCCGCCGACCCTTTGCGCAATCCGGATGACCCGGCGGAAATCTTCCAGGGCGGCGCGTTCATCACCGCGCGCTGAGCCGTATGCGTCGCGTCAGTCCGCCAAAAACTCATGGTCCGGCAGCACGCGCAGTGGCAACAAATCGCTGTTGGTCGTGATGATCAACGATGGGTCCACGCGAATGCCGGCTCCGGCAAAGCTGCCATCGACAGAATAAGATTGTATCTGCGCGTTGCGGCCGTCGACCTGCGGCAGGCGGAACAACTCCTGGTAAATCGTGTCCCGGTCGTCGAATTGACCGTCGGTCGCAACCATGATGTTTTCCGACCGGTTGACCAGTGCAATATTCGATCCGCAGCGTCCGACGATCGGCTTGGCCGCATAGCCCCGGGCCCTCAAGTCATCGGTCAGTTCGAATGCCGTGTTCAACAGAAAACGGCTGGACGGGAACATTTGCTTCACCACCGGCAGGATCGCCTTGTTGCTGGTAACTAGCGTCCAGAGCGGCTCGAACACCATCACTTCTTCGCGCAACAGGACATCGACCAGCCGCGGCGGCTGCGTTGCGCGGTCTATGGTGCGATGCAGACGAAGATTTTCTTCATCATCCTCCAGGTCATGCCGAATTTCATCGAGCGCAGTTTCCCATGCCCAGGTCTTCCAGACCCATAGAATGCGCTCACCGTCGGAATCCAGCACCTGCCCGTCTTTTCCCCATTGCAGGTCTTCGACGCCGTGGACGATCTTGCAACGAATGCCCGCCGCCTCAATCGCCTTGTGCATGAACTGGGCGTGATAGGATTCTTCCAGGTCGTGATCGAGCATGATGTGCAACAGGCCATCGATCGATCGGTCGCGCCATGCCTCAATCAGGTATTCCAACAAACGCGCGGCAGGATCGCGACCGTCCTTGCAGCCAAAAGCCTCTGCCCAACGGCCATGCAGAAAGCCAGCCTCCATATAGCAAGACGCAGAATCGGCGTTGTACTCGTACGCCTTGATTCCGTCGGGGCGGACGGAAAAGTCAAATCGGCCGGTGATCATTTCATTGCGCCGGTTACTCCAGGACTGGCGGATGCGGGGCCAAAGTGCGGTCGGCAGGTTGAATCGCTCCAGCACCTGGTCGTTCGCCAGCGCAAAGTTGGTGGCGTGCAGGAACATGCGATGCAGTTCGTTCGTCGCCCGCCGGACTTCGCGCATGGCGGTTTCGCTTATGCAATAATACGCCGTCATATCGGTCGGGTCGGCCGACAGATTCTGTCCGTGCATCAGCTTGATATAGTTCGCTTGCATAGGATCCGACGGATCCAACCATTGTCGATCCACCTTGGTCGATTTCGGCAGAAACCGGCGCTTGATCTGGAACAACGCCGGGTCGTCGACCAGCGCTTTTTCCGCTTCGGTCGGATCGTCGGACTGGATGACCCAACCCAGGATCGACGCATCGGCAAAGGTGCAATCGATCCAATAGCCGCCGTTCTTGGTTCGCTGCATCGACAACTGACGCGACCAGGTTTCAGCCTCATGCCAGACGCTGTCCTCGACGTTCTGTTCGATGCACCGCACCCAATCGCTGCCCACTTCTGTGACCACAGCGACATGCCCGGTTACCTCGAATTCGCCGCCTTCGTTCCAGATCAGCAGGCAGCCGGGCTCGGGCGGACGGCGGGCGCCGTTGCGGATCGACTGCAATGGCAACAGCGATCCGTCTGCGATCACACGCACATGACGCAGGCGGAAAATATCGTACGCCATGGCGATATCGTCGAAGACATACCCCTTGGTCAGATACATCCAGCGCCGGGCCAGCTCGACGCATTGCCATTTGTGGCCCAGATATACGCCATTCATGACGCTGCGATAAGATTGACGGTCGGGAAACTCGTCGTCGTCTGCGCTGTCGTAGTCCGAAGAATAGACCGGCACGCCGCCGGGACCATGGCCCAGAACGGTTCCGAATTTTGCCGGGGCGGTGGAATGACGATGTTTCATGAAGGGACTCTTGCGCAAGGACGCCCGATTGCCTGCGGTTGCGCCCAGCTGGTTATGGACGATCAGGCTGTGGCATAAGTGGCCTAGTACCGCCTTAGATCAAGCATGATTCGGTATCGAAACTGCAACAATTGCTCGCGCCGCGCCGCATTGCCTGGAAAGTCCGCCCGATGCCCACGTTCCCCAGATCCAAGTACCTGACGTTGTCGTATGAATTCGACGATTTTACCGACCCGTGGGAGAACAGACCGTTTCTGCTGCTACAGCACGGCAACGGCCGCAATGCCAGGTTCTGGTATCGGTGGGTCCCGCTACTTGCCCGTACCTTCCGCATAATCCGGCCTGATATGCGCGGACTGGGCCAATCGACCGGCAAGCTCGATCTGGAGCAGGATATCCATCTGGAAGCATTAATCGGCGACCAGCTGGCTGTGCTGGACCATGCCGGCGCCGACCGGGTGCATTTCTGCGGCGAATCGATGGGTGGGATATTGGGACTGGCGCTGGCGGCGCAGCATCCTCAACGGGTGCAGACCCTGACCCTAGTCTCGACACCGGTGTTCATCGAAGAGCAAATGAAAGCCCGCTACGCCCTCGGCCACGGCTCGCGCACCGAAGCCATGGAAAAAATGGGGATCCGCGAATGGGTTGCGGCGACGACCCGCGTCACCCGCCTGCCCGCGGAGGCGGAGCCCGGGCTTTTCAACTGGTATGTGGACGAATTCGCCAAGGGCGACCCGGCGGTGCAGGTGGCTATGTCGCATTTGGTCAATGGCGCAAACGCCGCCAGTTTCCTGCCGCTGGTCAAGCAGCCGGTTTTAGGCCTCTACCCAACCGCCGGCCAGATCACCAGCTCCGCCCAAGAGGCATTGCTGAAAGAAAAGCTGCCACAGTTGGAGATGCTACACCTGCCGACAGGCTACCACATGGTGCAACTCTTGTATCCGGAGCTTTGCACCAAAGCGCTGGCTGCATTTTGCGGAAGCCATTCATAGCTGAGCCGATAACGACCAGCACCTACCAAGGCATACGCTTGCGATCCCATCAAGCGACTCGCCGAAACCGGCGGGAGGCGTTAGATTTCGAGCAATTTGCATGGCGACGCCGCCCATGCTACCAAGAGGACATCCCATGGAATTTCACGCGCCAGACGCCTCCACCCCCAAGCGCCCCGGCCTGGTGCCGCGCGAGTTCACGCTCTATCGCGGCGAGCGCAAGATTACCGGGATCCTCTGGCAAAGCGAAAAGCCGCAGGCCGGCGCGCCGCTGGTCATGTGCGGCCACGGCGCCAGCGGCTCACGCCACCAGCCGCCGATCCCGAATATCGCCCAGCATCTGGTGAACGATCACAACATGTTCGTGTTGGCCATCGACGGCCCGGTGCATGGGCGCCGCCAGGTCGGCCCTGGCGGACGCGAAGCGTTCTGGCCGGAATGGCAGCGCGAAGGCACAGAGGCAGACATGGTGGCCGACTGGCAGGCGGCGCTCAATGCCGTTCAAGCACTGCCGGAGGTCGGCACCGGGCCGGTCGGCTATTACGGCCTGTCCATGGGCACGATCTATGGCGGACCGCTGGTTGCCGCCGAACCGCGGGTCAAGGTGGCGGTGCTGGGCCTGATGGGCATCAGCGGCCCGGACCACTACCGCCCCAAGATTGAGGCGGCGGCGAAGGCGATCACCTGCCCGGTACTGTTCCTGTGGCAGATGGAGGACGAATTGTTCAGCCGCGAGGACTGCATCGCGCTGTTCGACGCCATCGCCAGCGAAGACAAGCGGATGCACGCCAACCCTGGCCTGCACCCGGCTGTCCCGATCGAGGAAATCCGCTTGGCCCGTGAGTTCCTGCACCGCTACCTGATGGGCACGCCAGAATCGCGCGACCCGGCTTTGCGCGTGTCCGAATAGTCAGAGCTTGGCCCGGACACGCTCCGCCAACGCCCGGAAAGCTGCCGCCTCCGGGCTTTTCGGCTGAGCGGCGACGATGGGCGAGCCGGCATCGCTTTGCTCTCGGATCGGCAGTGACAAGGGAATTTCGGCCAGGAAATCACAGCCCAGCGCCTTAGCCTCCGCAGCCGCGCCGCCATGGCCGAAGATATGCGCCTCGTGCCCGCAATTCGGGCAGACATACATGCTCATGTTTTCGACGATGCCGAAGACCGGCACGCCGACTTTTTCGAACATGGTCAGGCCGCGGCGGACATCGAGCAGGGCGATATCCTGTGGCGTCGACACGATGACCGCGCCGTTCAGCTTGACCTTCTGCGCAATGGTCAACTGAGCGTCGCCGGTGCCGGGCGGCAAGTCCAGGACCAGCACGTCGCGATTGCCCCATTTCACCTGGAAAATCATCTGCTGCACCGCGCTCATCACCATCGGACCGCGCCAAATCATTGCCGTGCGTTCCTCGACCATGAACCCCATCGACATGAGTTCCAGGCCGTGCGCTTCTACCGGCAACAGCATCTTGCCGTCGCTATCGGGCTTGCGGTTGACGCCCAGCATACGCGGCACCGAAGGTCCGAACACGTCGGCATCCATAAGGCCGACACGTAGGCCAGACTGCGCCAACGCGACTGCAAGATTCGCCGCCACGGTCGATTTGCCGACGCCGCCTTTGCCGGAGGCGACTGCTATCACCGCCTTCACCCCGGGGATGCGCTCCGGGTTCATCGGGCTCTGCCCTGCTTGGGGTTGGCCGCCGCCATGTCCGCCTGCGCGGGGCGCAGCCTGTTTCGGCGCAGGATCGCTGGCGGCGGTCAGCACCACTGTCGCCGACAGCACGCCCGGCAAGGCACGCAGCACAACCTCCACCCCTTTCCGAACCGGTTCGGCCTGTTGGGCCTTGGCAGGATCGACAGCCAACGCCACTTGTATATGGCCATCTTTGACGGCGACGCCGTCCAGCATCGCTGCTGCACCGTTGACGGCCGCGAGGGTCTCGCGGACTTGGGCTTCGGTTGGACCGGCCATGGATAAAACTCTCTAAATCTCGAAGATTGGGGACTGTTCGGTCTTGCCTCGGTTGTACCGAAGCACGCTCTGACATATATGAGGCATATCAGTCGATAAAAGACCGCGCATTGCGGATCAAGCGAACAGGAAGCGTTTTCATGCCTCAGCATAATCAAAATGGCGGCGGCCCGTGGGGCGGTGGCAGCGGCGGCGGCGGCGGCGGTGGCCCCTGGGGCGGTGGCGGCGGCCCCTGGGGCGGCGGCGGTAGAGGCGGCAATAGCGGCGGCAGTGGGCCGCAGCCGCCTAACCTCGAAGATGCCATCCGCAAAGGCCAAGATGCCCTGAAAAAGATGGTGCCTGGCGGCATCGGCGGCGGTCGCGCGCCGATCTTGCTGGCTTTGGTCGCCATCGCCCTTTGGCTGGCCAGCGGCTTTTACAGGGTCCTTCCCGATGAACAAGGCGTTGTGACCCGCTTTGGCGCCTATGTCAGCACCACTCTGCCTGGTTTGAACTACCACCTGCCGTTCCCGATCGAAGATGTGGAAACGCCGAAAGTTACGCGCGTCAATCGGGCCGAGGTGGGCTTCCGATCTGCCGGTGAAGCCAGCCGCAACGATCTGGTCAGAGGCTTACCCGACGAATCGTTGATGCTGACCGGCGATGAAAACATCGTCGACATTAACTTTGTCGTGTTTTGGGTGATCAAGGACGCTGGCGAGTACCTGTTCAACATCCGCGATCCGGACGATACCGTCAAAGCCGTGGCCGAAAGCGTCATGCGCGAGATCATCGGGCAGACGCCAATCGCCTCTGCGCTGGCGGAAGGCCGTGGTGCAATCGAAGCCAGGGCACAACGCGACATTCAGACGATTTTGGACCAATACAAGTCTGGTATTCAGATTACCCAGTCGCAATTGCTGAAGGTTGACCCGCCGCAACAGGTGGTCGACGCCTTCCGAGACGTTCAACGCGCCCGCGCCGATCAGGAACGCCTGCGCAACGAGGCAGAGGCTTATCGCAACGATATCATCCCGCGCGCCCGCGGCGAGGCCGAACAATTGATCCAGGAGGCCGAGGCCTACAAGCAAGAGGTCGTTGCGCGAGCCCAGGGTGATGCCGAGCGGTTCAACAATGTCTACAAGTCTTACAGCGGCGCCAAGGATGTGACGGTTCGCCGGATATACTTAGAGACCATGGAAGAGGTCCTGGGCAACGCCAATAAGGTCCTCATTGACAGCGGGACTGGCGGTTCTGGCGTCGTGCCCTATCTCCCATTGCCCGAGCTGCAAAAACGCGCCGGCGCGAAATAACCGATACGAGCAACAGGAGCTAAAACAACATGGGCCGTAATTTGCTCGTCGTCCTCGGTGTGCTGATCATTATCGGTGCAATCGTCGCCACCAGTGCAACCTTCGTCGTCCGCCAAACTGAGCAGGCAATCGTCCTGATGTTCGGCGATCCGCAGCCGGGCGTCCGTGGACCCGGGTTGCACTTCAAGCTGCCGTTCGTGCAAAACGTGGTGTATTTCGAATCGCGCATCCTTGACTATGCGCCGCCGCAGGAAGAAATCATCGCCGCCGACCAGAAACGACTGGTCGTCGATAGCTTCGCACGCTACCGCATTGCCGATCCGTTGGAATTCTACAAAACAGTCGGCACAGAAATCTCGGCCAGGGCACGACTGTCCGGCATTCTGAGCGCATCGCTGCGTCGCGTCGTCGGCAACGAAACCCTGGCCTCCGTGCTGTCCGAGGAGCGCGGCTCCATCATGGATCGCATCCGCGCCGACACCAACGAAGCCGCATCGAAATTCGGCATCGACGTCGTCGACGTCCGCATCCGCCGCGCCGATCTGCCCGCCGCAAACGCGGAAGCGATCTATCAGCGGATGCAGTCGGAACGCGAGCGTGAAGCCCGCGAATTCCGCGCACAGGGCGCCGAGTTGGCGCAGCGGATCCGCGCGCGCGCCGAACGCGAAAAAACCGTTCTGATCGCCGAGTCGCAGCGGCAATCGCAGGTTCTACGCGGCGAAGGCGATGGCGAGGCGATCCAGGTCTACGCCGCGGCGTTCGGCCGGGACCCAGAGTTCTTCGCATTCTACCGGTCGATGGAAGCCTACCGAAACGCGCTAAAGCCGGATGGCACCACGATGGTTCTGTCGCCGGATTCGGACTTCTTTGCCTACTTCCACAAAATGAGTGGTGGGGTCGGAAAAGCCGCCGGTGGAGACGCCCTGTCGTTGCCGAAGCCGATTGCACCGGTTGCCGCGCCCCGTGCGGCCAATGACAATGCAGCGGCGCCGATGGCAAAGTCTCCTGCCAACACAACCGCAGCAGATAAGGCCAAGGCGATTGCGGAAAGTGTTAAGGGGACTGCTGCCGGAGCGACAGACGCAGCCAAATCCATTGCCCCCACCGCCGCCGGCGAAAAGGTGGATGCTGGGGCGACCGCCGCAGCGCCAGTGACACCCGCACCACAAAACCAGTAGCCCGTGACTGGTAAGGGCGCCGGATAATGACCGATTTGGCGGTTGGGCTTGGCCTGATGCTTGCCATAGAGGGCATAGCCTATGCCCTCTTTCCCAACCTGATGCGCCGAATGATCGCCCGTGTTCTGGCGGAGCCGAGCGATCGGGTCCGCCAATTCGGACTGCTATCCGCAATTATCGGCGTGGCGATGGTTTCATGGGTCCGTTGGTAAGGCCGTTCGGCGATCACGCCTGCTTGAAGGCGACAACCGTTGAACCCGATACGCCACCGCCTACATACTCTTGGCGTTCTGGGATAGGCGCACCGAAAGGTGCTGATTGAAACGCGTTAATCGTTCATGAAGGAGGCCTTAGCCGATGTCTTGGCCGGCTTTGAACCGCGCCGCTGTTGCGGCGGCATCCATGGTGGTGCTGATGTTCGCATCTGCTCCGCCATCCCTCGCAAAAGTACCAATGGAAGGCTTTGCCGATCTGGCGGACAAGGCTCTGCCCGCTGTCGTCAACATCTCTACAACACAGACGATTAAGCGGGATTCCGGACCGAACCGGCCCCATTTCCCACCGGGTTCCCCGTTCGAAGAGTTCTTCAAGGACTATTTTGACCGCGACCATCAATCCAATCGGCCGCGCCAGGTCACATCTTTGGGCTCTGGCTTTGTCATTGACGCAACCGGCCTGATCGTCACCAACAATCATGTGATCGCCGATGCGGACGAGATTGTTGTCCGGTTCCAGGACGACACGTCCTTGCCTGCCACGTTGGTTGGCCGCGACGAAAAGACAGACGTCGCCGTGTTACGCGTCAAAGCCAGCAAGCCCCTGCCGTTTCTGCCCATCGGCGACAGCGAAAAACTGCGCGTCGGCGACTGGGTCGTCGCGATCGGCAACCCCTTCGGCCTGGGCGGCAGTGTGACCGCCGGCATCGTCTCCGCCCGTCAGCGCGATATTCGCAGCGGTCCCTATGACGACTTTATCCAGACGGATGCAGCCATCAACAAAGGCAACTCTGGCGGCCCGTTGGTGAATGTCGATGGCGAGGTGATTGGCATCAACACCGCGATCTATTCTCCATCCGGCGGCAGCGTCGGTATTGGCTTCTCGGTGCCCATGTCGCTCGCGAAGCCGGTCATCGACCAGTTGACCAAGTTTGGCGAGACACGCCGCGGCTGGCTGGGCGTTAATATCCAGTCCGTCACGGAAGAAATTGCCGAAAGCCTCGGGCTGGGAGACGCGCGCGGCGCTCTGGTCGCCAACGTGACGAAGGGCGGCCCGGCTGAGAAAGCCGGTATTCTGGCCGGCGATATCATCCTGTCGTTCAACGGTCAGGCTATAGACAAGATGCGCGCCCTGCCGCGGATTGTGGCGGAAACTCCGGTAGGCGAAAAATCCGACGTCATCGTCTGGCGCAAGGGCAAGGAGAAAACCGTCTCGGTTACCCTCGGTCGGCTGGAATCGCAGGAGGCTGCCAGCGCTGCGGCAGCCAAGGAAGAAGCGCCTCCCAAAGCATCGGGTATCGAGTCGATGGGACTGACTATTGCCGCCCTGAACGATGCCACCAGAGGCCAATTCGAGATCCCAGCGGAAATCGACGGCGTCGTCGTGACCGAAGTCGAAGATGGCGGCAATGCCGATAAGAAGGGTATTCGACCCGGCGACCTGATTCAGGAGATCAACCAGGAGGCCGTTTCCAGCCCGGCTCAGGTCAAAAAAGTGGTCGATGCCGCTGCCCAATCCGGCCGCAAGTCCGTGCTGGTGCTGTTCAACCGCGGTGGCGAACGCCGGTTCGTCGTTGTTTCGGTATCAAAGGGCAAATAGCGTTTGCTTATGGTCGGGCGGTGACGATGTCCGCCGCCCGATAGCCCTGGTAGTACAACAAGGTCGAAAGGTCGGCGCGGTTCACTCGGAACCGCGCCGCTTTTTTGACCGCCGGCTTGGCCTGGAACGCAACACCCATGCCCGCCGCCTGGATCATCGCCAGATCATTGGCGCCATCGCCCACAGCCACGGCCTCGCCAAGGTCGGCCCCGACTTCGCCACAGAGCTCGCGCAAGGCCGTCAGTTTGGCGTCCCGGTCCAGGATCGGCCGGCCCACTTCTCCGGTCAGTTTGCCAGCGTCGATCATCAACCGGTTGCTTCGGTCGGCATGAAACCCTAATTGCTTGGCGATATGTCCGGTAAAGTACGAAAAACCTCCGCTGACCAACCAGCACCGCGCACCATGCGCCCGCATAGTGCCGACCAGTTCGGCTGCGCCGGGCATCACTCGCGTGCGCGCCAAAGTGCGGCTGAGCGCGCCTTCGTCCAACCCCTTCAAAGCCGCCACCCGCTCGATCAAAGCCTCAGCGAAATCCAGTTCGCCCGCCATAGAGCGCGCGGTAATCGCCGCGATGCGATCCTTGATGCCGGCCTCGCCGGCGATTTCGTCCAGGGTTTCGGATTGCACGATCGTCGAGTCCATGTCGGCAATCAGAACGCGCTTGCGCCGTGTCTCGCCCGCTTGGTGCAATGCGTGGTCGAGGCCAAGGCTGTCGAGCGCGATGGCCAGTTCCCCGCCCGGCGCTTCCGCCAACGGCCAGTCACATGCGGATGCCGCCGCCAACCAATCCGGTTTGCCGGCCACAGTCGCCAAGCGTGCGAGTGCTTCGAGGCATCTCTCCAATTGCGCGCCACGCAAGGTGCCGGCGGCGGCGACAATGGTCAGGGTATAGGGTGCAGTCATCATGGGCAGGCCTATAGCGCCCGTGGGCCGGTTTCGCGATGTGGCCGATCTGCGCTATGACCGGCCAGCCAGAAGTCTTGATCATCGCCGGGCCGACGGCATCCGGAAAATCGGCGCTGGCGCTGGCGCTGGCGCAAAAGCTTGGCGGCGTCATCGTCAATGCCGACTCGATGCAGGTATACCGCGACCTGCGGATATTAACTGCCCGCCCCTCCACAGCCGACGAAGCTTGCGTTGACCATCGGCTCTATGGCGTCATCGATGCTGCCGAACGCTTTTCTGCCGGCCGTTGGCGGGAACTGGCTTTACAAGCCATCAGGGATGCCCATGCGGCGGGCCAGGTGGCCATTGTGACCGGCGGCACCGGGTTCTATTTGGAAGCGTTGACTCATGGCCTGAGCCCGATCCCAGATATTCCGCCGGATGTATCGGCTTCTGCCGCGGCGTGTTACGAGGCAATGGGCGCAAGCGCCTTTTGCGCCAAGCTAGCCGCCATCGACCCAGAGAGCGCCCGTCGCATCGGGCCGTCCGACCGGCAGCGTCTGGCACGGGCTTGGGCCGTCTGGCAGGCAACTGGCCGCAGTTTGTCGGACTGGCACCGCGAGCCCCCGCCGCCCCCACCGTTTTGCACCACGCAGGTCTGGCTGAACCCGCCGCGTCCGGTCCTCTACCAGCGCTGCGACGAGCGCCTGCTGTATATGCTCGGTCAAGGCGCCCTGGCAGAGGTCGAAACACTGCTGGACCGGCGTCTGGACCCGGATCTTCCTGCGATGAAGGCACTGGGTATGGTGGAACTGGCCGCCTATTTGCGCGGCGCATTGCCGCTCGATCAGGCAATCGCAGCCGCCCAACAGGCAACGCGTCGGTTCGCGAAACGGCAGTTAACTTGGTTCCGAAACAGGTTGCCGAACGCACTGCAAATCGACGCGCAATTTTCGGAAAGAATTGTCGATAAAATTGTATCATTTATTCGCAAAACGGGTTGACTTGCGAATTTTCCTTGTTTAGGTTGCGCCGCAATATGAAGGATTGCCTTCGCAATAGGCTGTCTTTCTGAAAACCTCCCAAGGATTTGGACGCATGACTGAAGAGCGCATGAATGGCGCCGCCTTGATCATCCGTGCCCTGCAAGACCAGGGCGTCGACACGATATTCGGTTACCCTGGCGGCGCGGTACTGCCGATTTACGATGAGATTTTCAAGCAAAACCAACTCCGGCATATTCTGGCGCGGCAGGAGGGCGGCGCAGTACACTCGGCGGAAGGTTATGCGCGGTCCACCGGCAAGGTCGGCGTAGTCCTCGTGACATCCGGCCCGGGCGCCACGAACGCCGTTACAGGCCTGACGGATGCACTGATGGATTCAATCCCGATCGTCTGCTTTACCGGGCAGGTGCCGACGCACCTGATCGGCAATGACGCGTTTCAGGAGGCGGATACCACTGGCATCACCCGGCCGTGCACCAAGCACAACTACCTGATCAAGAGCCCGGACGATGTCGCCCGCGTCGTGCATGAAGCCTTTCAGGTCGCGACCAGCGGCCGTCCGGGGCCGGTCGTGATCGACGTGCCGAAAGATGTGCAGTTCGGCGAAGGCACCTACGTTCCGCCGACGTCTGTTCGCCATCGGTCCTACAATCCCCAGACAGAGCCCTCCCCCGGCAAGGTGGATGAAGCACTCTCCATGCTGGCGGCAGCCAAGAAACCGATCTTCTATGTCGGCGGTGGCGTGATCAACGCTGGTCCCGCAGCTTCGGAGACACTAACCAAGCTGGTGCACGCCACTGGCTATCCCTGCACTCAGACGCTGATGGGCCTGGGCGCATTCCCTGGCTCGGATCCGTTGTCGCTCGGGATGCTTGGCATGCATGGCATGTACGAAGCCAACCTGGCCATGCACCAAAGCGACCTGATCGTCTGCGTCGGCGCCCGCTTCGACGATCGCGTCACTGGTCGGTTGGATGCATTCGCGCCAAACGCGAAGAAGATCCACATCGATATCGACCCGTCATCCATCAACAAGAACGTGCGGGTCGACTTGGCGATCATTGGCGATTGCGGCATCGTCCTGGACCAATTGTTGGACGGTTGGAAGGCCAAAAAGCTGAAAGCCGATGGCGCGGCCTTGGCCGACTGGTGGAAGTCGATCAACACCTGGCGCGAACGCAAATGCCTGAACTATATCCAGGGCAAGGATATCATCAAACCGCAATACGCGCTGCAGCGGTTGCAGGCGCATCTGGATAAAGACCCGCGCGAGGCCTTTATCACGACCGAGGTCGGCCAGCATCAAATGTGGGCTGCCCAGTACCTGAAGTTCGAGAAGCCCAACCGGTGGATGACGTCCGGCGGACTTGGCACCATGGGCTATGGACTGCCTGCTGCCATCGGCGTGCAGATCGCCCATCCGGATGCCTTGGTCGTCGATGTTTCGGGCGAGGCCTCGTTCCTGATGAACATGCAGGAGATGTCCTGTGCGGCGCAATACAAGGTGCCGATCAAGGTGTTTATCCTGAACAACGAATGGATGGGCATGGTGCGGCAATGGCAGGAACTGCTCCACGGTGGCCGCTATGCCGAAAGCTATACCGCCTCGCTGCCGGATTTCGTCAAGCTGGCGGAATGCTTTGGGTGGACCGGCCTGCGGGCGACGACCCCGGGTGAGTTGGACGATGTCATTGCAAAGATGATCGCGACCGACGGTCCGGTCATCGCCGATATCTGCATCGCCAAGGACGAAAATTGCTTCCCGATGATTCCGTCGGGCGCGGCGCACTGCGACATGCTGTTGGGGCCGAGCGACGAGAACCAAAGCTCCGTGTCCAGCGACGGCATGGTACTGGTCTAGTCGCCGTTCTCGCCCAAACGACAATATTGAAAGAGGCGCCATTTGGGCGCTGGAGGTCTGATTGCAAAGTCAAACAATCGAACGCCATACCCTGTCGCTATTGGTCGATAACGAACCGGGCGTTTTGGCCCGGGTCATCGGCTTGTTTTCAGGCCGCGGCTACAACATTGAGAGCCTGACAGTCGCGGAGGTCAATCCGGCCGAGCATATTTCGCGGATCATCGTCGTCACCTCGGGAACGCCGATGATTATCGAGCAAATCAAGGCGCAGCTGGACCGGCTGGTGCCGGTGCATTCCGTGAATGACTTGACCGCAGAAGGGCCTTTCGTCGCTCGCGAACTGGCCATGGTGAAGGTTGTCGGTAAGGGTGAAACCCGGGTCGAAGCCTTGCGCATTGCTGACGTGTTCCGGGCTCGTCCGGTGGATTCCACGATTGAATCCTTTGTGTTCGAAATCACCGGTTCAGGCGAGAAAGTCGATGCCTTTATCGACCTCATGCGCCCACTGGGCATGACAGACGTTGCCCGCACTGGCTCGCTTGCCATTGCGCGCGGGCGTTAGCGTCTGTAGAAGCCACCTCCAAACAATGAGACCTTCGCCATAGTGCTGGCTGATGGTCTCGCTTTCGCTTCAGTGCTGCATCTGGCAGCGCATTCCATCCTGTAAATGAAGGACCCGTTACCCATGTGTTCCATGCGTGTATACTATGATCGCGACGCCGACCTGAACCTGATCAAAGGCAAGAAAGTCGCCATCCTCGGCTATGGTAGCCAGGGCCATGCCCACGCCAACAACCTGCGCGACTCGGGGGTCAAGGACATGGTCGTGGGATTGCGCGACGGCTCCGGCAGCGCAGCAAAGGCAAAAGCCGCCGGCTTCACCGTCATGAACCCGGGCGACGCAGCCAAATGGGCCGACGTGGTCATGATGCTGACCCCGGATGAAGGCCAGGCAGCGCTGTACGAGCAGGACCTGGTCAACAACATCCGCCCCGGCGCGGCGCTGTGCGTGGCCCATGGCCTTTCTATCCACTTCAACCTGATCAACCCGCGCACGGACATCGACGTGTTCATGGTCGCGCCGAAAGGCCCTGGCCATCTGGTGCGCTCCGAGTATGTGCGCGGCGCCGGTGTGCCGTCGCTGATCGCCATCCACCAGGATGCCAGCGGCAACTGCCATGACCTCGCCATGTCCTATGCCTGCGCCAATGGCGGTGGTCGTGCGGCCATCATCGAGACCACCTTCAAGGAAGAGTGCGAGACCGACCTGTTCGGTGAGCAGACTGTGCTCTGCGGCGGCCTGACCGCGCTGATCCAGGCTGGCTTCGAGACCTTGGTCGAAGCCGGTTACGCTCCGGAAATGGCCTATTTCGAGTGCGTGCACGAGGTGAAGCTGATCGTCGACCTGATTTACGAAGGCGGCATGGCCGAAATGCGCTATTCCGTGTCGAACACGGCGGAATACGGCGACTACACCCGCGGCCCTCGCATCATCGATGCTTCGGTCAAAGAGCGCATGAAAGAGGTGCTGGGCGAAATCCAGCGCGGCGAGTTCAGCCGCGAGTGGGTACTGGAGAACGCAGCCGGCCAGACCAGCTTCAAGGCAAAGCGCCGCATCGGCGCCGAGCACCAATTGGAAGAGGTTGGCGCCAAGCTTCGCGCCATGATGCCATGGATCGGCGCCAACGCGTTGGTTGACAAAGCCAAAAATTAAAACGTCGGCGCGACAGCGCCTCAGTTTGTATACCGGTTGCAGCGCGGCTATATATGGCCGCGCTGCGCCTGTTTTGGGCGCTGGAGCATTGGTCGGTCGGCAATGGCCATCCCAGATTGCTCATAACGGATCATTCTAGACCGTCTGCACCGGAACGAACTGCTGCGATCGACCGGACGACGCTCTAGAGTTTTTGTGAGGCCCGATGTTTTCCACCCTCCTCGGCCTGTTGAGTCAGGACCTGGCGATCGACCTTGGCACCGCCAACACGCTGGTCTATGTGCCCAATCGAGGCATAGTCCTGGACGAACCTTCCGTTGTCGCTGTCCGCAACCAGCGCGGACGGCATCAGGTATTGGCGGTCGGTCACGAAGCAAAGCGGATGCTGGGCCGAACACCGGGCTCTATCGAAGCAGTCCGGCCGCTGCGCGATGGAGTGATCGCTGACTTCGAAATTGCGGAGGAGATGATCAAGTACTTCATCCGCAAGGTCCATAATCGGCGCAGTTTCGTCTCGCCTCAGATCGTCATCTGCGTGCCGTCGGGCGCAACCGAGGTTGAACGCCGGGCTATCCAGGAAAGCGCCCTGGGCGCAGGCGCACGGCGGGTGTTTCTGATCGAAGAACCGATGGCGGCAGCGATTGGCGCCGGCCTGCCTGTGACCGAGCCGTCTGGCTCGATGGTGGTCGATATCGGCGGCGGCACCACGGAAGTCGCCGTCCTGTCTTTGGGCGGCATCGTCTACTCACGCTCGGTCAGGGTGGGCGGCGACAAAATGGACGAAGCCATCATTCAGTATGTGCGGCGTCACCACAATTTGCTGATCGGCGAGTCGACGGCAGAGCGGATCAAGGTGTCAATCGGGTCGGCTTGTCCACCCGATGAAGAAGAGCGGCGGGCCGCGGTCCGTGGCCGCGATCTGATGAACGGCGTGCCGCGTGAAGTGATCATCGGCGAGGCGCAAGTGGCCGAGGCGCTGGCCGACCCGATCAGCCAGATTGTCGAGGCAGTGAAAGTTGCGCTGGAAAACACCGCGCCGGAATTGGCCGCCGACATCGTGGACAAAGGCATTGTGTTGACGGGCGGCGGTGGTTTGCTGCCAAATCTGGATCGCGTCCTCCGCGAGGCGACAGGGCTGCCCGTTTCGATCGCAGAAAGCCCGCTGGAATGCGTAGCATTGGGCTGCGGCCGATGCCTCGAAGAGCGCGGAGCTTTGCAGGGCGTCCTGATCGAATAGGACAGCTGTAGCGGTATCACCAGCAGGTCACTGGAAACGGCATGGATGAGGCGCCGCATAGCCTAGGCGAAATTCTGGATACCGGGCTGCAAACGGCCAAGCGGGCGCTGCGCCGCATGGCCTATGCGGGCCTGGCGCTATTGGCGTTCGCGCTTGTCCTGGTCGGAAAGATCGATACCCGTATCGTTGACAGTGCCCGCAGCACGGTGGCCGACATCACCGCGCCCATATTGGATGCTGTGTCCTCCCCTCTCTCCAGCGCCACAGAGTGGCTCGGCGACATCTCGGCCATTGGCGATCTGATCGCTGAAAATCAGCGATTGCGGGAAGAGAATGCCAAACTCGAAAAGCTCCGCCTGATTGCGCACGATCTCAGGACGGAAAATGCCGGACTGCGGCGATTGCTCAGCTTTGATCCCGGTCCAACCGTGAAATCCGTCACAACCAGAGTGGTCGCTGATACTGGCGGGGTGTTCGCCAGAAGCCTTATGGTGCATGTTGGCGAGGTGCAGGGCGTACGCAAGAATCTGGCCGTATTAAGCGCCGAAGGCTTAGTCGGACGGGTCCAGAATGTTGGCGAGAGCACGGCGCGCATCCTGCTTGTCACCGACCTGAACTCGAAGATTCCGGTTGCAATCGGGGCTAATCGGCGACGGGCGATATTGTCCGGGACCAATGGCCCAAGTCCCCGCCTCGAATTCTTCGCCAGCGACACACCGCCTACCCCTGGCGCGCTCGTCCTGACGTCCGGCGATGGCGGCGTGTTCCATCCTGGCCTGCCGATCGGCATCGTTGAGTCCGATGGCAGAGGGCATTGGACTGTTAGGCCGTTTGTTGACTGGGATTTGTTGGACTATGTGCGGATTGTCGACTACGGCGAAGATCCGGCAATAGCGATTGCGCGGGAGCGACGGTGACCGCATGGCATTTCCCGATCCGCTTGAAACATCCGGTCCGTCCCGTCCTGTCTGGCTGCCCATTGCGATCCTGACGATATTGGTGCTGCTCTCGGCCCTGCCATTGCCGGCCGGACATGGCCCTTTGCCGGACCTTGTCCTTGTGGTTCTGTATATTGCATGTGCGCGACGGCCTGCAGCCATTTCGCCAGGAACCGTCTTTATCCTGGGGTTGCTGCAGGACCTGCTGATTCAAAACCAGTTTCAGTTCCTGGGGCACGCAAGGGGATAAAGCAGAAGCTTTCTGAATCTGCCCCCTCAAGATCAGAATCAGAAGTGAAAGT
>JAPOJR010000044.1 GCA_029978325.1 Alphaproteobacteria bacterium | reverse complement strand
CTGGTCAGGAGTCGCAAAGCGCTTGCAAATATCATGAATCTCTACGGACTGCTCTTCTTTCATCATGTTTCGTTGTTACTGCAACCTACCATTGTTAGTGGCATCGCCATGATCGCAATCCATAACTTGGCTACCGCCCGCATCGACGCTTAACCCAAGCGCACAACAGGGAGGCAAAACACTATGAAACTCATTACCTCAGTCGGGCCCAACCCCCGCATGGTGCGTATGTTTATGGCCGAAAAAGGCATTGAATTGCCGCTGGAGACCATCGACATCGTCAAGGGCAATGCCAGCCGGACGCCGGAGCACATCAAAAAGAACCCGATGGGTGGCTCGCCGGTGCTGGAACTCGACAACGGTTCGTATCTGTCCGAGATCACGGTCATTTGCGAATATCTCGACGAGAAATTCCCGGGCGGCAACCTGATCGGCGCCAATGCCGAGGAGCGTGGCGAGGCCCGCATGTGGACCCGCCGCGTCGACCTGAACATTTGCGAGCCGATGCTGAACGGCTTTCGCTATGCCGAAGGCATTAAGCTGTTCCAAAACCGTTTCCGCTGCCTGCCGGAAGCCGCCGATGGTCTGAAGGCTGTTGGGCAGGACAATCTCGGTAAGCTCAACGAGTGGATGGCTGGCAAGCAATGGATCGCCGGTAACCGTTTCACCATCGCAGATATACTGTTGTTCTGCTGGCTGGACTTCCTGAAGGGTGTTGGCCAATCCATTAGCGCTGACCACAAGAACGTTCAGGCTTGGTTCGACCGCGTTGCGGCCCGGCCGAGTGTGGCGGCGACTGCCGGCTGATACAGCGCTGCAATCTTTGAGAGAAGCCCCGGTTTCGCGACCGGGGCTTTTTTCATGGGCTCAAGTTTCCGGCGGACCTTTCAATTCCACTTGATTGCCATCGGGGTCATGGAAATAGATCGACAGGCCATAGCCTTCTGCGCCATAGCGGCGAGCCGGCTCTCCCAGGACGACGCCATGGCTGGCGAAATGAGCCTTGAGCGCGGTTGGGTCGAACGGCTCTATCGTCAGGGCGAAATGATCCATATTGCCGGGGCCGGATGCTTCGCCCGCAGTGCGCGGCACCAGGTCGATCAACGCCGAGCCGGCGCGCAATTGGACCAGGCCGATGCTATCCACGCGCCGTTCCTCGCGGCAGCCCAGCACCTCGCTATAAAAACGGATAGAGCGGTCGATGTCGGCGACGCGCAGGACGACATGGTCCAGAGCTTTGAGTGTGAAGGCCATCGGCGAAGTTACTCCAAAGCATTGGGGGCAGCATGAACTGTATGGTATTGTAGCCTCGGCGTTCAATGGACTGGTTGAGTTTAACGGGGAAAGACTGGAACAGGCGTTTGCCAGCCGAACTTGGAGGCGCTTACGATGGCAAAGGGACCCATGTCTTTGGAGGAACGGCGTTTCCGCTGGGAAATCGCTAAGTTTCTGATTGGGGCAGTCGGCGGCACCATTTTGTTTTTGATCGGGCTTTGGCAATTTTCAATTACGGCCCGCAACGAATTCGCGAAGCCGGTGCTGGCGCAACAGATCGCCTTGTGCATGGAGGCGAGCGACAGCGCTGCGAAATTGGCTCAGGATGTCCACCGGCGCGACCCGGACTGGCAAAACGGCGACCTCGCCATCAAGTATCTGGCCCTCTACTACGGCAAGTTGGGCGTGGTTGAGGATCGTTGCCTTTACGGCGCAATGGTCAATTTCAAGAAGACCGTATTCGACGGCGCATCGAACACAGAGAGCCCGAACAGGCTGGCCCTGACGATCTCATTCGCGTGCCGCCGCATGATGTCGAAGAACTGGTCGTCCGGTCTGGTGGGCTTCTACGACCCGCAGCACCTGTTCGACTCCTTCAATGATTTGGACGACTACCGCAATACAATGAGCGCGAGCCGGCATTGCCTCTTGGACGGGTGAGCCTGGCTCGGCGCGTTAGATCAATTCCTCGCGCCGGTCCACCGTTTCGCCCATGCGGGAGAGGGCTGGCTGTTTCAGGCCGTCGTACAGGCCCTCAATGCGCTGGTTCAGGCGCTTGTTATGCTGCTCGAAGAGTGAGCGGCCTTCGCCATCGCTGTCGACCAGGAAGGGGCCGAAATTCTCGACCTCCAGCACCCAGATTGCCTGGGCGATGCCCAGTTCCGGCAGCCAGTGCACCGCCTTCACGTTCTTGATGCCGCGGCCGAGCAAAGCGCCGGTGCCATAGCCGACCGTGGTCAGATAGCGCGCGCCACGGGGGACGAAGACGTTGCGGTAGTCTTCCTCCGTCATGCCGCCCTTGCCCAGAATCAGCAGGCAATCGCTCGCCTCGAACCAGGCGGGGATCAGCGCGCCGAAGCGGAAGCTCGCCGTCGCCGTCACTGCGCCAATGTTGAAGGTGGCATCGTCATTCACGCTGGCCGCCGGCGAGCAATGGAACGAGACGTTGGTAAGCTCGGTCAAACCCTCTGGCAGCTTGTGGCCTTCGGTAATGACACGGCGATAGACGCCCTCGCGCGCGGTGTAGACATGGCCTTCCAGGTAGACCACGTCGCCGAGTTCGAGTTGCTCCAGGTCCTCGCGGCGGACCGGGGTTTTCAGGCGGACTGTCTTGCGGCTTCCGGTTGCCATTTTACATCATTCCGTCGGTGATAGGGGGTGAACCATTCGGGGTCGGTGCGATATTGCACCCGGCCGTCGGCGTAGAGCCTCGCCACGGCGCGGCGCGAGGACAGGCAGAACGAGTGCACGCTCATAGGCATGCCGCCCGTGTGGGTGTAGCCGACCTCGATATGGCAATCGACAACCATGCTGGAGCCGACAAAGCCCATCGGGCCCATGCCGATATTGTTTCCCATCTCCATCAGTTCGAGTTCAAGCTCGGCGATTTTCGGGTCCGGGTTGCGGTCGCCGACGGTGCGCAGGCACGCCGCCTGCTTGCCCAGCACCATGCAGGTATCCTTTGAGCCGCCAAGCCCGATGCCGACAATTGCCGGCTGGCAGGCGAGGCCTCGCTTGCCGAAAGCGATCATGGCATCCAGGAAAAACCGCTTGATGCCGTCAATGCCGTCGCCCGGGAACAGCATGCGGTAGTCGGTGCCGAACAGGCCGCCCTTGTGCACGGTGGTGATATCGACCCAGTCGGCGTCCGGCTCGAAGCTGTATTCGATCTCCGGCGCGTTCAGGCCGACATTGTTGTTGTTGTCGTGCCGCCAGAGCGGATGCACCCGGTTCGGGCGGAGCGGAATATCATGCGTCGCCTGGGCAAGGCCGCTGCGCAGCGCCTCTTCCACCGCGACCATGCCGCCTTCTATTTTTGCCTCATTGCCGGCTTTCACATAAAAGCGCGGCACGCCGGTATCGGCGCACATGGCGCGCGCGTCTTCCTTGGCTGCCTTGTAATTCTCCAACATGGCGGCCAGCACGAAGGACGATAGGTCCTCGCTTTCCTTGGCCGCCATGGCTTCCAGGCCGGAGAGATAGTCCGAAGGGATCTCAATCGCCGCGCGGCGGGTGAGTTCATGGGCGGTGGCGTAGAGCGTGTCTTTGCGGATCATGGCGGGCGGTGTCCTTCAGACCGGTGTTCGGGAGACCATACCTTGTTTCTCGTCCATGCAAAACTCGATGAAGCCGATGCTGGGCACATTCACGCCGGCCTGGTTCAGCAGCGCGTAGGCCTGCCCGCGGTGATGCACCTGATGTTGCGAGAGGTTGGAGAGGTAGACGCGCAGCGGCACGCGCCAGTCCTCCGCCTGATCCATCAGGGTGGTGAAGGCAACCTCTCCGTCCAGGTCCGCGTCGGAGAGACCGGCGGTATAGGCCATGTAATGCGCATCGATCGCCGACTGTGCCGCGGTCAGTCCCGCCATATCCGCATGCAGGATATCGTCCAGACCTTTAAACGTGCTCTGCCGCGCCTCCAGCCGGTCGCGGTAGAGCTGGTCGACCAGTAGGATATGGTTCAGCGTCCCCAGGATCGAACCAAAGAACGCGCCGCGGTCACGCGAGACCTCTGCCGCTGGCAGGCTGGCCGCTGCTCCGTGCAGCCGCGCATTCGCCCAGGCGTTGAATTCGGCGAGCAGGTGAGGGGTGGCGAGCATGGGCGGGCTCCTGTCAGGGCTGGTGAAGGGGTAGAACTGGTTGGCCTTTTCGCTTAGTCTAGCGGCGGATTCATGCTGCGGGAACGCCGCGCCTTATCCCGATCAGGGGACCTCTCATCTTGCAACGCAAACTCGCAGCCATCCTGGCCGCCGATGTGGTGGGCTACTCCCGCCTGATGCGAGCGGATGAGACGGGCACGCTGGCTGCGATGAAAGCATTGTGGAGCGAGGTGGTGCAGCCGTCGGTGCGCGCGCACCGGGGGCGGGTGTTTAAGCTCATGGGCGATGGCATGCTGGCGGAGTTTGGTAGTGTGGTGGACGCCGCCAACGCCGCTGAGGCTATCCAGATGGCGGCAAATACGCGGGCGGAGGCGATAGCTGAGGATCGGCGAATTCAACTCCGCATCGGCATCAATCTGGGCGACGTGGTGGTGGACGGCTCCGACCTCTACGGCGACGGCGTCAACATTGCGGCCCGGCTCCAGGAAGTGGCTCCGGTCGGGGGCATTGCGGTTTCCGCCGGCACGTATGAATACCTCCGCGGCAAGACCTCAGTTCCCTTTGCCGATGCCGGCGAACGCACGCTGAAGAACATCGACCAGCCCGTCCGTGTCTGGCTCTGGTCGGGCACCTCCGGTACAGAGCCGGCCGCGACACCGACTGAGGCTGCAATCCCTGGCGTTGCTGCGGGCATGTCCGGCCGCGCCTCGCAGCCGAGCATTGCCGTGCTGCCATTCGCCAATCTCTCCTCCGCTCCCGATGCCGAGTTCTTTGCCGACGGCATGACCGAGGACGTGATCGACGCCCTCTCCAAGTTCCGCTGGCTGGTGGTGATCGCCCGCGGCACCATGTTCACCTATAAGGGCAAGCCGGTGACAGATGCCCAGGTCGCCAGGGACCTAAACGTCCGTTATGTGCTGGAGGGCAGCGTGCGGCAGTCGGGCCAGCGTATGCGGCTCTCGGCTCAACTGACGGATACCCAGGCGGGCGGCTCGATCTGGTCGCAGCGATTCGACCGGCAGGTCGATGATATTTTCGCCATTCAGGACGAGATTACCAACGCCATCGCCGCCGCCATCGCGCCGGAGATCGACCGTGCTGAGCGAACCCGCGCCGCCGACCGCCCGGAGACCGGCCTTGATGCATGGCTGTTCTACCAGCAGGGCCTGGCGGCCTATTACAAGCTGACCGAAGAAGGTCTCGACGAGGCCGTTGCTGCATTTCGCAAGGCACAGCAGGCCGATCCTCGTTTCGCGCCTGCTTGGGCAATGGAAGCGGTGTCCCTGACGCGGCTCGCGAACAACTACCGGCTGCATGAAAAGCAGCATCTGAACAACGCTGCCGATCTCGCGGCAAGAGCCCTCGCGCTTGATCCTCGCGACCCTCAGAACTGGTGGGCAAGCGGGCGTGTTTTATCAATCATCGGAAAGCAATCGGAAGCTGTCGAGCACACCGAGAAGGCAATTGAACTGAACCCCAACTATGCGATGGCATGGTTTGGATTGGGGAACGCATTGACGCGCACTGAAACCCTGGATCGCGCGCTAGATGCGGTGGACCGAGCGATCAGCTTGAGCCCCTTCGATCCGTTCATGCCGATTTTCTTGTTTGTGCGCGGCAATATTTTACACTGGCTGGGTCAATACCAAGAATCGATTAAGAGCACGGAACGGGCAATGCAACTGGGTAAAGTACCCGCTTGGGCGTATGTGCATTTGGCAGTGACCTATAGCGAAGTCGGTGATGCGGAAAATGCCAAGCGGGTTGCAGCCGAGATGCTGCAGGTTTTTCCGACGTTCCGTCTATCGTCTGTCCTTTCCTTGGGCTTTAGGAAGGACCGAGCGCAGATCCTCATCAATGGTCTGCGCAAGCTCGGCGTGCCGGAGGAGTGAGGGCTAGTCCGGCAGTGTGCGTTTCTCTAAGCTGTCTCTGATAGCCAGCCCAACAGTCTCGCCGCACGGAACCACCTAATGACCGCTCCCAACGCCCCCGATCCCATCACCGTCTCCGTCGTCCAGCACCGGCTCACTGCCATTGTCGAGGAGATGGGGGAGGCGATGCTGCGGACCAGCTATAGCCAGATCCTCAACTCCAGCCGCGATTTCTCCACGGCGATCTGCGACGCGCAGGTGCGTCTCGTGGCGCAGGCGGAGCATATTCCGGTGCATGTCGGCGCGCTTACCTGGGCGTTGAAGGAGGTGGTGGAGCGGTTCGATGGCAAGGTGAAAAAGGGCGATCTCTACCTGCTGAACGACCCCTATCGCGGCGGCTCCCACCTGCCGGACGTGACGGCTTTCGTACCGGTGTTCGCGGGCGAGAGGCTGCTGTTCTGGACCATCAACCGCGCCCACCATTCCGACATCGGCGGCACCACCCATGGCGCCTACAACCCGGAGGCGACGGAGATTTTCCACGAGGGCTTCCGCCTGCCGCCGATCAAGCTCTACGACCAGGGCGTCTGCCGTGACGACCTGCTGGACCTGCTGGCGCTCAACACCCGCCTGCCGCGCGACTTCCGCGGCGATCTGGCGGCACAGCTTGGCTCCGTGCGCCTGGGCGAGCGGCGGCTGGAAGCCTTGTTCCAGGACTTCGGAGCAGAGACCGTTGTCGCCTCGGTCGAGCAGATCCTCGACGGCGCCGAGCGCCAGGCCCGCGCCGCCGTCGCCGAATGGCCGGACGGTGTTTATGAGGGCTCTGCCTGGCTCGACGATGACGGCTTCGGGCGGGAGGACATCCTGATCCACGCCAAGGTCACGGTGAAGGGCGAGGAGGTGGAGATCGACATGACCGGCTCCGACCCGGAAAGCCGGGGCTTCGTCAACTCCAGCCACGCCAACACCCAGAGCGCCATCGCCATGGCGTTCAGCTTCCTGCTGGACCCGCAGACGCCGAAGAATTCCGGTACGATCCGGCCTTTGAAGGTGAAGCTGGAGCAGGGCACCATCGTCTGGCCGAACGAGGGCCGGCCGGTGACGATGTGCACCAGCCATTGCGGCAATGAGATCATTGAGGCGGTGATTGTCGCCCTCTCCCAGGCGACGCCGGAGCGGGCCATGGGCGGCTGGGGCCGGCGCCTGCGCCTCGCGATCCAGGGCGATGACCCACGCACCGGCAAGCGCTTCATCTGGCACATGTTCCACGCTCGCCCGGGCGGCGGCGGCTCGATTGCCGGCGACGGCTGGCACTGCTCCGGCGAGTGGCATTCGGCGGGCGGCCTGAAATTCGGCTCAGTCGAGGTGGCGGAGGTGCGCTTCCCGCTGCTGTTCAAGAGCCACGAGTTCCGCCCCGGCTCCGGTGGACGTGGCCAGTTCGTCGGCGGCGTCGGCGCGGTGATGGAGATGCAGGTGGAAACCGCCGGTCCGGCCCGCGCCAACACCGCAGGCGACGGCATCCGCCACGGCGCGCGCGGCATCTCCGGCGGAGAGGATGCGGCACCGCATGACTACCGGTTGGTCAGGGCTGCCGATGGCTCAGAAACCAAACTTAAGACGAAACTGGTCGGTGTCCCGGTTGAGCCGGGTGACGTGTTCCGCGTCCATTCCGGCGGCGGCGGCGGCTGGGGTCCGGTCGAAAAACGCGATCCGAAACTGGATGAGCTTGAGAGAACGTTGGGGTTGGCCTAGGCCAGCTCAAATATGCGTTCGCCAAAGGCTGATAACCGCCGCTCTGTCTACCTTTTGACCGGTTGCCTTGCCCATGCGGTGCAGGACGGCTTGACGGCTGCGGTCTATGTGCTGCTGCCGGTTTTGGCGCAGTCCCTGGGCTTAAACCTCAGCGAGGTCGGTCTTTACAAGGGTTTGAAAAGCTTCGTTCAAGGACTGCTGGAAATAGTGTCTGGCATCGCGTCCGAGCGCTTTGGCGACCGGGCGTTGTTAGTGTTTGGGCTGGCGCTATCCGGTATGGGGTATCTGTTGTTTTCGCAGACCGATAGCGGCATCGGTGTTCTGCTTTGCCTGGTGGTCGTGGGCGTCGGCACGGCGTTTCAGCACTCGCCTGCGTCGGCGATGATCAGCCGGGCCTATGCAGAAAAAGGGCGGCGAGGTGCGCTGGGCCTATACAATTCCGCGGGCGACGCCGGCAAATTGGCGTTCGCCAGCGGCTTCAGCCTGGCGGTTGGCGCGGGGTTGGCGTGGCATACAGTAACTTTTGCCTATGGCCTGGCCGGCCTGTTGGCAGGCGTTGCGATCCTGGTGGCATTGCGGACATCGCCGCTGTCCTGGGCCACGCGCCGTCGGTCCGGCACGGTCACCGTCGCCGGAGGGGTCAAGGGCTGGGGGATTTTGGACCGCAGCAGCTTCACAGCATTATTGGCCGTGGTGTTCCTGGACAGCATGGTCCAGGCAGGCGCTTTGACATTCGCCGCCTTTCTGATGCTGGCCAAGGGGGAGCCGCTGGCGATCGCAACGTTCGCCGCAACGGCAATCCTGGTTGGCGGCATGCTCGGCAAGGCGTTCTGCGGCTTTCTGGCCGACCGCATCGGCCCCCGCAGGGCGTTCGCCCTGGTCCAGGTGCTGACCGCGGTCTTGTTGGTGGCCGTAGTGATGGCGCCGAGCCTGCTGGCGTACCTGTTGATGCCGCTGTTGGGCGTAGTGTTGCAGGGGTCGACGTCGATCACCTATGGCATGGTGAACGACTTCGTCCATCCCGACCGCGCGGCGCGCGGCTTCGCCCTGATCTATGGTGGATCCGGTTTTTCAACCGTGGTCGGGCCGCTGACCGTGGGGGTGGTGGGCGATGCGTACGGCGTTGCCATAGGAATCCTGGTGCTGGCCGTCGTATCGTTGCTGGCGATTGCGCCCTGCTGGTGGCTGCGTGTTCCGGCAAAGCCGCTGGTGCGTTAGCCGATGCTGCGCCGCAAGACGTGGCTACGGTTGAAGGTGAGGGGGCGGACCACCGTCGGCCAGCGGCCGCGCTCGCCAGCGGCACCCCACGCCGTACTGGTCAGCACCTCCGGTCCTTCGATCTCGTAAGTGACGCTGTATTTTGGCTCGTTCGGCGGATCGATGCGGTGGGTCTTGCCCTCCAGCAACAGGTCCAGCGGTTCACGCACGCTGCGCACGGCTGAGATGACGCCAGGCACGGCGGAGAGATAGGGCACGTGCTCGGTATCGTAGACTTCGTTGAACAGCGCTTCGTGCTCGGGCGGGATATCCATGCTGACGATGAAGAACCAGCGGGGCTTGGCGGTCATGGCAGTTTCCTGGTTGGGAGTGGTTTTCAAGGGGTGAGGATCACGGCGCCGGTGGTCTCGCGCGCTTCCAGTCGGCGGTGCGCTTCGTGGGCTTCGGCCAGCGGCAGCGCCAGCGGCTCAGCGATGGTCAGGGTGCCGTCGGCGATGGTTGCAAACAGCTCTGCCGCCATGGCCTCCAGCGCTGGGCGGGTGGCGCAATAGTGAAACAGCATCGGCCGGGTCAGGGTATAGGAGCCCTTGCTCAGCAACGATACGGCCATTGGCTCGATCGGACCGGACGACTGGCCAAAGTTCACCAGATGGCCAAGGTCGGCCAGGCATTCCATCGAACCGTAGAACGTGTCCTTGCCGACGGAATCGTAGGCGACATTGACGCCCTTCCCACCCGTCAGGTCGCGGACGCGGGCGACAAAGTCTTCGGAGCGGTAGAGAATGACCTCCTCGCAGCCTGCAGCTTTGGCGAGCGCGGCTTTCTCCGCACTGCCTGCCGTGCCGATCACCCGCGCGCCCAGGTGCCGGGCCCACTGGCAGAGCAACAGGCCGACACCGCCCGCCGCCGCATGCACCAGAATGGTATCGCCCGGACCGAGGGCATGCACCGGCTTGACCAGCATCAGTGCGGTCAGGCCCTTGATCATCAGCGAAGCTGCCAGCGCGTCACTGACGCCGGCTGGTATTTTCACCAGCCGGTCCGCGCCGATCACCCGTTCGCTGGCATAGCCACCATAAGCTGCGGAGAAGTAGGCAACCCGGTCGCCGGGGGCTAGCCCCTGCACGCCGTCACCCAGCGAAATCACCTCGCCGGCGGCCTCCAGGCCGGGAATGCCCGGCAGCTTCAGGGTTTGATATAGACCGGTCCGCACATAACAATCATGGAAGTTGACACCGACCGCCGTCTGCCGAATGCGGACCTGACCCGGGCCGGGTGCGGCGATGTTAACGTCCTCGACCCGCAGCACCTCAGGGCCGCCGTGTTCGCGGAGCATGATGGCTTGAGGCATGGTGGATGTCCTTTCTGGCAAGGCGTGTCTGGCAAGGCGGGTCGATGCGTTTGGTTTGCCTGAACCATAGTGTGTGCTAGCGTCCGGCGAAATACCCGCTCTTCTGGATGCCTTTTCCCATGGAACGCACCTTCACCAACTTCCTGAAAGCCCTGCGCGGCGCCGATGTGCCGGTCTCTGTGGCCGACACGCTGGACGCGTTGGAGGTGGCCAAGCTGATTGGCTGGAATGACCGTACCATGCTGAAAACCTCGCTGTCATTCGCGCTGGCGAAGTCGGAGGAGGAGAAGCAGGCGTTCAGCGACACCTTCGACGATTTCTTCCGCGCCGACAGCTTTCGCAACCGGGAAGATGAGGATGGCGAGCGGCCGAATCGGGACCGCTCCGCCGGTGGCGAAGACGGCGACAGCCCGCTGGCGCAGATGCTGCTGGAGGATGACCAGGCCGGCCTCGCGCTCAGCATGGAGCAGGCGGCGGCGGCCATAGGCGTCGAGAACATCCGCTTTTTCACCCAGCGCGGCCTCTATGTGCAGCGCATCATGAACGAGATGGGCCTGCAGGACCTCGATTCGCAGATCGCCGAACTGGGCCGCGACGGCATGGGCGGCATGCCCGGCGAAGGCGGCGAGGGCCAGGGCGGCGGCGGTCAGGGCCCGCGCCAGCAGTTGCAGGAAGGCCGCGCCTACCTGTTCGAGCAGGTGCGTGACTTTGTCGAGCAGCAACTCCAATTGCACGGCCAGGCCACCTCCAAGGAATTGAAGGAAGACCGGCTGCGCCGCTCGCGCCTTGGCAACCTGGATAAGCGCGACCAGGAAGAAATGCGCAAGATCGTCGACAAGATCGCCAAGCGGCTGGTGGCGCTCTACGCCCGCAAGCGCAAGATCAAGGACCGCGGCCACCTCGACGTGCGCCAGACCATGCGCAAGAACTATGCGAACGACGGCATTCTGTTCAATCTCGAATGGAAGATGCGCAAGATCGACAAGCCCAAGGTGATGGCGATCTGCGACGTCTCCGGCTCGGTCGCCGCGGTGGCGCGCTTTCTGCTGCAATTCCTCTATGCCCTGCACGACGTGCTGAGCGGTGTGCGGTCGTTTGCGTTCTCTGGCAAATTGATCGAGACCAGCGACTATTTCGAGCGGCATCTGGTAGACGAAGCGGTCGATAAGGTCATGAACGCGGTCGGCTATATGTCCACCGACTACGGCCAGTCGCTCAGCGATTTCCGCGAAGGTTGGCTGGATCAGGTGGACAAACGCACCACCATCCTGATTCTGGGCGACGCCCGCTCCAACTATTCCGACCCGCGCGCCGATATCATGAAGGAATTGTATGAGCGCTCCAAACGCGTGATCTTCCTGAACCCGGAGCCGCCGCCGCTCTGGGGCACGGGTGACAGCGAGACCCGGCGCTACCGGCCTTACTGCCACGTGATGAAAGAGTGCTCGACCCTCAATCACCTGGAGCGGCTGGTCGAGGATCTGTTGGAAAGCGCGAACAAGCTGGCGTGAGATGACTACCCTCAACCCCGCCGATCCGGCGTTGTATCACGAGGACCGCTGGCGGCCCGTGTTCGACCACCTCCGCGCCGAAGCGCCGGTGCATTACTGCCCCGAGAGCCTCTATGGCCCTTATTGGAGCGTCTCCACCTACGACCTGATCATGCAGGCGGAGCTGCGGCCACAGGATTTCTCCAACCGTGCCGATCTGGGCGGCATCCAGATCAACGACATCGCCAAGGGACTGGACCGGCCGGCCTTCGTCTCCATGGACCCGCCGGAGCACACGCCGCGCCGCCGAGCGGTCGCGCCTATCGGCAACCGCTCGTCGCTGCGCCAGTACGAGGACCTGATCCGCGAGCGCACCGGTGCCGTGCTCGACGCGCTGCCGAAGGACGAGCCGTTCGACTGGGTGCAGCGCGTCTCCATCGAACTGACGGCGATGATGCTGGCCACTATGCTCGACTGGCCGCAGGAGCGCCGCCACGAACTGATGCACTGGTCCGACGTCGCCACCGCCAACCTGAACGCGCCCAACCCCCTCGTGAAGACCGAGGACGAGCGCTATGCCGTGCTGGAGCAGATGGCGGACGAGTTCGCGCCGCTCTGGCAGGCGCGGTCCGGCGGGCGGGGCGGTTTCGACCTGATCACCATGCTGGCGAACAACGCCTCGACGCAGGACATGAGCCGGGCCGAGTTCATTGGCACACTGTTCCTGCTGATCGTCGGCGGCAACGACACGACCCGCAACAGCATGAGCGGCGGCCTGCTGGCGCTCTGCCAGAACCCGGCGGAGTGGGAGAAGGTGCGGGCCGATTCTGCGCTGATCCCCTCCACGGTGTCGGAGATCATCCGCTGGCAGACCCCGGTGATCCACATGCGGCGGACGGCTCTGGCAGACGCGGAACTGGGCGGCCAGACCATCCGAAAGGGCGAGAAGCTGGTGCTCTGGTACATCTCCGGCAACCGCGATGAGAGCGTGTTCGAGGATGCCGATGCTTTTGTGGTGGGCCGCAAGAATGCCCGCCGCCACCTGGCCTTCGGCGCAGGGATTCACCGCTGCGTCGGCGACCAACTGGCGGAACTGCAACTGCGCGTGCTCTGGGAAGAGGTTTTGAAGCGCGACCTGCGGTTTGAGGTGATTGGCGAGCCGGAGCGGGTCTACTCCAACTTCATCCGCGGGTTTGCGGCCATGCCGGTCAGGCAGGGGGCTGGCGAGTGACAGTGGCCGTAAATGGGCACTTTGGACGGCCTGGGCAGAAATTCGCGATTGTCGCCTCCTCATTAGCCCGCTAACGTCATTGCTGGCGATCCCGAAGCCGGGGTTGCAGAACCAAGAAGCGGCGAAGCGCGCCAACGCATGCCGCACCAATGGAGGAAACTATGAAACGTCCATCCGTATTGGGCCGGGCGCTCGCCGCCGCCGTCATCGGCGTTGCGATCGCCGGTGCCGTTACGACGAACGCGTCCGCCAAAACACTGAAAGCCGCCGTCGGGCTCGCGACCAGCAGCGCCCAGTACTATGCGTTCGAACGCTTTGCCGAATATGTCGGGAAAAATTCCGACGTGAAGATCAAAGTGTTTTCCATGTCGTTGCTGAACCTGAAGGAAACGCCGCCGGGCGTGCGCGACGGCATTGCCGACATGGGCTTTGTGCTGCCGCCGTATTATCCGGCCGAATATGCCGAGAACAATCTGGTTGCGAACCTGTCGATGTTATCAACCACAGGCCGCCAGGTTGAGAGCCCGGGCGCGGCGATGGCCGGCGCGACCTCCGAATATACCTATTTCCATTGCCCGGAGTGCCTGGTCGAATACAAGAAAGAGAACCAAATCTATCTCGGCACCGGCGCCAGCCCGACCTACATCATGCTGTGCACCAAGCCGTTGCGCACGTTAGAGGACCTAAAGGGTAAGAAATACCGCTCTGGCGCGGCAAACTTTGGCCGTTGGGCTGAGCATTTCGGCGGCATCAAAGTTTCGATCCCCGGCAATGACGTATACGAGGCTTTGGGCCAAGGCGTCATCGATTGCGCCATGTTGTCGGCGACCGAGTTGACCAACCTTTCCCTGTTTGATCTGGTCAAGTTTGTAACGCGGCGCATTCCGGGTGGCGTGTACTCCGGCGTTGCGACGAACAACGTCAACGTTGACACCTGGCGCAAGCTGACGACCGAACAACGCGCTGTGTTTCTCAAAGGTGCGGCAAAGATCAACGCTGATCTGACCTGGAAATACTACTCCGACGCCAAAAAGAACCTGGACGCCTCGCCAGCCAAAGGCATTGAGGTGATCGAGCCTGGCAAGGAAATCATGGACAAGTCGAACGAATTTGTGAAAGGCGATGTCCAAGTAATCGCGGAGCAGGCAAAGAAGGACTATGGCCTGACCAATGTTGAAGCGAAAATTGTGAAGATCACTGAATTGGTCGAAAAGTGGAAAGAGTTGACCAAGGACGTGGCTGACGATCCCGAGGCCCTGGCCAAGATCTACTGGGATCAGATTTTCTCGAAGCTCGATCCGGCTACTTTTGGCATGAAGTAAGCGGATATGCCGAAATGGGAACCGGACCGCTGGCCGGTCAATGATCAGGCCGGCGTGCCGGTTCCCGGCTAGCCAACGCCCCCTTTACTCAAAAGCCGTTTTGCTTGGTCGCGTACTGGAGCCATGGACGCCGTGGTGACGGGCCAGCCGCGTGGCCAGAGGATCACAAAATGTTCGTAATCGGCCGCCTTCTTGCCAAAAGCGTCGACGGAACCCTGATCGTCGGGCTGATCGCTGTTGCTTTGATGATGCTGCACATAGCCATAGATGTCGCTGGAAAATTCCTTCTGAACGAGCCAATCCCGGCGACGATCGCCTTGGTCTCGAACTACTACATGGTGGTCGTCGCTTTTTTGCCGATCGCCTATGCCGAGACCCGCAACAGCCATATTACGGTGGAAGTGCTGACCGAGATGTTCCCGCACCGGGTGCAGTATCACCTGTATTCCTGGAGCTATCTCCTCTCCATCATGGTCTACAGCCTCTTGACCTACCGCATGTGGTGGGAGGCGGATCGCGCGCACACCAATGGCACGTTCATCATGGAGCAAAGCACCAAGCTGTTGACCTGGCCGTCCTATTACTTGCTGCCCCTGGGTTGTGGGCTGATGGTGCTGGTGCTGACCTATCGCTTTATCCTCTACCTGACGGGCGCTAGGAGCGGGATGGGTGAGGTGCCGACCATGCAAAAAGCCGCTGAAGTCGCGGCGTCGACCGAAGCCGGCCAAGCGTAGGAGAGCAGGGTTATGGAAAGTCTGTCCGACGTTCAAATCGGCTTTATTGGCATCGCCACACTGGTCACGTTGATCGCTCTTCGCGTGCCGATTGGCGTGAGCCTGATCGGCGTGTCGTTCTTCGGCATCATGGCGATTGTCGGCGAACGTGCCGCCTGGGGCATCCTGGGCGTGATCCCGTATTCCTTTGCTGCGACCTGGCAATTGAGTTCGGTGCCGATGTTCCTGCTGATGGGCTTTTTCTGCTTTCACGCGGGATTGACCAAAGGCCTGTTTGATGCCGCCCGGGTCTGGCTGTCCGGCTTGCCGGGCGGATTGGCGATTGCTGCGGTGTTCGGCGCTGCGGGCTTTGCTGCGGTGACGGGCTCGTCGGTTGCGTGCGCGGCGGCGATGGGGCGGATCGCGGTGCCGGAGATGATGCGCTACCGCTATGATGTGTCGCTGGCGACCGGCACAGTGGCCGCCGCAGGCACCATCGGCGCGCTGATCCCACCCAGCATTCTGATGATTCTTTACGGCATTATTGCCGAAGTGCCGATCAGCCATCTGTTCCTCGGCGGCGTTGGCGCGGGCCTGCTGACGGCGTTCGGTTATGTCGCGGTCATCATGATTCGTGCATCGATCAATCCCGAGCTGGCGCCAAAGCTGACCGAGCACGTACCGCTTAGCGAGAAGGTGGCGGCCCTGGCCGATACCTGGCCAGTCCTGCTGGTGATGGCCGGCGTATTCGGTGGCCTGTTTGCCGGTCTCTTTACCCCCACTGAGGCGGGTGCGGTCGGCGCGTTCCTGTCGCTGGTGGTCGCTGCGATCAAGCGGTCGCTGACCTGGCAGAATTTCCGGAATGCATTGCTGGAGACGTTGCTGACGTCTGCCTCGCTCTTCATCATCGCAATCGGCGCCAGCATGTTGACCCGGTTCCTGGCCTTCAGCGGTGCGGGCGATTACCTGTCGGACCTGGTGGTGGCGATCGGCGCGCACGAGATCCTGTTGTTGGTTGGCATCTCTGCCGTCTATCTGGTGTTGGGCATGTTTCTGGAGCCGATCGGCGCCATGTTGCTGACCCTGCCGATCCTGCTGCCGATCATCGGTTCGACCGGCTTCAGTCTGGTTTGGTTCGGCGTGCTGCTGACCAAGTTCTTGGAGATTGGCATGATCACGCCACCCATCGGTCTGAACGTGTTCGTGATCAAGGGGGTGGTCGGCGATCTGACCACCACCTCGACTATTTTCCGAGGGATCATGTGGTTCCTGGTGGCGGACCTGATTGTAATCGTGCTGCTGATGGTATTCCCGGGAATCGTGCTCTATCTGCCAAGCCTGATGGACTAGCCGAGCGGGAGTGAACGGCGCGCAGGCGTAAGGACAATAGCGTTGGATTACCGATACTTGGGCAATAGCGGCCTGCGCGTCTCGACCTTGTGCCTGGGCACGATGGACTTTGCCGATGGCATGGACGAGGCCACGGCGGTTCGGGTGCTGGACTTGGCGCGCGAGCACAAGGTCAACTTCATCGACACCGCGGATGCCTATTCCGGCGGCAAGGCAGAAGCGATGCTGGGCCGGCTGCTGAAGCAGGACCGTGCCGAATGGGTGTTGGCTACCAAGGTGGGCCAACAGGATGGCCCGCCGCACCGCAAACGCGGCCTGTCGCGCAAATGGATCATGGAGGCGATTGACGCCAGCCTGAAACGGCTACAGACCGACTATGTCGATATCTACTATATGCACCATCGCGACCGCGACACGCCGTTGGCCGAAAGCGTTGCCGCCATGGGCGACGTGGTGCGCAGCGGCAAGGCGACCTACTGGGGCTTCTCCAATCATCATGGCTGGGAGATCGGAGAGATTATGCGTCTTTCCGATCAATTGGGCGTCGCGCGCCCGGTGGTGAGCCAGCCGATGTACAACCTCGCCATGCGCCAGCCGGAGAATGATCACCTGCCGGCGTGCGAGTACTACGAGATCGGCGTTGCCGCATTCTCGCCCTTGGCGCGGGGCGCGTTGACCGGCAAATATGTGCAGGGTGAGCCGCCGCCAGCCGATAGCCGCGGCGGCCGCGGCGACGCCAGCGTTTTGAACCGCGACCTGACGCCCGAGGTCTATGCCGTGGTCGAAGCGATCAAAAACCATCTCGGCAACCGCGGCATGACCCTGGCAGAGTTTGCAACGCTGTGGGTTCTAAACAACAAGATCGTGACCAGCGTCATCACTGGGCCACGGACTTTGGCGCATTGGCAGTCCTACTTGAACGCGCTGAACCATGAGTTCACTGCCGAGGATGAGGCATTGGTCGACCGTATGGTCGCCAGCGGCCATCCGGCGGCCCCGGGCCTGATCTGGAGCCGGCATCCGCCAATGGGTCGGGTGCCGCGAACGGGGTGAGCCGTCGATGCGCCCGACGCTGTCCCTTTCCTGGCGCGCGTCGAACGACTATCGCGGTTGCGATGGTGTGCAATGTCTGACTTGACCATTTGGCCGCGCTGGATAGTGCTGGCGTTGACCATGGCGTTGACGGCGGCGGGCCCGCTTGCGGCAGCCGAAATGGATATCCCGTTCACCGTCGATAAGCCTGCCGGCGACGGCCCGTTCCCGGCGGTCGTGATCCTGCATGATTGTTCCGGCCTCGGCCCGCGCTCCAGCGGCGCGCCGGGACGCTGGAGCGCGCAACTGGTCGCGGCGGGATATGTCACCATGCTGCCGGATAGCTTCGGCACCCGCGGCGCGCCGGACGGGGTCTGCGCCAAAGGCTCGAAGGGCGTCGCCACCTATGCCGACCGGGCGCGCGACGCCAAGGCGGCGCTCCGCTACTTGCAGAGCCTGCCGTATGTGGACGGCGGGCGGATTGCTGTGATGGGCGGCTCGCATGGCGGCAGCACGACCCTGGCAACGGTCGTTGCCGGTTCGGGCGAAAGCGGCAGCGCAAGACCTGGCTTCGCAGCGGCCATTGCGCTCTACCCGAATTGCGCTGCGCGGTACGGCGGCTGGCGGGCCGTGCGCGAGCGTCCGGCCGGCGGCGCCGTTGTTGGCTACGATGGCGTGTACCAACCGTCGGCGCCGCTGTTGATCCTGATAGGCAACGCCGATGACTGGACGCCGGCCGCCTACTGCCAGGCGTTGGCGGCGCGCTCTCAGGCCAAGGGGTATCCGGTAGAAATAGTGGTGTATCCCGGCGCCTATCATTCGTTCGACAGCGACCGGCCGGTGGTCTACCGAGGCCAGCGCCGCAACGTCAATGCGCCCGGCGGCTTTGGCGCGACGACGGGCGGCGATCCGAGCGCCTGGGCTGATGCAAAGGAGCGGGTCGACCGGTTCCTGAGGATCTACCTTGCCGGACCGCGTTAGGGCTCCGGCCGTTCAAACACTGCGGCAGCATCCAGGAATTCCAGGATCTCACCATCGTCGAAGCCGAATTCTGACAGAATTTCGCGCGTGTGCTGGCCCTTCGCCGGCGGCGGGCGGTACGTCTTGTTGTACGTCCCGTTCATGCGGATCGGCCCGCCTACTGCCTGCGGCACGGATGGGACCAACGGGTCGATCAACGGCAGTTGGCTGGCAAGGGCCGGGTCGGCGACGACGTCGGCGAACGAATTGATCGGGCCGCAGAGGATATCGGCGGCGCCCAGGCGGTCCAGCCAATAGGCCGATGGCTGCTGGGCGATCATCTTGACGACGATTTCGTCCAGGATCTTGCGGTTCTCGACCCGGCGGGCATTGATACGAAAGCGAGGATCGTCGGCCAGATGCTCCAGTTCCATGGCGGTGCAAAACTTCCGCCAGTGCGAGTCGCGCAGAATGGCAATGCTGATATAGCGGCCATCGCTGGCCAGGAACGCGCCGGCGGGGGCCAGGGTCGGGTTCTGGTTGCCCTGTCGTTGCGGCACGGTTCCGGAGGCGAGAAAGCGGGTAAAAACGCCGCTCATCATCGCCAAAGCTGCCGCCATCAGGCTGATGTCGATATTGGCGCCCTGGCGGCCTTTCATCCGGCCATACAGCGACAGTAGGATCGCCTGCACCGCGGAATTCGCCGCCGCCATATCGATCAACGGAAAGCCGACGCGCATCGGCGGGCCATCCTTCTCGCCAATAACGCTCATCACGCCGCTCATGGCCTGGATGATGGTGTCGCTGGCCGGCGATTCGGCGTAGTCGCCGTGCTGGCCGAAACCGGAGACAGTGCAATAGATCAGCGCTTCGTTCAGCGCCCGGCACTCGTCATAACCCAGTCCCAGCCGCGCCATGACGCCCGGCCGGTAGTTCGAGATCAGAACGTCGGCGCGCCCGATCATCCGCTCCAGAATGCGCTTGCCGCCGGGCGAAGCGGCATCCAGGCCGATATTGCGCTTATTGCGGTTCAGCGCGATGAATTGGCCGTTTTCTGCGCCTGCGACGGTGTTGTGGTCGGCTGGGCGCGACCAGTCGCCGGCCGGTCGCTCGATCTTGATGACGTTGGCGCCCATATCGGCGAGCACCATCGCGGCGTATGGGCCGGCGACGCCCTCTGTCATGTCGATGACGGTGACGTCGGAGAGGATGCTCTCCTGCATTGGCTGTGCGGTCCTTATGCTGTCAGAATGGTCAGTTCTATATGGGATGCTGTTGGAGCGGCATGATGCACGGTGTTCCGTGCGATGCGGATATCGGCCTCGCTGTCCGCGGCCAGCAGGACGTTACCGCTGTTGGTGTTGCGGGCGCGACGCGGAAAGTTGCTGGAGACAATGTCAACCTGCAGGCGATGGCCCGCGGGCACGGTCGTGCGGATGTCGCCCAGTGAGATGGCAATCTCATAAACCTGACCGGGCTCCAGCCGTTGCGGCCGCGCTTTGGCCGGATCCGAGACCGCCGCGCGGTACATGGCGCGGGTGACGCCATCCATCAGCAACATCGCGGCTCCATCCGGTGCGACGGCGTTCAGCTTGGCGATGAAATCGGTATCCGGGCAGTCAGAACCTGCGTGCAGGGTGACGCGCACCGGGCCGGAGAGGGTGAGGGGGGCCTCCAGCGGCTCGCCTGTATAGATCAGTCCGTAGTTCGGGCGCTGTTGTGCCGGGCGTTGGTCCATGCTGCCGTTGCCGATCAGCATGTTACGTCCGCCCAGGGTCGGAATGGGCTGGCGAGGATCATACGTGTAGGACAGCGGTTCTCCGCCCGGTGTATCCCCAAGCCCCTTGGCGCCGGTCAGATATAGCCGCTTGGCCGCAACGCCAGCCGGTGGCCATGTCGCCGAATGCTGCCAGTCGTCTGGCTTGTAGGCCGCGCGGTCGGCGACGAAGGCCCGGGGCGAGAAATGAACCGCAGGCTCGTCCATCAGTGGCGCGGGCTCATCCTTCAGGTAATGGCCGAACCATTCAAAGAATGGGTCGCGGGTCCAGTACTGTGTCTCGTAGATAAAGTAGTGGTCGTTCGGCCCGATCCACAACTTTTGCGTGCCTGTGCGGGCCTGAATCTGCTGAAATGCCGCCAGGACGCTGGTCAGGAAGATGTCGTACCAGCTGGTGGCGTGGAAGCCGGGAATGGCAATCGAGCGGCGGAAATCATGGGCGTTGCGGAATGCATTCGGCGCTGGCTGGGAAATCAGGTCGTTGAGGAAAGGCTGCCAGGCGGAAAAGTCTGGGTAATCGGTCAGCGGCAATCGCATCCAATCCGCGTTTTCGACAAACGGGACCGCGGCGCGGCTGGCGGCCTCCAGGCGATTGTAGGTGTCGCCGGCGCGGCGGTGCGCTTCGGCCATGCCGGCCTCATCCAGTCCGGAAAGACGCATAGCGCGCCGCTTGTGGCTCTCCGACAGGCCGGGAATGTTCTTGGCCACCCACAGCCAAAGCCGCTCCATCTCGATGGACTGGCCCTCGCACACCACGTCGTTATAGATGCTCGAGCCGCCGACCTGAGCCCAGAAGGCTTTTAGTGCTGGATGGTTTGTGCTAGCGGCGGCTAGCGCGGTCGTAGCGCCGGCGGAAGAGCCGGCAATGCCGATGCGGCCACTACACCACGGCTGCGCCGCTATCCAGTCGATGGTGTCAAAGCCGTCTTCGGCGTCGTCGAAATAGACTCGGTCCTCGCCCTCGGATGCGTAGCGTCCGCGGGTATCCTGATAGACACAAGCATAGCCGTTCGCTGTGATTGCCTTCCAGCCACGCAGGATCGAGCCGCGCAATGGCTGCTCTGCCGCCGGCAGCCACCCGTGCGCCGGGTCGGTGGTATGTTTGCCCTGCGGCTGGGTAATGCCATAGGGCGTGCGGGCGACGATAACGGGGAAGGGGCCAGCGCCTGCTGGCAGGTAGACCAGGGTGTTGAGACGCGCGCCGTCGCGCATCTCGATATAGGCCTGAAAACCGCGGGTGCCGGTTGTGGGATCGACAGGTTGCATGGCGAGGCTCCTTTGCCTTCACTCATACCTGTAATTGAAGCGCTGCGGAAACCAGGTTTCTGCTTCCTTCCGCTACTTCCTATCCGCAGGTCTGGCAGTTTCCGATCAGACGACCACGACTTCCAAGCGACCGACGCCTTCCACTTCGCCGACCAGCGTGTCACCCTTGACTACGGCGGCAACACCTTCGGGCGTTCCCGACATAATGATGTCGCCGGGCAACAGTTCGAAGTAGCGGCTAATGTAGGCGATGGTTTCCGGCACGCTCCAGATCATCTTGTTCAACGTGCTGTCCTGGCGGCGCTTCCCGTTTACGTCCAGGGTGATGCGGTTATCGACCGGGTGGCCGATGTCCGCGGCGCGTTTCAGTCCAGAACAGGGCGCGGCGTAGTCGAAGGCCTTGCCGATCTCCCAGGGGCGGCCCAGCTTCTTGGCTTCGCCTTGCAGGTCGCGGCGGGTCATGTCGAGGCCGACGCCATACCCATAGACGCAGTCCAGCGCCTTATCCTCGGGAATGTCGCGCCCGCCTTTGGCCAGGGCGACGATCATTTCCATTTCGTGGTGAACGTCCGAGGTGCCCGGCGGGTAGGGAAATTGGCCGGTTGTGGTGACGGCATTCGCCGGCTTCATGAAGAAGAACGGCGGCTCGCGGTCGGGATCATGCCCCATCTCGCGGGCGTGCTCGGCATAGTTGCGGCCAATGCAGAAGACCCGGGCAACAGGGAAGACCTTGTCAGTGCCCTCGATCGGCAGGGTAACGGGCGCGGCGGGCTGGATCGCGTAGGTTGTCATTTCGAACTGTGCTCAGGGTCTGGAGAAACGTGCGCCGTTCTAGCAGTCCTGTATTGCGCATGCCAAGGCCCGACTACACGGTCCCGCTAAACATCGCAGACCGGGCCAGAAGCCACGCCTTCGGTAGCGGATGCCTAAGGCTAAACGCGATAATTGACGTTTCGGGCGTCGTCCAGGGGCTTGTAGCCCTTAAACTTGCATCCCTCAAAATGAACGACCCCGGCACCGTTAGGTAGCCGGGGTCCAAGTATCTAGCAAACCAAAGGTTGCTTACTTGATCGAAGCAAACTCTTCAGCGGACAGGGAGCCATTGCCGTCTTTGTCAGCGGCTTTGAACTGGGCGTCGGTGATGCCGGCGGCTTTGGCTTCGGCGGCGGAAACTGCGCCATTCTTGTCGGTGTCGGCGGCGGCGAGGGTCGGGCCGGCGGCGAAAGCAGAAGCCGAAGCGAGCAGGCTGGCAGCGGTAAGGGCAATGACGAGCTTGGTCATAGTTTTGATCTCAGTGTTACTAGCGCATTTTCAGCCACCATGGCTGTCGTGCGAAGCGGTATATGGCTGTGCTGTAGAAAAAA
>JAPOJR010000043.1:20342-22811 GCA_029978325.1 Alphaproteobacteria bacterium | reverse complement strand
GCTTTCTGCTGAAGAGTTGAAAAAATACAGCGATGCGGGCAAAAACCTGACCCCGATTTCAATGTAGCATAATTGGCGGCGGGTGCCCGGCATCCGCCGCTTTTTTTGGGATTTTCTACCAATCGATATTGGACAATACCGTGAGCGGTCTCTTTCTCAGCATCTTGATCGTGGTCCTGGCAGCAGCCGCATTTTGGTTGGGGCGCAACAAGGCGCTCGGCGCGGTAGGCGGCAATCTCCGCGACCTCCACTCGCTACCTGGATATTATGGCTATTTCTCCGCCATCTGGTGCGGTCTGCCGGCATTGCTCATCGTAGTTGCTTGGAGCGCGCTGGATGGAACGATAATAGAGACAATGGTGCTGGCCGGACTGCCGACCGCGGCTGACGGCCTGTCTGACGGCGAACTGTCGTTGTTCATCACCAATGTGCAAAATCTGGTAACCGGCAATATCGTTGCCAATCCATCGGCTGAGGTAGTGGCAGCCGCCAATCACTACCGACATCTGCAAAGCCTGAGCGATTGGGGGATGACAGTTATTGCACTCGGCCTGGCCATCGCAGGCCTTGCCTACGCCCGCCGCGCCATCGTCCCGAACTTGCGTTCGCGCGAGTCGGTCGAAAAGGTGGTGCTGATGGTGATGATCGGCGCCTCTGCCGTCGCTATTCTGACTACCATCGGCATCGTTATGTCGTTGCTGTTCGAGTCGCATCGGTTTTTTCAACAGGTGCCGGTCGGCGATTTTCTGTTCGGCCTGCAATGGTCGCCGCAAACCGCGATCCGGGCAGACCAGGTGGGCTCCTCCGGCGCGTTTGGTGCAGTGCCGGTGTTTGCCGGCACGATCCTGATAACGGTCATCGCCATGCTTGTGGCCGTACCCATCGGCCTGCTCTCTGCCATCTATCTTTCCGAATATGCCGGTCCGAAAGTCCGCGCCTTTGCCAAACCGGGCCTGGAGATCCTCGCCGGCATTCCCACCGTGGTCTATGGCTTCTTCGCAGCCTTGACCATCGCGCCGCTAATCCGCGGATGGGGCGAAGGGCTGGGTCTTGATGTCAGTTCGGAATCGGCCCTGGCGGCCGGCCTGGTGATGGGGCTGATGATCATCCCGTTCGTCTCATCCCTGTCGGACGACGTTATTTCCGCCGTTCCAGGCGCCTTGCGGGATGGCTCCTACGCCCTTGGCTCCACCAAGTCGGAGACGATCACCAGAGTGGTCCTTCCAGCCGCCCTGCCGGGAATTTTCGGTGCGGTGCTGCTGGCAGTCAGCCGCGCAATCGGCGAGACCATGATTGTGGTGATGGCAGCAGGCCTTGCCGCAAATCTGACAGCCAATCCTTTCCAGGCGGTCACGACGGTGACCGTGCAGATCGCGACGATCCTGGTCGGCGATCAGGAATTCGACAGCCCGAAGACACTTTCCGCCTTCGCCCTGGGTCTGCTCCTGTTCATCGTGACGCTGATGCTTAACGTAGTGGCGCTTATGGTCGTTCGCAAATACCGAGAAAAATATGACTGATATCGCACCCGTAACCAGCGAACGGCGGGAGCTGAAAAAGCGTTCGACCACGGACGCGAATGTCCGCCGACGTTATCGCCGCGAGCGCCGGTTCAAACTGTACGGCCAGTTGGCGTTGGGCACCGCCTTTGCCATGCTGGTATTCCTGTTGGTCACGATCATCGGCAATGGCTACACCGGCTTTATGCAGCACGAGGTCGCGCTGGATATCCAACTGGACCCCGACCGATTGGAATTAGCCGACACGCGGGATCCGGAGTCACTGGCGAAGGCCGCCTATGACACCGTGGTCAAGGATGCACTGAAATCCGAATTTCCCCATGTGAAAAGCCGCAATGACAGCAGGCTCCTGCGGACTAACCTGGTGTCGAAAGATGCCGATCTCGCGGTCGCCGAAGCTGTTCAGGCCGACCCCTCGATGATCGGCACATCCCAACGGATCTGGGTCAAAGTCCACGACGACATCGACACTTTCCTGAAAGGCAAACTGACCGAAATTGATCGGTGGGCACCAAGCAGCGCGGCACAGGTCAAGGTCGAGGGCGACCGGGCAAGGATCTCTGCACCCCAATCTGCCTTCAACGGTGCAACACCCGGCGGCGGACGGCCAAGCTATCTGGTCAGCATCAATGGCGGCATCGTCAAATTAACCGCCGTCTCCACAGATGGAGCGGACGGCATCGTGCTGGTGCCACTGCGCAACGAGGCTGCAGCGGCGTCCGGAGCGTGGTCGGTTTCGGCCTACGCGACACCCGAATCGGACCGGCGCATCAATGACAAGATAATTGCCTGGGTCATGACCTTGCAGGACCAGGGCCGGATCGAGAATCGCTTCAATGTTTCGTTTTTCCAGACCGGTGCCAGCACCGCGCCGGAATCCGCCGGCATTTGGAGCGCAGCAGTCGGCTCATTTCTGACATTGCTCGTAACGCTGGCGCTCAGTTTCCCC
>JAPOJR010000043.1:0-20332 GCA_029978325.1 Alphaproteobacteria bacterium | reverse complement strand
TTTTTTAATAATGGTGATTCAAGGGATCCTGAACTAGCTGGTATTGGTGGAGCGCTAGTTGGTTCTTTTTATAGTATTTTAATATGCTTATTGCTTGCGTTTCCTGTTGCAGTTCTTGCTTCAATTTACCTGGAAGAATTTGCGCCAAAAAACCGCTGGACCGACCTCATTGAGGTCAACATCAACAACCTGGCGGCGGTGCCATCAATCATCTTCGGCCTGTTGGGCCTGGCGGTGTTCCTGAATTTCTTCGGCCTGCCGCGCTCAGCGCCAGTGGTTGGCGGCATGGTCCTGGCGCTGATGACCCTGCCAACCATCATCATTGCCAGCCGCGCCGCACTCAAATCGGTACCGCCCTCTATCCGCCAGGCGGCGCTGGGCATGGGGGCCTCCCGTATTCAGACAGTGACCCACCATGTATTGCCGTTGGCAATGCCGGGTATCCTTACCGGAACCATTATCGGCATGGCCCAGGCCTTGGGTGAGACTGCTCCGTTGCTCATGATCGGGATGGTCGCCTTTGTCGCCGATATCCCTGGCGGTTTCACCGATTCGGCCACTGTACTGCCGGTGCAGATTTACCTATGGGCCGATAGCCCGGAACGGGCATTCGTTGCCAAGACCAGCGCTGCGATCATGGTGTTGCTGGCCTTTCTGATCTTGATGAACGCGCTGGCCGTTCTGCTGCGCAAACGCTTTGAACGCCGTTGGTAGGCCGCAGAAGGAATTTTTGAGATGCCTGATACCATGCAATCCGACGCGGCACAGCCAGCCGTTGAAGAACCGAACATTCCTATGCCGATGCTAGCAGCACGCAACGTCTGTGTGTCCTACAGCGGCAAGCAGGCATTGTTCGACATCGCTTTGGACATCCCGCAAAATCAGGTCACAGCGCTGATCGGGCCCTCCGGCTGCGGCAAGTCCACCTTCCTGCGCTGTATCAATCGGATGAACGACGTCATCGACGGCTGCGTGACCTCGGGCAGCATTATTCTGGACGGACGCAACATTCTGGACGCCTCGGAAGACGTGGTTCGGTTGCGCCAAAAGGTCGGGATGGTCTTTCAAAAGCCAAACCCTTTCCCGAAATCGATTTATGAGAACATCGCCTACGGGCCCAGAATTCATGGCCTGGCCAACGACAAGGCCGAATTGGACGAGATCGTTGAGGTCAGTCTGGAACGGGCCGGCCTCTGGCAAGAGGTAAAGGACCGCCTGGACCAACCGGGAACCGGCCTTTCCGGCGGTCAGCAACAGCGCCTATGCATCGCTCGTGCCATCGCAGTAAGCCCCGACGTCGTGCTGATGGACGAACCCTGTTCAGCGCTCGACCCGATTGCCACCGCGCGCATCGAAGAGTTGATCGACGAACTGCGGGAAAAATTCACGATTGTGATCGTCACCCATTCGATGCAACAGGCCGCGCGGGTATCGACCCAAACAGCCTTCTTCCACCTGGGCAACCTGGTCGAGGTGGGCGATACCGAGAAAATTTTCACCAACCCGGAAGATCCTCGCACCAACGGCTATATCACCGGCCGTTTTGGCTGAATGAGGCCGGTCCATTTCGCGGTCATGATTTGCAACAGCCGAATAGCAGCCAGGGACAACCGACATGCCAACCGACGCACATATCGTAAAATCGTTCACAGCCGAACTCGACCGGCTGACCACCATGATCGCGGAGATGGGGGGACATGTTGAGGCAGCCATCGCCGACGCGACTACGGCGTTGCGGCGGCGGGACAGCGATCTGGCCAATCGGGTGATTGAGGCCGACCGAACGATCGATCAGCTGGAGGCGCAGGTATCGGCGCACGTCGTCCGCATGCTGGCGCTGCGCCAACCGATGGCGACGGATCTGCGCACGATCGTAGCGGCGCTAAAGATCGCCGGCGATCTGGAGCGGGCAGGCGACTATGCCAAGAATATCGCCAAACGCACGCTCATCCTGAACCAATCACCGGTTACGGGCCCTGTGTCTGGCATCGCCAATCTTAGCCAGATGGTCAGTGCGATGTTACGGGAGGTGCTGGATGCTTATCTGGCGGGTGACTCAAAAGTTGCAGAGGCATCGCGGGCGCGGGACGAGGTTGTTGATGCGGCGCACACCGGCCTATTCCGCGAGTTGCTGACCTATATGATGGAAGATCCCAGCACAATTACGGCTTGTACGCACATGGTCTTTATTGCCAAGAACCTGGAGCGTATCGGCGACCATGCGACCAACATTGCAGAAAATCTGGTGTTCCAGGTGCGGGGCGAGCATTTGGAGGACCGTCATGCGGTGTCTGGGCCTGGGTCAGAGTCCTGACCGTTGGGCTAGCGCAATTCCAAGAAGCAAGTTTGTTTGAGAGGCGATTGACCGTGAAACCGTACGTCCTGGTGGTCGAAGACGATACCGCGATTGTTGAGCTGTTGCGGTATAATCTGGAAACAGCGGGATACGAAGTCCTGGCTTGCCTGGATGGAGATTCTGCTCTTGTTGCGACCGCCGAACGCCTTCCGGATCTGATCTTGTTGGATTGGATGCTGCCCGGCACTTCCGGGTTGGAAGTCTGTCGGCAGCTGCGGCGCGGAAAAGACACCCATGCGGTGCCGATCATCTTGTTGACTGCCCGGGGCGAGGAAACGGACCGGGTGCGGGGCCTTGAGAGCGGTGCTGACGACTATGTGGTCAAGCCGTTCTCGCCTTCCGAATTGCTGGCGCGGGTCAAGGCGGTGATGCGGCGTAGCCGCCCGGCGATCGACGCCGATACATTGGCATTCGGCGATATCCAAATGAACCTGGCCTCGCATAGAGTCCAGCGCGGAGGCGACACCATCGCGCTCGGTCCAACCGAATTCCGTCTGTTGAGACATTTTATGGAGCATCCGGGTCGGGTTTATTCCCGCGAGCAATTGTTGGACGCCGTGTGGGGGCACAACGTTTACGTAGAAACCCGAACGGTCGACGTGCATATCCGCCGCCTGCGAAAAGCGTTAAACGGCACTGGCGGCTCGGATGTTATCCGGACCGTACGTTCCGCCGGGTATGCATTGGATGAAGCAGCTCTGTAGCGCACCGTAAGGAATCTGGCTCTGGCCGCAGGCCGCTTGCCGATTATTTCTCGATATCCGTTGAATGCGGTGAAGGCCCGTTTGGAAATCCACCGGAGCTGTGGATAACCTTGTCAATAACCCCGGATCAAGCGCGCGAGTCCCGCGGAAACCCATGAGTTTGGACGGTCTGATTAAAATTTGAGCAATATTTTCCAACTAATTGAAATATAGAGAAATATTTATTTCTAGCGTGTGACGGAGATGTGAAGGTGCGCTGATGCGCGCGAATTTTTTTGGTTTGCCGTCAAACTGATGCCCGTGTGCAAAACTTCCCCGGCGCCGTGCATTAAAAGCCCGGCTTTCCGAGGCTTTTACTCCTGGGTGGTGGCGCTTTCGTCTGTAATATCGTCAGATATGGACAGGCTAAGCGCTATACAGGACTAGAGCGCCAGGAAGATGCCGTCGCCTGCAGCAACTGTAGTAAACATGCCGCGCAAAACCCTAACGATTTTTTAAGATTCAGGGTGTCGCTTTTCGAAATCCCAGACAGCAGGAAAGCCCATCAACGTGTTCATTTCGGAGAACGGCAACAGCGGTGTGGCCGAGCCGAGCGTCGCGCCTGTTTCCTTCAAGGTCCCATAAATCCCGGCACAGGCTTGAGCAAATGCCAGGAACCCGCTGGCCGGATGGATCGATATCGAATACCCCAGTTCTTGCAGACGAGCTTTTGGCAGCACGGGCGTCCGTCCGCCTTCGACGATGTTGGCCAGTAATGGCACGCCGGCAAACCGGGCGCCGATTTTTGCCATTTCCGCTTCGCTTTCCGGGGATTCTATGAAAAGGACATCGGCGCCGGCCTCGGCAAAGGCGTCGCCGCGGCGCAGGGCTTCATCGAGGCCAAGGTCGGTGCGGGCATCGGTGCGGGCGATGATCAGGAAATCCCGCGAATCGCGCGCATCGACGGCGACGCGGATCTTGCGGACCATGTCTTCCAACGGGACGACCCGCCGCCCGGGCGTGTGGCCGCAACGCTTGGGAAATTCCTGGTCTTCGATCTGAATGGCGGTGGCGCCGGCGCGTTCATAGCCCTTGACGGTGTGATCCACATTCAACAGCCCGCCAAAGCCGGTGTCCGCATCGGCAATGAGCGGCGTCTTGGTGCCGCCGGCGATAGTGGCGACGCGGTTAACCATGTCATGATAGCTGGCGAGCCCAGCATCCGGCAGGCCAAGATGGGACGCAACCGTCCCATAGCCGGTCATGTAGAGGGCGGCAAAGCCCATCCTGTCTGCGCTCAACGCCGAGATCATATCAAATACGCCGGGAGCGACGATGAACTCGCCATTAGCGAGTCGTTGGCGGAGGGTGATGCTCATTTTAATGGCGCTTCCTAAGGCGGGCAGGGCAATTGTCCCCGGTTCTATGCCAACCGGAACGGTTGGATGCAAAGCTGTTTTATCGTCTGTTGGCGTTTTCCGGATGGCATTATCGGGTACATACCTAGTCAGCCAGTTCCGGCTCGTCTGAATTTACAAGCGAGATAGCGTCTATGAGCATCAATGTATTGGGAATTTCCGGTAGCCTGCGCGCCGCTTCGCACAACACGGCAACCCTCCGCACCGCTCAGGAAATGGCGCCCGATGGCATGGCGGTCACGATCGCAGACATCAGCGCTATCCCGCTCTACAAAGAAGAGGTGTTCCAAGCGGGCTTTCCCGCTGCTGTTACGAAGCTGCGCGATCAAATCCGCGCTGCGGACGCGGTCTTGATTGCGACGCCGGAATACAATTTCTCGTTCAGCGGTGTGTTGAAGAATGCGATCGACTGGGTTTCACGCCCGCCATCGCAGCCGTTTGACGGAAAAATCATCGGCATTGTCGGCGCGTCCGGCGGACGACTCGGTACCGCACGGGCGCAGTACCAATTGCGCCAGGTTTTTGTATTCCTGAACGGTCAGGTCTTGAACAAGCCAGAGGTCATGATCGGCGGGGCAAACTCAGCTTTCCAGGATGGCAAGTTGACTGATGCGGCGGCGATTAAGAGCTTGGGTGACATGCTGGCTGCGTTGGCGACTGCCGTCGAAAAGCAGCGATAGTCTGCGCCACCTTCCGCCATACCCATGTGGGTAATGGCGGAAAGGCGCCGCCGTGGTCAGGCCGCAGCCGCAATGGCGAGGAAATCGTCCGCCTTGAGGCTGGCGCCGCCGACCAGCGCGCCGTTGACATTGGCCAGCGCCAAAATCTCGGCTGCGTTGCCGGGCTTGACAGAGCCGCCATACAGCAGGCGCACGCCATCGCCATCGGTCATTTTTTCGTTCAAGAGCGCACGCATGGCATCGTGGACTTCGGCGATGTCGGCCAGGGACGGGGTTTTGCCCGTTCCGATGGCCCATACCGGCTCGTAGGCAATCACCACGTTGCCGGCCTTGGCCGCATCGGGCAGGGACCCTGTAATCTGACGCCGGACGACATTTAAAGCCTCGCCGCGGTCCCGCTCTGCCTCGGTTTCACCGACGCAGATGATCGGAATCAAGCCGGCCTGTTGTGCGGCTACGGCCTTCTGCCAGACCTGCGGGTCATCCTCGGAGTGATTGGTGCGGCGCTCGGAGTGGCCGACGATCACATATTTGCAACCGAGGTCGGCCAGCATCGGCGCCGACACATCGCCTGTGTGGGCCCCCGATGCCTCAGGGTGGCAATTCTGGCCGCCAATGCTGACCAAGCCCTGGCGCAATACCTCTGCGAGGGTATTGGAGACCAGGCTGATCAATGTTGCCGGCGGGCACATCAGCAATTCCGCCTTCGCTACAACAGCGGGTGCGCCGGCGGCGACCGACTTCGCCAATGTCACGCCGTCGGCGCGCAGGCCGTTCATTTTCCAGTTGCCGGCGATCAGGGTCTTGGGGGCAGCCATGGTACGTATCCTCTGCGGGCGATATCGGTATTTTGTGAAGCCCCTAGCATATCCGCCGCGACCGGGCCAGTTGCTGCCGGGCCGCGGTCTCTATATATACGGGCGCTCCTACAAGGTTTTCTGTTGCTTGTTGAGATTAAGGACGCGCCGATGATCACCGCAATGCGCAAGGGCGCTACTGGCTGGGTCGCCAAAATCCTGTTCGTGCTGCTGATATTGTCGTTCGGCGCGTGGGGCATCGTCGACTATTTGCAGCCGGATCCGGATCCCGTGGTGATTCGTGTTGGCGACACCGAGGTGCGGCAATCGCTGGTGCGAAGCCAGTTTACCTCTGCAGTTGAGCGTTTGCGCCAACGCGTCGGCAGCACGGTAACGAACGAGCTGGCATTGAGCATGGGCTTGGATCAGCAGGTGATCGACGGCATCGTCGACCAGCAGGTTATGTCACGCGAAGCGCAGTCGCTGGGGTTGTCGACCACCGAAGGAATGTTGCGGTCCGCCGTTATGCAGGACCCGAATTTTCAGGGGGTAACCGGCACCTTCGACAAAGTGCGCTATGAGCAGATTTTGTTCCGGTCCGGATTGAGTGAAGATCAGTTTTTAAAGGATCTGTCGGGGCGTTTGCTGCGCGACCCGTTGATCGGAGCCGTCGTCGCCGCGCCGCCGCCGCCCAAGCCCATCGTGGACGAGCAGTACGCCTTCTTTGCGGAAAAGCGCAAAGCGACCGTGCTGTCGCAGATGCATGCCGCTTTGCCGGCGCCTTCCGATCCGGGGGAGACGGTGTTGCGGGCCTTCTATGACAAGGCCGAGACAACCTACAATCTGCCGGAGCTGAGGGACATCTCAGCCATTGTGCTGAGCCCAGAGCAAATCGCAAAGACCTTCGCGGTGCCGGAAGAGCGACTGAAAGAGGAATACCAAAGCCGGCTGGGCCAGTATCAGCGGGCGGAGGAGCGGACGGTCGCGCAACTGGTGTTCCAGGATGAGGCGGCGGCCGCCAAAGCCGCAGAGCGGTTGAAGGCGGGCGGCGATTGGGTCTCTGTCGCCAGTGATAGCGGCGGCGTTGCGACTGAGTTGGGGTCCGTCACTAAGGCAGGCATGATTCCGCCGGAATTGGCTGAGCCGACATTTGCCCTGGCGAAGGCCGGGTTCTCCGACCCGGTGAAAACGCCCTTCGGCTATCATGTTTTGTGGGTTAAGGCGATTGATCCGACCCAGACCAAGCCGTTCGACGACGTGAAGGAAGAATTGCGGCACGCGTTGGCGCTGGATATGGCGATTGACGAATTGATTGCCCGTGCGAACGCCGCCGAGGATACCTTGGCCGCTGGCAATAGCCTGGAAGCAGCGGCTGAGGCAGCTCAGGTGCAATTGCTGCGCTTCTCCGGCATCAGCCGCACCGGCCAGGACGCTGCGGGCAAGCGTCCCGAGAACATGCCATCCAACGCACAGTTCCTGGGCGTCGCCTTCCAGACCCTGGAGGGAGAGCGGTCGATTTTGACCGAGACCCCGGATGGTGGGTACTTTATCCTGCGTGTTGACCGCACGATTGCTTCGGCCAAACGGCCGTTCGATCAGGTGCGCAACAGCGTGCTGGCCGACTGGACCGAATCCGAACGCTCGAAACAAGCGGATGCCGCGGCGGCGAAGTTGGCGGAATCGCTGCGGGCTGGTATGCCGGTCGCAGAAGCTGCCGCCGCAGCCGGTTTCACGGTGGTTGTCGTGCCTGGGTTCTCCCGCGGCGAAACTCCAGGCGGGACGACCCCGGACCTGATTCAGGCCCTGTTCAAGGCCAAAAAGGGAGAGGTGCTGGCGCACAACGATTCGGACCGGGTATTCGTTGCACGGGTGGATGAGGTGCTGGCGCCGACGACAGGCGCGGATGACAAAGAGGCTCAGGAGGTGCTGGAGCAATTGCGCCAGGTCCTGAACCGGGATCGCCGCCAGGAAATCGCCAGGGCATTCCAGGAAGCCGCTCGTGCGGAATATGACGTTGATATCGACCGGCCCGCGATCGAACGGGTCCTGCGATAATCATTGTGACCAGCAAAGGACGTGCCAAAGCCATGACCGGCCCGACGATAGAACCCTCTTTTGAAAATTTCCGGCATGTGCACGAGGCGGAAAAGCCGCAATTGGTCTGGTGTCATCTGGTCAGCGACTTGGAAACGCCGGTTTCGGCTTGGCTGAAGCTTGGCGAGGATCAGCCGAACGCCTTTCTGCTGGAATCGGTCGAAGGCGGCGCGATCCGCGGGCGGTATTCGTTCCTGGGCCTGTCGCCCGATCTGATCTGGCGGTGCCATGGCGACCACGCCGAAATTAACCGGCAGGCCCTGACCGACGCCGACGCGTTCGAGCCATGCGGCGCGGGCGCTCTGGCCTCGTTGCGGGCGTTGATCGAGGAATCGCGCATTCCCGATTTGCCGGCAAAGCTGCCGCCAATGGCCTCAAGCCTGGTAGGCTATATGGGCTATGACATGGTCCGGCTGATGGAATACCTGCCGAACGAGCCGGAAGACACCTTGGGTATCCCGGATGGGCTGTTTATCCGGCCGACAATTATGGCGGTATTCGATGCGCTGGCCGATCGTATAACGCTGGTTGCCCCGGTGCGGCCTGCGGCCGGCAAAGATGCTGCCGCAGCCTATGCACTGGCCACCAGGCGCATACAGGAAGTAATTGCCGGGTTGGAGCAGCCGTTGCCGGCCAGCGCCAGCGCGTTGTCCTCGGGTGCGCCCGCCGAAGCCGAAAAGCCGGCCGCCAATATGAGCCGTGAGACCTTCGAGGCGAACGTGGTCAAGGCGCGGGACTATATCCATGCGGGCGATGCCTTCCAGATCGTGCCGTCGCAGCGTTTCTCTGTGCCGTTCGAACTGCCGCCGTTCGCGCTCTACCGGGCATTGCGGCGGCTGAACCCGTCGCCCTTCCTGTTCTTCTTCAATCTGGCGGGTTTCTCCATCGTTGGCTCGTCGCCGGAGATTCTGGTGCGCGTGCGCGACAACCGCGTCACCATCCGCCCGCTTGCCGGTACCCGCCGCCGCGGCCAGACCGATGCGGAAGACCGCGCTTTGGCCGAAGAGTTGCAGAACGATCCGAAGGAATTGGCAGAGCATCTGATGCTGCTCGACCTCGCCCGTAACGATGTTGGCCGCGTCGCCAAAATCGGCTCGGTCGAGGTACTGGCCCAGTTCGAGATCGAGCGCTACAGCCATGTGATGCACCTGTCCTCCACCGTCGAGGGTGAGTTGGACCCGAGCTATGACGCTTTCGGTGCGCTGATTGCCGGCTTCCCCGCTGGCACGCTGTCCGGCGCGCCCAAGGTGCGGGCGATGGAGATCATTGACGAGTTGGAGCCGGAAAAGCGCGGCATCTATGCCGGCTGCATCGGCTATTTCGCCGCCGACGGCACCATGGACACCTGCATCGGCCTGCGCACCGCGCTGGTCAAGGATGGCGTGATGTACGTTCAGGCCGGCGTTGGGGTCGTGGCGGACAGCAATCCCGCCGCGGAGTACCAGGAAAGCGTCGACAAGGCTGCGGCTCTGGTGCGGGCTGCAAACGAAGCCGTGCGCTATGCGCCGCAGTAAGGGTGAATTGCATGAGCAAAGTCTCGGAGCCAGTTACCTGCCCCTCTGGCCGTCATTGCGAGCGAAGCGAAGCAACCCAGGAGTGCCCCGCTCTGAACCCCCTGGGTTGCTTCGTCGCTCCGCTCCTCGCAATGACGGATAAAGAGTAGCCGCGCCTCGCAATGACGGATTTGAAGAATGTTTCTCCTGATCGATAACTACGACAGCTTTGTCTATAACCTGCGCCACTTCCTGGGCGAGTTGGGCGGCGAGTTCGCCGTGCACCGCAACGACGCCATCTCCGTCGCTGACGCGATGGCGATGCAGCCGGAAGGTATCGTGATCTCGCCCGGCCCGTGCGACCCGGACAAGGCCGGCATCTGCCTCGACCTCGTCGCCGCGGCGGCGGAGGCGAAAGTGCCGCTGCTGGGCGTCTGCCTCGGCCACCAGACCATCGGCCAGGCCTTTGGCGGTAAGGTCGTGCGTGCGCCGCAGCCGATGCATGGCAAGCTCAGCCGGATGCACCATAAGAACACTGGCGTCTTCGCCGGATTGCCCAACCCGTTCGAGGCGACGCGCTATCACTCGCTGACGGTTGAGCCCGCGAGCCTGCCCGACTGCCTGGAGATCAACGCGGAGACCGAAGATGGCGTGATCATGGGCTTCCGCCACCGCTCGCTGCCGATCCATGGCGTGCAATTCCATCCGGAGAGCATCGCCAGCCAGGCCGGCCATCAATTGTTGGGCAACTTCCTCAGCATGGCCACCGGCGGCCGCCTGCCGACGGGCACGCCGAAGCCGCTGCCGCCACGCCGTCTGCACGCCGCTGCCTGAGCCGGGAGACCCGCACGCCATGAGCGACGCCTTCAAACCCCTGATCGCCAAGGTCGCCGATGGCAATGCCCTCAGCGAGGACGAGGCCCGTCAGGCCTTCGACATTATGATGTCCGGCGAGGCCACGCCCTCCCAGATCGGCGGTTTTCTGATGGCGCTGCGCGTCCGCGGCGAGACTGTCGAGGAACTGACCGGTGCGGCCCGCGTCATGCGCGACAAGGTGTTGGCGATCGAGGCTCCCCCCGGCGCCATCGATACCTGCGGCACCGGCGGCGACGCTAAGGGCACCTACAACGTTTCCACCGCTGTCGCCTTCGTCATCGCGGCGTGCGGCGTGCCGGTCGCCAAGCACGGCAACCGGGCGCTTTCCAGCAAGTCGGGAGCGGCGGATGTGCTCTCGGCCCTGGGGGTCAACATCGATTGCGAGATGGACCTGGTGCAGAGGGCGATCTGGGATATCGGCATCACCTTCCTGATGGCCCCCCGCCACCACGGCGCCATGCGCCATGTAGGGCCGACCCGGGTCGAGCTTGGCACCCGTACCATCTTCAACCTGCTGGGACCGCTCTCCAATCCGGCAGGCGCGAAGCGGCAGCTCATGGGGATTTTCTCCCGCGACTGGATCGAGCCGCAGGCGCGCGTGCTGGCTCAACTCGGGACCGAGCGCGCCTGGGTGGTGCACGGCTCCGACGGCCTCGATGAACTCACCACCACCGGCCCTTCCTGGGTGGCGGAGGTGAAGGACGGCCAGGTTTCGACCTTCGAGATAACGCCGGAAGACGCCGGCCTGCCCCGCGCCGACTTCGCCGCGTTGGTCGGCGGCACGCCGGAGCACAACGCCGATGCCCTGCGTGGCGTGCTGGCGGGCGAGCCCGGCCCCTACCGTGATATCGTCCTGCTGAACTCTGCCGCCGCCTTAATCGTGGCCGACAAGGCATCCGACCTTAAGGCCGGCGTCGCCATGGCGGCGGAGGCCATCGGCAGCGGCGCGGCGGCGGCCAAGCTGCAGGCGCTCGTGACAGCGACCGGAGGTGCCGCATCATGACCGACATGCCCGACGTCCTCGCCCGCATCTGCGCCGACAAGCGCGAGCATGTCGCCCGCTGTAAGGCACAGAAAACAGAGCAGGACCTGATCGCCGAGGCCATGCTGCAACAGCCGACCCGCGGTTTCGCCCGCGCGTTGAAGGCTAAGGTCGATGCCGGCGAGTATGGACTGATCGCGGAAATCAAGAAGGCCTCGCCCTCCGGCGGCCTGATCCGGCCGGATTTCGACCCGCCGTCGCTGGCCAAGGCCTATGAGGCGGGCGGCGCGGCGTGCCTGTCGGTGCTGACCGATGTGCCGTATTTTCAGGGCGATGACGCCTATCTGAAGGCGGCGCGAGATGCCTGCAAGCTGCCGGTGCTGCGCAAGGATTTCATGCTGACCACCTTCCAGATCTGCGAGGCGCGGGCGCTGGGTGCCGATTGCGTGCTGCTGATCATGGCCTGCCTCGACGACTATGAGGCGACGGATCTGGCAGCGACCGCCGAGGCCTTGCAGATGGATGTTCTGGTGGAGGTGCACGATGCGCCGGAACTCGACCGCGCGCTGGCACTGGGGGCGCAGCTTGTCGGCATCAACAACCGTAATCTCAAAACCATGGTAACGGACATCGCTGTCACCGAGGAGTTGGCGGCATTGGTCCCGGAAGGCCGCCTGATGATCTCCGAAAGCGGCCTGCGCACGGCTGCCGACCTCGCCCGCATGGCCAGGGTGGGCGCGCGCTGTTTCCTGGTCGGCGAGCACCTGATGCGCCAGGACGACGTAACCGAAGCCACGAAAACCCTGCTCGCGAGGGCCGCATGAGCGCCGCCGGCACCGGCCTGACCCATTTCGACGCCGAAGGCCGGGCGCAGATGGTCGACGTCTCGGATAAGGCGGAGACCGAGCGTGTCGCCACTGCCGGCGCGCGCGTCGTGATGCAGCCGGCCACCCTCGCCGCCATCCAGGCGGGCGAGATCGGCAAGGGCGACGTGCTGGGCGTGGCCCGCCTCGCCGGCATCATGGCTGCCAAGCGTACGCCGGACCTGATCCCGCTCTGCCACCCGCTGGCGCTGACCAAGGTCACCGTCGATCTGGAATGCGTCGAGGCCGAGAACGCCGTCGATATCCGCGCCACCTGCAAGCTCAAAGGGCGCACCGGCGTGGAGATGGAGGCGCTGACCGCCGCCAGCGTCGCCGCGCTGACCGTCTATGACATGTGCAAGGCCATCGACAAAGCCATGGAAATTCAGGACGTCCGCCTGTTGCTGAAGACCGGCGGTAAGTCCGGCACCTATGAGGCCACCCGCAAATGATCTCTGTTGCCGAAGCCCAAGCCCGCGTCGTTGCGGGCGCCTCGACCTTGCCGGCGGAGACCGTCGGGTTGATGGACGCCGCCGGTCGGGTCCTTGCCGGACCGCTGGTGGCGCGGCGGACCCAACCGCCCTTTGCCGCCAGCGCCATGGATGGCTATGCGGTGCGAGGCGCTGACGTCGCCAGCGTGCCGGTGACGCTTAAGATGGTGGGCGCCGTTCAGGCCGGAGGGTATTACGAGCCAAATCTCCAGACCGGCCAGTGTGTTCGTATTTTCACGGGAGCACCGTTGCCGGCCGGCGCCGATACCGTCGTCATCCAGGAGGATACCGAGGCTGACGGCGACCAGATCACAATCATTGAGGCTGAAGAGACCGGCGGCAATGTCCGCGACGCGGGGTTGGACTTTCGCGAAGGTGAGAGCCGTTTGGCGGCGGGAACCTATCTTTCGCCCCGGCAATTGGCGCTGGCGGCAGCCATGGACTATCCGTGGCTGAAGGTCGTGCGCCGTCCGCGTGTCGCTATCCTCGCCACCGGGGATGAAATCGTCTTTCCGGGCGAGCCGATCGCAGTTAGTCAAATCGTCGCATCAACCAGCACTTCGCTCGCCGGATTCGTCCGGGCGAATGGCGGTGAGCCGGTGGTGCTTGGGGTTGCCAGGGACACGATCGAATCTCTGCGTGAGGCCGTGGCCGCTGCAAGAGATGCCGACATCCTGGTCACCATCGGCGGTGCCAGCGTTGGCGACCACGATCTGGTGCAGACCGCGTTGAAGGAAGATGGGTTGCAGGTTGATTTCTGGAAGATCGCCATGCGGCCGGGCAAACCGTTGATGGTCGGCAAGCTGGGGCGGAGCCATGTGCTGGGATTGCCGGGAAACCCGGTGTCTTCGATGGTCTGCGCCATGCTGTTTCTGCGGCCATTGCTGTATGCGATGCAGGGACGGGCCGATGGCATCCCGGCGCCGACCATGGTCGAAACCGCGGCCGACCTGCCGGCGAATGGCATACGCCAGGACTACATGCGGGCCCGGCTCAACGCCAATGGGCAGGTCGTGCCCTTTGCCAAGCAGGACTCCTCCATGCTGACGGCGCTGGCTGAAGCAAGGGCATTGATTGTGCGTCACGAGAACGCTCCTGCGGCCAAAAAGGGAACATTGGTGCCAGCCTTGTTGCTGGATGGGCTCCTTTAAGAACATAAAAACAATATTGACGCATATTGACAGCATATCTAGAACAAACCATGTTCATGAGCGCATCATCTTGTGTGGTGCGGAACCTTGTGAGATCAATATGCTTACACGCAAACAAACTGACCTGCTGTCCTACATCAATCAGCGTCTGCAGGAAGACGGCATTTCCCCCTCCTTCGATGAAATGCGGGATGCGCTTGGCCTGAAATCCAAGTCTGGCATACACCGACTGATCAGCGGGCTGGAGGAACGAGGGTTTATCCGCCGTCTGGCGCACCGCGCCCGCGCATTGGAGGTCATGCGTTTGCCGGAATCGGCTGCCGCTAGCGGCGCACCCAAGACGGCGCCGTCCGGTCCGGTTACGACACTGGGCCGTCCGGTCTCAATGCCGGCGACGGATATCGAACTGCCGCTCTACGGCCGCATCGCTGCTGGTACGCCGATAGAGGCGCTGCGCGACCCGGATGCCACGATCCGCGTGCCCGCCGCCATCGTCGGGCGTGGTCGCCACTATGCGCTGGAGGTCGCCGGCGACTCGATGATCAACGCTGGCCTCCTCGATGGCGATACCGTGGTGATCCAAGACGGCCCAAACTACAAGCCCGGCGAAATCGTCGTGGCTCTGGTCGACCGTGAGGAAGTGACGCTGAAATACTTGCATCAGCAGGGCACAAAGGTGGCGCTGGAGGCTGCCAATCCACGGTATGAGACCCGCCTGCTGGAGCCCGACAGGGTGCAGGTGCAGGGGCGCCTGGTCGGTCTGATCCGCCAGTATTGATGCGTGCATCGCTCGTGCTGGCTATTGCCCGGCCAGATGTTGCATCTGACCGGGTCATTTGAGGACGATGTTCTAAGCGATTTTGACTAGGCACCATCAGCCGTAGCTGGATACTTCCGAACCGGCGAGCGCGGCAATGTTCAGCAGTCCGCGCACGGTAATCGATGGCGTCACGACGTGGGCGCGGTTGCCCATGCCCATCAGGATCGGCCCTACCTCCAAACCGCCCGCCACCGATTTCAGGATGTTCCGGGCTGCACCAGCGGCGTCGGTGTTTGCGTATATCAGCACGTTGGCCTTGCCCGTCAGGCGGCCGCCGGGGAACAGGCGTTCCCGCAAATCCGGATCGAGCGCAGCGTCCGTCTGCATTTCGCCTTCATATTCGAAATCCGTAGGCCGGGCGTCCAACAACTCCAGCGCGCCACGCATGACGCGGCCAGACGCGCTGTCCAGGTTGCCAAACTGCGAACCGGAACAGAGCGCTATCTTGGGGGCGATACCGAACCGCCGAACGTGGCGCGCCGCTGCCAAAACCGTTTCGCACACCTGCTCTGGCGTCGGCATAATGTGGACGTGGGTGTCGGCGATGAACAGCGGGCCAGCGTCCAGAATCACCAGCGACAGGGCGCCGACCGGGTGGAGCGACCCTTCCGCGAGGACTTGCGTTACATAGTTGAGATGCCAACGGTACTCGCCGAACGTGCCGCAAATCATGCTGTCGGCTTCGCCGCGATGCACCATGACGGCGGCAATCGCCGTTGTGTTGGTCCGCAATATCGCCTTGGCAAGGTCGGGTGTTACGCCGCCGCGCGCCATAATCTTGTGATAGCTGCCCCAATAGGCGGGATAGCGAGGGTCGTCCGTTGGATCGACCACCTCGAATTCGATCCCAGGACGGATCCGCAGGCCGGCCCGTTCCAACCGCGACTCGATGACCTCCGGACGGCCAACGAGGATCGGCGTGTCTGCCGTTTCCTCGCTGATGGCCTGCGCAGCGCGCAGCACGCGTTCGTCTTCGCCTTCAGCAAAAACAATGCGCCGTTTGGACCGCCGCGCGCTTTCGAATACCCGCCGCATCACCATCGACGAGCGGTAAACCTGCGCTTCGAGCCGCAGCCGGTATTCGTGCAGATCCAAAGGTCGGGTGGCGACGCCCGTTTCAATCGCCGCCTTGGCCACAGCATAGGCGACCCGTGGCAGTAGCCGCGGGTCGAACGGCTTGGGAATCAGGTAGTCCGGGCCAAAGGTCAGGCGTTCGCCGCGATAGGCTTGGCCGACCTCCGCCGAGGTCGTTTCACGCGCCAAGCCGGCGATAGCGGCGGCGCACGCCAGTTTCATCGCCTCGTTAATCTCGGTCGCGCCCACGTCCAGCGCACCGCGGAAGATGAAGGGAAAGCAGAGGACGTTATTGACCTGGTTGGGGAAATCGGACCGGCCGGTGGCGATCAATGCTCCCGGTGCACCGCTGCGGGCAACGTCCGGCATGATTTCCGGCGTCGGGTTGGCGAGCGCGAAAATGATCGGCTTTGGCGCCATGCGAGCGACCATTTCCTCAGTCAGGAGGCGAGGGCCGGACAGGCCTAGGAACAGGTCTGCCCCCTTCAAAGCATCCTCTATCGTGATGCGGCCAACGTCGCGGGCAAATGCCAGTTGTTCCGGGCAGAGGTCATTGCGGCCCAGGTGCAGCACGCCTTCTTTGTCAAAGACAGTGATGTTCTCTGGCTTGACGCCCATCGAGCACAGCATGGTCAGGCAGGCGACGCCCGCCGCGCCGGCGCCTAGACCGACAACGCGGATATTGGCTGGGTTCTTGCCAGAGAGATAAAGGGCGTTCTTGGTCGCGGCGGCTACGACAATCGCGGTGCCATGCTGGTCGTCGTGAAACACCGGTATGTCGAGCATCTCCTTGAGTCTTTCCTCTACTTCGAAACATTCAGGAGCTTTGATATCCTCCAGATTGATGGCGCCGAACGTTGGTTCCAGGCGACAGACAAATTCGGCCAGCCGCTCCGGGTCGCTTTCGTTCACTTCGATGTCAAAGCAATCCACGCCGGCAAATTTCTTGAAGAGGACCGCCTTGCCTTCCATCACGGGCTTGGAGGCCAACGCGCCGATATTGCCTAGGCCCAGCACAGCTGTGCCATTGGAAACGACGCCGACCAAGTTGCCCCTGGCGGTATAGCGGACGACATCCCGAGGGTTCGCGGCAATCTCGTTGCAGGCCTCAGCGACTCCAGGCGAATAGGCGCGCGCCAGGTCGCGTCCGTTGTCCATGGGTTTGGTCGGCCGGATTTCGAGCTTACCGGGGCGGGGCAACTCGTGATAGTCCAGCGCTACTTGGCGTTCGGTTCTTTGGGTAGGCTCGTCGGCGGCCATGTGGCGCACTCCGTCTTTCAAGGTTTCTGCCGGCGCTGTGACTAGGCCGCCGTGTCGGAGCCTTTTGGGGTTTGCAGCGGACCTGGCTAGGTCTGCTGCGCGCGCCTACTCCGCCGCCCGGCGCGAGAACTCTGTCTCCGCTTTGGCGCCGCCGCTGGGGTCACTGTCGAAGACGAGGCCCGAGTAGCCGTCCGCCGTCACCTGGTTGATGATGGACACATATTTGGGCGTGCCGCCATTGTAGACCAGATAGCGGATCGTCCCGGCCTCGTGGCCCTTGACGTTCGAGTTGTAGCCGGTGAACCAGCTCTTCGCCTTCCGCATCAGCATGACGGAGTACATTTTCTCCACATGCTGGGTCCAGCGCTCGGTGGCGTCGCTGGCAGGCTCGACGCGTGAGTGGCCCTGGGCGCGGACGTATTCGAGGAAATCGGAAACCCAGCTAACGCCGATCTCGATCCCGCGTGGATAGTTGGTCGAGGCGGAACCGCTCTGCGGGCCGTTCGGCATGATCAGGTTGGGGAAATCCTCAATGAACATGCCCAGATAGGTGGTGATCCGCGTCTCCCACTTGTCGCGCAGCTTGACGCCATTTGCGCCGGTGATGTCGATCCGGTCATAGGCGCCGGTGATCGCATCGAACCCGGTGGCGTAGATGATGACGTCGAAGTCGTACTCTGCATCCGTGGTCTGCAGGCCATTCTCCGTCACGCGCACCAGCGGCGTGTCGTTCAGGTCAACCAGATGCACGTTCGGGCGGTTGTACGCCTCGTAGTAATAGGTCTCCAGCGGCACGCGCTGCACGCCGAAGCCATGGTCGCGCGGGATGAGTTTCTCGGCGGTCACCGGGTCCTTCACCCGCTCGCGGATGCGGTCGGCAATCCACTCGGAGAATTCCTCGTTCGCCTTCTCGTCCATGAAAATCTCACGGAAATTGGCGAGCCAGATGCCAAAGCCCGGCTCCTTGTAGAGCTTGTTCCAGAGCTTCTCCCGCTCCTCGCGGCTCACCTCATAGAAGCCACGACGGTCCGGCTCGTGCTCGAAACCGCCGGGAGTGCGGGAGCAGACCTCGAAAATCTGGTCATAGCGGGAGCGGATGTCCGCCATCTGCTCTTCCGAAATCTTGGAATTGTTCAGCGGCGCGGCCCAGTTGGCGCGGCGCTGGAACACGTGCAGAGAGCCGACCTTGTCGGCAATGTCGCCAATCACCTGGATCGCCGTCGCACCAGTGCCGATGATACCGACCTTCTTGCCAGTCAGGTCATAGCCTTCGTGCGGCCAGTCGAAGGTGTGGAAGCTGTCGCCCTTGAAGTCGTCGATGCCGTCGAGGCGCGGCATGGTCGGGATCGACAGCAGGCCAACGCCCATGATCAGCCAGCGGCAGGTCATCTTGCGGTCGCCGTTGACGGTCAGGCGCCAGATGTTCTCGTCCTCGTCGAAGGTCGCGGCGTCGAGGTGGCAGTTGAACTGCATGTGTTTCCGCAGGTCGAACTTGTCGGCGACGAATTCCAGGTATTTCAGATTTTCCGGCTGGGGCGAATACCGCTCCTTCCAATGCCATTCCGCCAGCACCTCCTTTGAGAAGGTAAAGCCGTAGGTATAACTTTCGCTGTCGAATCGTGCGCCCGGATACCGGTTGTTGTACCAGGTGCCGCCGAGACCGCCGGCGGCTTCCAGCACGGTGGCGTCCATGCCCATATCGAGCAGGCGCTTGATCTGGTAAATGCCAGCGACGCCGGCACCGATGACGATGGCTTCGAAGTGGGTTTTGTCCTGACGGGGCATGGCATCCTCCTATGGCGACGATGATCGCGCGGTGGTCATAGGAGACTATGCTACAGCCGGCATTCCGACGATGCACCCAAGAAAACGGCTGTATTCTGCCGCGGCTTGGGTATGCCACTACTCCCCGAAGGCGGATGGCCCGGCAGAGAGCCGGGCGCGGCATTACTGCAAGCGCATGCTGATGATTTTATCGGGGTTTTGGACAGCGCCATTCAGCGCCGGTTCGCCTTTTTTGATGCGGTCAACGTGTTCCATGCCGCTGATCACGTTGCCCCAGACGGTGTACTGGTTGTTCAGAGAGGGCGAGGCTTCGAACATGATGAAAAATTGGCTGTCGGCGCTGTCCGGGTCGCGTGAACGCGCCATGCCGACAACCCCGCGCACAAAAGGCGTCGCCGTGAATTCCGCCTTGATATTCTTGCCGCTGCCGCCGGTGCCATCGCCACGCGGGTCACCGGTCTGCGCCATAAAACCGGCGATCACCCGGTGAAACTTCAGGCCGTTATAGAAGCCTTGCTGGACCAGTTCCTTGATGCGCGCAACATGGTTCGGCGCCAGATCCGGGCGCATTTCGATCGTCACTTCGCCGGTGCGAAGCTGAAGGATCAAGGTGTTTCCCTTGGCGGCCGAAGCATTCGTAGCGAAGAAGGCTAGCGATATTGCCAGCAGGATGGAGGCGATACGATGAACCATTGCAAACTCGCGTCGTTACAGGTGAGGCTGGCGGCACCCTAATGGTGGCTGACGGGACGTGCAACCGAACCCTGACGGTCTGTCGAGTCCTGCGATGGCATATAGCCGCGTTCCTGGGCCCAAAGCGCCGCTTGCGTGCGGTTGGTGAGGCTCAGTTTCTGCAGCAGATGGCGCAATTGCGCCTTTACCGTCAAATGTGTCGTGCCCAGCGCATTTGCGATCATTTTGTTGCTATGGCCCAGCACCAGGCCCTGCAAGATTTCCAATTCCCGCGGCGTAAGGTGTGGATCGCGCACCGCGGCTGCATCCCGGAAGAACGACCGGCCGACCTGATCCGGACAGACGGTCTGTCCTAGGGCCACCAATTGGAGGGCCAGAACCAGAGTGTCCGTAGGTTCGCCGGCGAACAGGCAGCCATCAGCGCCCCATTGCAGCGCCTCCGCCGCCAGGCTCGTGTTGCGGTTGGTAATCAACGCGAGGATGCGGACCGCCGGCCAAGTGGCGGAGTACGGCACATGCCATTCTGTGTTCGGCGGCAAAGCGAACGGGCGGTCGATGGTCAGAACGACGTCGGGTACCGGCAGTTCGCGGGCGGCTAAGGGCATCTCGGCCAGATCGTCAACCTCGCCTAACACTTGCATTGGTGAAGCGGACAATTGGTGTCTCAGACCGTCGCGGAGCGTAACACTGCCTCCGCTCAGGACGACTTTTGTCATTGAACCATCCCACTTCGGGCAAACAGTATATGAGCGATGCCCGTATGACATCGCGATTACCATCATACCGTGACCATCAATACTACATTATTTTAAATCC